>PMZT01000054.1 GCA_003170085.1 Planctomycetia bacterium | reverse complement strand
CGGTCGGCCTTGCGCTTCGACAGGATCACGAGGCCCGTCTCGTCCTCCACGGCCTCCAGAAGGACATCGACCGGCTGCCCCACCTTGACCTCGGCGCCGTCGAACTCCTCGAGCGGCACGGAGCCCTCGCTCTTGAAGCCCACGTCGATGATCGCATCGCTGCCGACGACGCGAACGACACGGCCGGCGACCACGCTGCCGGTTTCAAACGCCTTCATGGATTCTTCGTAGAGTTGCTTGAGACCTTCGCCCTGTTCGGCGCTCTGGCCCAGAACGGCGGCTACTTCCTTGTCGATTTCGGTTTCACTCAGGCCGTACTCGCGGGTAATCTTGCTCTTAAGCATGGTCCCTCTTGTTTCGATAAACCGGTTGCCTGTCCACGGCAAGACCGTTGAAGGCCCGAACGCCGGGCCACTTGCCGCCCTCTTATCCCAGAGGCTTTTGGACCTACGCAGGTCCGCGAAACGGTGAAGTATACGTCCACGCGTTGGGCAATACAAGGGCCAACAAGCCGCTTTTTGCCGACACGCGATTGCCGCGCAGGGACGCGACCCTGCGCGTTTCAGCCCGCATCAATTTCTCCGAGAAAAGCGGGCGCCGCTTGACGGGTCGCCGCGCGGGCGATATGCTCTCGTCTGACGCACGAAGTGGCCACTACGGGCGGAGAGGTGCCAGAGCGGCCGATTGGGTACGCTTGGAAAGCGTATGTACCCGTAAGGGTACCCAGGGTTCGAATCCCTGCCTCTCCGCCATTTTCTTCCTTCGCCGTACTCAACCGCGCGTCACTCACGGCGCAGCGGCGGCCCGCGCAGCCGGGGGCGTGCCCCCCATCATCAGCGGCGCCACGTGATTCCGGATGAAATCCTTGTTCACGTTGTCAAGGTGCCTGCCGTAGTTGCCGTCGCGCTCAAATTCCGCGGTCCAGGGGATCGTGACGAGACGCTCGGCGTAGAGTTTGCGCGTCTCGTCGCTCGCATCGCGCGGCAGAAAGAAGCCCGCGACGCCCGCGGCCGCGGCGCCCGGCTTGCGGTCGGCCGTGCCGGTGAACGGAACGATCAACCCGATCACAACGTCTCTCTGGGAAGTGAAAACGTAAAGCTTGTTCCGCACGTGGCGCAGGGCTTGCGTGAGGTCATGGTCGGCCCCGATCGTCGCCCCCAGCAGCACCACCGTATCGACGGGGCAATCCTCCGGCAGCGCCTCCACGGTGAAGACCGTCAGGGCCGTTCCCGCCGACAGGCCGATCAGGCCGATGGGGGCATCCGGGTTCTGCTTCCGATGGGTCTGGATGAGGCCGGCCAGTTCGGCCGCCTTCTGGCGCTTGTAATCGACGCCGGCGTCCTGGTCGGCGATGGCGCCCAGGCCGGTCCCCCAGTTGAACATGTCGCACTGGCCGGGATAGCCGGCCGCCAGCAGGCCCTCCCGCACGCCGCCGCCCCAGTTCACGAGGGCACTGCCCCCGCCGGCTCCATCCAAATAGTAGATATATCCACGCGATTCCACCTCCGGCGACCGCGTCTCAGTCTCAACGCAGCCGGACGCCAGGGGAAGGGCCAGAACGGCTGCCACGAGCGCCAGAGCGGTCTTCATCGATGCCTCCTCGCCTGCTTTCCAGGGTGCTTCATCGTCGAATTCCAACCAGAACGGGGGTGCTATTGCTACTACGCCACTTCATTGAACCGCAAAAAACGCAAAGATTCAAGAGGCAACGGATTAACCGCGGAGACCGCGGAGAAAAACGGCAACGGATTCACCGCAGAGACGCAAAGAACGCAGAGAAAAACAGAAACGACTTACGGATTGGTGAAAAACAAACGAGGCCGACGGATAAAGATTGAACCGCAGAGCACGCAAAGAACGCGGAGAAAAACGGAAACGACTTACGGATTGGTGAAAAACAAAAGAGGCCGACGGATAAAAATCGAACCGCAAGAACGCATAGAAAGACGGATTCTTCTGTTCTTTGGATTCTTTTTTGTTTTACCTATCTCTAAGTCTTTTCTGTTTTTCTCTGCGTTCTCCGCGGCTTCTGCGGTGAATCCGTTTGTCTTCCGTTTTCTCTGCGTTCTCAGCGGCCTCTGCGGTGAATCCGAACGATAGAAGCGCGATTGGCCCGAAAACCGCCCCAGCCAAAGAATCGCATTGCTTCCCCCGAATTCCGCGGTATCGTGGTTTTGGAAACCCGTCCGGCGGCGGTGCGCCGGCAACCTTCTAAAGGAGACTATGTCATGCGGCGACGTGAACTGATGGGAACGGCTTGCCTAGGCGGCGCAGCAGCGCTGGCGGCGATGACCGAGGCCACTCGTGCAGCGGAGGGCGGCGCGGCCGCCAGGGAACTCCTCGAGCTCAGGCTCTACAAGTGCGAGAAGGGAGCCATGCGCGAGCGGCTCGACAAGTTCCTCGGCGACGTGGCCATCCCCGCCTGGAACCGCATCGGCATGAAGCCGGTGGGCGTCTTCGGGTTCGCCGACGGCTCGACGGCCGACCTGTACGTCCTCCTCGCGCACAAGACGTGCGAGTGCTTCGTGACGGCCCAGTCGCGCCTGTGGGCCGACGCCGAGTACCAGAAGGCCGGCGCCGCGTTCCTCGAAACGCCCAAGGACGCCCCGATTTACACGCGCATCGAGACGAGCCTGATGCTCGCCTTCGAGCAGGCCCCGAAGATGGAGGTGCCGGTCGAGAAAAAGCCGGACCGCCTCTTCCAACTGCGCCTGTATGAGAGCCATTGCGAGGAGCGCGCGCGGCTGAAGCTCGAGATGTTCAACGGCAGCGAACTGGCCATCTTCCGCCGCGCGGGCATGGGTTGGGTCTTCTTCGGCCAGAACCTGGCCGGCAGCATCATGCCCAACCTGAGCTACATGCTGGGCTTCGCCGATGAGGCCGCCCAGAAGGCCGGCTGGGACAAGTTCCAGAAGGACCCGGATTGGACCAAGCTCAAGAACGATCCGAAGTACAAGGACACCGTGTCGCACATCACGAACCTGATCCTGAAGCCGACGGACTATTCGCAGATCTGACCGATTCGGGGAGACGATGCGCGGCGGCTTGGGGGTGCCATGCTTTCGCGCCGTTGTGAAAGTCGAAAACGTAGGGTGGGTGCTTTGCACCCACGCGGTCGTTGTCTTTGCTCTTTCGACGCGTGGGTCCAAGGACCCACCCTACACACTTGTGCGTCAGGATCATCAGCGTGTAAACGATCCGCGTGTTGTAATGCACCGCCGCGATCAGCCGAATCGTGTGCCACGGCCGGCCTTGCCTGGCCGTGTACCTTACGCCTTACCGCCCCCACGGAGCGTTCTTCCCAACGACAGTCCCGAAAGAGCGTTCGTGTGGCAAACAGCAGTCGTCGGGATTAACTGGTATACTGGCCACGGAATACCCCCCCTACACCTTACACAACGCTACCACATGGGTCTCCAATTGCCGTTTCAATTCACAAGCTAATGCCACCAGGAACAGAGCCGTCGCTCTAATGTCTTCCGCGGAAATGGCGCCGGCACCAACCCCTGTGTGTGCAAAGGCATTTCGGCGTATCTGTATTTCCCCGATGCGCCCTTTAGCAGCGTTCGCGGTATCCCGAGGCTTCTTTGTTCCGAGAGCCTTCTTTAGGTCCTCGCTGTGTCCCAGTTCGTCCCACTGAAGGTCCTTGCCTAAGAGTTTGAATGCACCCTCGATGCGATCTACAGATGCACTGCCAACAGCCATCGCGAAGGCGTCCGCGCTAAGAGTTACGCTCGGGGCACTAGGAACACAAGTTCCCACTTCAACACAGAGGCGATCAAAATCTAACTGCAGGAAGTCCACAGGCTCGTACACCGTCGCTAAGGCTCGACCTACGCAATGCCTATTGCGATTGCGTATTACTTCCCTCAGGTTGGCAAAGCAAATCTTGGACCCGTTAAGAGAATGCACTGAGTCCCTGACTGCCCTGCGGACGAATGCCTCGAACGACGCAACAAGCCGTAGATATAAACCTTCATAGCTAACTGGCACATTGCAGCTTAAACCCATGAATTGCGTAACCAGCGTCCTGTCCGGATCAAGCAATCGATCCCACGCTAAGTATCGCCCCATGCGAGGTCGCAACGAGGTGGCCAATTCCACAAACGCGGCGTTCGCTTCGATTTCCGCTGCCGCCGCTCGCAACTCGTCATACGCACCCTCAAGAACGTTTTCGGCCATGAAACGCCCCTTTTAGAATTCCGTGAACCAGAGCGATTCTTTTCTTCACGGCAGCAGCCGTATTAGGACGTCCCACGATCACCTCGTACGAGGACTCATCCTCCAGTTCCTTATTGAGTGCGTTGACGACATTATGTCTTGCATCGCGAAGGGCCTGACCGTGGTCTCGCAACTGATGCACGCTTACCATTACAGCATCGAAGAGTGGCCGAGAATGCTGCCACCTGGGTTTGCGATTCTTAATATTCTTAATCTTGAACACATTACTGCCAAAGATGGCATGAGACGTCTCAAGTGCGCAGACAAAATCGTCCCGCATTCTTTTAATCTTCTCTTGTCCGGCTTCCTGGTTAAACTCCATACACCGGTCCAGGGTGTCCTTTACCGATCCGCGAATGTTGGACGCATCACGAAAGGCAAAGAATCGCAGGACAATTTCGCAGTCGATCATGCGACTGAAGAGATCATTCTTCGCCAGTTCCGAGCCAATTTGGCCCGTCTCTCGGTTGTAATGCTTTTCGTACGGGGGAATCTCCCATATTTCATCAAACAAGGTGTTTCCTGCCAAGTCTATGAGAAGTTGATTGAATGATCCGCCGTACTGCGAGTTTCGCAATTCCTGAGCATTCAGCCTTTGTCCGCCGGTGTTCAGACGCTCGAATACTTCGCGCCTTATGCGGTGCGCCGACTCAGGCGATCCGTCGGCGCTTTCCGCTAAGAGCACAGTTGCAGAAAGCCTACGCCGGTCCAGTCCCCGTAAAATCTTGTCTGGGCAGCCGCGCCGTGTCAATCCGTTGAGGGCCGACCAGGTTTCCAGGCCGGTCAGTTTCAAGTCATTGTCGTAAAATTCAAGAATCGCGTTGACCCGTTGCTGGCCATCCATAATCTCATAGCGGCTCAGTTCATGCTCATATATAAAGATTGGAGGAACGGGCACGTTCATAAGCAAAGATTCTATCAGGCGGGATTTCTTCTTCCTATCCCAGACGAGGCGGCGCTGGTACTCGGGCCTAATGTTTATCCACTTCTTCGTCTGCACAAAATCTACGATCTGAGGAAGCAGGAAGTCACTTCGCTCCTGCGTCACCCGCGGTATGCTATCATACAGTTCTTCGATTTCTTTCGGGGTGTGCCTGGTTGTGGCCATGATGCGCCCTTCCTATCTGAGATTTCACAAGCAACATTCAATCCATTTCGGCCCGCTGATTGCATCACACTACACCGATAGATGCAAGAAGTAATTGGCCGCTTCCCTATGCTAATCGTTCGCCAAAGCGCCCCTACCGGGGCTTGGCCCTGACGGTGGCCGCGATTACCCAAGGCTCGACCAGGTCATCGCCCTGGGCTAAGGAAACCGCCTCTACGAGGCTGGTCGGCGAAAGACCCACCACGATGCCGATCGGCTGCCATTCACGGCGCTACTCCTACCCCGGCGTCCCCGCCATCTTCTGCAAATGCAGCCGGCTGTGCCAGTGGCCGTAGCCGAAGTAGATGATGAAGCCGATGGCCATCCAGACGAGCAGGCGCAGCCAGGTGTCCAGCGGCAGGCCGGCCATCTGGGCCAGGGCAAGGACCGCGCCCAGAATCGGCACCACGGGCACCCACGGCGTCTTGAACGCGCGGGGGAACTCCGGATGCCTGTAGCGCAGCACCAGCACGCCCACGCACACGATCACGAACGCCAAGAGCGTGCCGATCGAAACCAGCTCGCCCAGCATCTGAATCGGGAAGGTGCCCGCGACGATCATGGCTACCGTGCCCGTGACGAGGGTCGTGACGTAGGGCGTCTTAAAGCGCGGGTGGGTCTTGGCGAACACTTTGGGCAGCAGGCCGTCGTGCGACATCGCGAAGAAGATGCGCGGCTGGCCCATGAGCAGCACGAGCACGACCGACGTCAGGCCCGCCACGGCCCCGATCTTGATGAACGGGCGCAGCCAGAACAGGCCGTCGCCGGCGGCGTTCACCGCCACCGCGATCGGATCGGGCACCGAGAGGCTCGTGTACTTGACCATGCCGGTCATCACCAGCGACACCAGCACGTACAGGACCGAGCAAAGGGCCAGCGACCCGAGGATGCCGATGGGCATGTCGCGGCGCGGGTTCTTCGCCTCCTGGGCGGCGGTCGAGACCGCGTCGAAACCGATGTAGGCGAAGAAGATCACCCCCGATCCGCGCAGGATACCGCTCCAGCCGAACTGGCCGAACGTACCCGTGTTCTCGGGCACGAACGGCGTCCAGTTGGCCGCATGTACGTAGGAGAATCCGAAGATGATGAAGAGGACGATCACGCACAGCTTGATCGCGACGATCACGTTGTTGAACCCGGCGGACTCGCGAATGCCCACCACCAGCAGGGTCGTCATGGCGGCAATGATGAACATCGCCGGCAGATTCGCGATCGCCGTAACGTGCGGCAGGGCGGCGGCATCGATGCCCTTGGTGGCCAGTTCCGCCACAAGCGCCGGCGTGGCCTGGACCCAGCCGCCGTCGAGCGGGATGAGCGACGTGAGCGACGCGGCCGTCAGCTCCGGCGGGAGCTGGATGTGGAAATCGCGGAGGAAACTGACGACGTAGCCGCTCCAGCCGACGGCGACCGTGGAAGCGCCGAAGAGGTATTCCAGCACGAGGTCCCACCCGATGATCCAGGCGAAGAACTCGCCTATGGTGGCGTAGGCATACGTATAGGCACTGCCGGAGATCGGGATCATCGACGCGAACTCGGCGTAGCAGAGCCCGGCAAAGGTGCACGCCACGGCCGAAAGGACGAACGAGAGCGCGATGCCGGGGCCGGCGTACTGGGCCGCGGCCTGGCCGGTGAGCACGAAGATGCCGGCGCCGATGATGCAGCCGACGCCCAGACTGACGAGGTTCAGCGCCCCGAGCGCCCGGCGGAGGCCGTGCGCCTCGCCGTTGGCCTCCTCCACAAGCTTGTGCAGCGACTTCCGTTTGAACATGCTGCGCCCCTGCTAAAGGCGTTCTGTTGTACGTCAACGTTGCTCGTTGAATATGAAAGTACTGCCGCCGTGGGGTGCCATGCTTTCGCGCCGTTGCGAAAGCATGACTTGCGCGGCGGGTCTCCGCAGCCGCCGTGCGTTGAGCCACTGACCGTTCGCACGGCCGGACAAGACCGGCTCCGCCACGGCGGATCTTCGACGTGGCACGCGATTCACACGGTTCGCGCGGTGGGTCGGGAGACCCACCGCGCAAAGTCACAGGTTGCGCCGTCCGCTCACACCACCTCCCAGCCCTTGCGGTACGTGCGGCCGACGTACTGGTTCAGATCGGGCATGTTGGTGCACTTCATGTTGGGGGCGTCCCACTCGACCTTCTTGCCGATGCCCGCCCGCATGGCCAGGTGGCCCACGTACATCGCCTCGAGCAGCGGCCCGGAGAAGTCGGCGAAGTCGGAGACGCAGCGCGGCCCGCCGGCCTTGGCGGCACGCACGAAATCGGCCCAGATGCCGCCCTTGTAGCGCGGCAGCGTTTGCGGCGGCGGCGTGAACTCCTTGCGGCGCTCTTCGGGCACGATGACCGGCGCGGCCCCGTGCGAGCCCACCGTAATCATGCCCTTCTCGCCCACCAGGATCGACCCCGCGTTGCCGAGCTTGCGGGCGTACTTCTTCTCGATCTCGGCGGCAAGGGGCGGACGGTGGGCGCCCGCCGTGTTCGCGACGTCGCTCTCGGGGCCCAGGTCCTTGTCGCCCTTCACATGGCCGCCCTCGTACCAGAAGACCTTGAGGGCGGGGCGCTTGCCGGCGGCGGGGAAGTCGAACCGGATCGTCGTGAGCATCGGGAACCGCTCGTCGCTCGCGTCTTCCATCTTCAGGACTTCCACGGTGGTGGGGTACGTAAGCTTCAGGGCGAATCCGATCGCGTCCCACATGTGCGTGCCCCAGCCGCCCAGCGAGCCCGTGCCGAAGTCATGGTATCCATGCCAGTAACAGCGGTCCTCAACAACATCCTTATCCTTCTTCTTGGCCTTCACCCGTTCGATCTTGTCGTGATATTCGCGGTATGGCGCGGCGCCGATCCAATCGTCCCAGTGCATCCCCTCCGGAACGGGCTCGGCCGGCGGACGCGGGAAGCTGCCGCCGAAACGGTCGCCGAAGCCGTGCCACGTATGTACCTCGGTGACGGTGCCGATGGCCCCGGCCTCGAGAAACTCGGCCAGCGCCTGGTCGCCGCCGGCGCCAAGGCCCTGGTTGCCCATCTGCGTGGCCACCTTGGATTTGCGGGCGGCCTGGCCCAGGATGCGGGCCTCGGCGATGTTGTGCGTCAGCGGCTTCTCGCAGAAGACGTGCTTGCCATGCTGAATGGCCATGAGCGACGGCAGCGCGTGCTGATGGTCGGGCGTGGCGATGCTGACGGCGTCGAACTCCTTGTCGAACGTGTCGAACATCTTGCGGTATTCGGTGAAGGTCTTCACCTTCGAGAGGTCGAGGTTCTCGAGCTTGAACTTTTTGGCGTTGTCTTCCAGGTACTTGAGGCCCTTGGCCGTATGGGTCTCGTCGACGTCGACCACGGCCACCAGTTGCTCCACGATGACATTCGGCAGGTGGGCCTCCCTGCCCCGGCCGCCGCAACCGATCTGCACGATGCGCAGTTTGGACCGCGACTCCTCCGAGGCCAGCAGGATCGGCCCGCGTGCGAGGTGTGCCCCGACGGCAACACCGGCGAGGGCGGCGGTTCGCTTCAGAAGGCTCCGACGGTTCAGGCGTTCGACCATGGTCAATCTCCTGATTTTGAAGAGCTCGCGAGGGGATTACACCGTCCAGCCTTTGCGGTACTCGCGCTTAACGTACTTGTTGAGTTCCGGCTTGTTCGTGCACTTGAGGTTGGCGGCGTCCCACTCGATGGTGGCGCCCTGCCCTGCCCGCATGCCCAGAATGCCCAGGAGGAGGAGTTCCGTCAGCGGTCCGCCGGCGTCGGTGAAGTTCGACGTGCAGGCGGGGCCGCCCTTGGCGGCGCCGATGAACTCCTGGAAGATCTCGCCGTTGCGGGGCAGGGTCTTCTCGGGCTCCGGAATCTCTTTCTGCCGTTCCGGCGGAAGGAACGACGTGCCGCCGCCGTAGGCACCGGTGTACATGACACCCTTGTCGCCGACGTAAAGGCTGCCCTTGCCGCCGAGTTTGCGGTCGTACTTCTTCTCGAGTTCATCGGCCAGTTCGGGGCGATGCGGCTTGCCCTTCGCCACCAGGCCGTCCCACCAGTAATACGTGACGGCGGGCTGGCTGCCCTCGGCGGGGAAGCTGTACTTGATCGTGTTGATGGCGGGGAACATCTCGACGCCGCCCTCGGCGCTCTTTACGACCTCGATGCTCGTGGGCATGCGGTAGTTCAGAATCCAGTGGGCGCCGTCGGCCATGTGGCAGCCCCAGTCGCCCAGGAGGCCCGAGCCGAAATCCCACCAGCCGCGCCACTTGGCCGGGTGCAGATTATCGTGATACTCGCGGAACGGGGCGGTGCCGATCCACTGGTCCCAGTCGACCCCCGCCGGAACGGGCTTCGTGGGCGGCCGGCCGCCGGTGCCGCCGCACGGGCAGATCGAGTTGTCGCACCACGTGTGGACTTCCTTGACGGTGCCGATGGCGCCGGCCCGGATGTACTCGACGAGTCGGCGGTAGCCGTCGCCGCAGTGGCCCTGGTTGCCCATCTGCGTCTGGACCTTGTACTGCTTGGCGGCCTGGCCTAGGGCGCGGGCCTCCCAGATGTCGTGCGTGAGGGGCTTCTCGCAATAGACGTGCTTACCCATCTTGATGGCCATCATGGCCACCGCCGCGTGGTTGTGATCGGGTATGGCTATGAAGACGGCGTCGATGTTCTTCCCGCACTCGTCGAACATCTTGCGGAAATCGGCGTACGTCTTGATGGCGGCCACGTTCTGCGACTCGAGCTTGTGTTTCTCGACGTTCTTCGGGTCGGTCAGGAACTTCCTGGCCCCGTCGAGATGACCGACGTCCACGTCGGTCATGGCTACAATGTGCTCGCCGGCCGCGGCGCCCAGGTGCGAGCCGCCGCGCCCCTGGACACCGACGAGGGCGCACCGGAGTTTCTGGCCCTTAGCGCCCGCGCCCAGAAGGGTCGGGCCGTGGATGAGGCCCAGGCCGGCGGCAGTGCCCGCCACCAAGGCACTTGTCTTGAGGAACGTACGACGCGTCAGACGGTCGGCCATCGAAGCTCTCCTTGGATAGTGCCCTTATGATAGTGAGCGCGGCGGGCCAGGCCGCCGGATCGACCAGCGCCAGACCCGCCGCGCTATTCTACTGAAACCGCCCGGCCAAGCAAACGTTTCCGACTTTCCGCCCGCCTAGAACGCCCAGCCTTTGCGGTACTCAAGCTGCACGAGCTTGTTGATCGCCGGGAGGTTCGTGCACTTCATATTCGGGCCGTCCCACTCGACCTTCTTGCCGACGCCGGCCTTCTGGGCCAGGTTGCCGAGGCAGGTAACCTCGGTCAGGATCGAGGCCACTTCGAAGTTGGAGCACGTCGTGGGCTTGCCGCTGCGCACCGCTTCGTAGAACTCGCCGAACGGCCCGCCCTTGACTCGCGGAATCGATATTCCGGGCTTCGGATATTCCTTCATTTTCTCGATGGGGAGCATCGTCACGCCGCCGCCGTAGCAGCCGGTGTACATCATTCCCTTGTCACCGACGTAGATCGAGCCGCTGCCCTCGAACTTGAAGCCGGTCTCCTTCGTCAACTTGTTGACCAGCGTCGGGAGGAACTGGGCCTTCTTCGACACGTTGTCGGCCTCATCGCCCTTCGTGTCGCCCGTGGTGCCCGGCTTCTTGCCGTCCCACCAGTAGAGCTTCACGGCCGGCATGGTGCCCCGCGCGGGGAAGTCGTACCGCAGGCGGTCGCCCGCGGGGTAGCGCTCGTCGGTGCCGCCGTTGACCACCTCGGCCTCGATCGCGGTCGGGTACTTCAGCTTCAGCGCCCACACCGCGCCGTCCATGACGTGGCAAGCCATGTTGCCGAGCGAGCCGTTGCCGAAGTCGTACCAGCCGTGCCACTCGTGCGGGTGCAGGTCCTTGTGATAGTCGCGGAAGGGCGACGGGCCGATCCACTCGTCCCAGTGCATGCCGGCGGGAACGGGCAGCTTCTCCGGCCGTGGGGTCGAGCCGCCGTTGGAGCGGTCGGTCCAGCAGTGGACCTCGGTGACGTTGCCGATGGCGCCGGCCCAGATGTACTCGCACAGGCGCCGGTACCCCTCGCCGCAATGCCCCTGGTTGCCCATCTGCGTGGGCACCTTGTACTTGACCGACGCCTCGGCCATGAGCCGGGCCTGCTGCACCGAGTGGGCCATCGGCTTCTCGACGTACACGGCCTTGCCCAGTTGCATGGCGATCATGGCGGGCGGGTAGTGGTGGTGGTTGGGCGTGGCGATGGTCACGGCATCGATTTCCTTGCCGATCTCGTCGAACATCTTGCGG
>PMZT01000016.1 GCA_003170085.1 Planctomycetia bacterium | reverse complement strand
GAACGCGGCGTCCGCTCCGAGCGGGCACTCAAACTCGCTGTCGCCGAAATGTACGTCCAGGGCATCTCCACCCGAAAGGTCACCGAGGTCATGGAAACCCTCTGCGGCCTGGAGATCTCTTCCACCGACGTCAGCCGCGCGGCCACGCTCCTCGACGACGAACTCACCCAGTGGCGCACCCGGCCCCTCGGCGAAATGCCCTATCTCGTCCTCGACGGCTCAAACTCGCTGGCGTTCGGCGGCAAGATCGTCGAATGGCGCTGGGTCTTCCACGACGGCCAGGAGGTCCGCCAGGCCAGGGCCGAGAAAGTCTACGACAAGCCGGGCGCGTACGTGGCCGCGCTGTGGGTCAAGGATGACAAGGGTCAAGAGGACGTGGACTTCTGCCAGGTCAAGGTGTTCTCGGCCGCCAACCCCGAGAGTGCCATGCCGCACATATTCATGACGTGTACGCCCACCGAGGACATCCGGCCGGGCCAGCCCGTGCGGCTGCGGTTCTGGTTCCAGGGCCGGGGCGCCGGCCCGATCCAGGTGGACTTTGACGACGATACGCACGTCGCCGGTTACCAGTCCTACGCGGAGCTTGCGCATAGCTTCAAGACGCCGGGCCTCCACGTCGTCACGGCGCAGACGACCGCTGACGGCATGCCGGTTGAGCAGAAGCTGAAGATCGTCGTCGGGAAATAGGACGACGGCGCTCGACCGCTTTGGCCGGTCGCTGCCGCACCTGGTGAAGATCATCACGGAGATGTCGGAGAAGGGGCTGTCGCTCGTCAGTTACCGGGAGAACATTGACTTAAGCACCTTTGGGGAGGATACTAGCGGGCATCTTCGCGGTCTTGGCCGAGTATGAGTGTTCGATCATCCGCTAGCGGACCAGGGCGGGCATGCGGGCGGCCAAGGCCAGGGGCAGGCAGATCGGGAACCGGCGGCGGTACTTTGACAAGAAGAGGGCAGCGGAACTCCGATCGCGGGGATGGGGGCAGATCAAGATCGCACGGGAACTCGGCGTAGGAGTGGGGCGGGTGAATAAGTGGATCTGCGAGGAGTACAACCGCGGGCCGATCCCAGAGACGCTGATCGAGGCTGCCTACGCCCGCCCTGGCTAGCGCGGTTGCCAGATTCGTCACGGCCGGAAATCGGCGTGCCGACTGGAACCTGGCAAGCCGTTTTGTCAGCGTGGGCGACTTGGCCCGGCGCACAAGGAGTCAGGAACATGCTATTCGTGGCGAAGGTCGCGGCGGAGTTGATGGCGGCGGCTATTCTAGCCGGGGCAACGGCAGTGAATGTGGCGGCGGCCGCCGAGCCTAAAGCGCCGGCTTATTCGTGGCAGGAACCGCATGCCAGGGTGCTGCCCAGCGGCAATCTCGAATGGGCGCCCAGGCCTTTCGTTTTCGAGAAGGGCGCGTCCATGCGGTACATTGACTTCGGCGCCGGCGACGACACGAGAGATGGCCGGACGCAGCAGACCGCCTGGAAGCACCATCCGTGGGATGCGAATGCGACGGGCGCGGCCAAGGCATGCAACGGCGTTTACACGTACGTTTTCAAGGGCGGCGTCGTTTATCGCGGCGCGTTGAAGGCCGGCGAATCGGGCGGGGCGGGCAATCCCATCCGCCTGACACGCGATCCCGACTGGGGCCAGGGGGAGGCCGCAATCTATGGCTCCACCCAGATCAGGGGCGGATGGAAGAAGGCCAGCGCCGCGGAAGCCCCCGGCATCCCGCAGCCGGACAAGGTCTGGTACATCGACCTCGGCAAGGACTACGATCCGGACCCGGATGGCGTGAAATTCTCCGCCATGTGGCAGGTCAAAGGCGACAAGGTCGAGCGCCTGCACATCGCCCGCGAACCCAACTACGACTTCTCCGATCCCAACAATCCGGTGAAGAACTGGCCCACCTGGAGTGCCTATGACGGCAAGACGTGCACTCTAACGTCGCCCACACTCAAGGGCCTTGGCGACAAAGATCTGTTTCGCGGTGCCACGATCTGGACCGGGATTGACTTCCTGATGGCGGCGGACACGGCGCGCTCCATGGCGAATTGGGTCTACGACCCCACTACCGGCTCTTTGACGAGCAAAGATCTGAACCCCCGCTGGTTCGGCCGCATTCCACGTGCCCAGGTTCACTTCATGATCGAGAACGTGGCGAAGTTTCTCGACGCTCCCGGCGAATACTTCTTTGCCGTCAACGGCCCCAAGGCCGGACGCCTCTTCCTGTGGCCGGCCGGCGGCGCCGATCCCAATAGCGTCGTTTATGAAGTGGCGCAGATCCGCTTCCCGATCTGGATAGCCAACCAGCACGACATTGTCGTCAGCGGTTTGGAATTCCGCTACAACGATCCCGACGATGGCACTCCTCACGACTATTACGTGGGAAGCGGGTCGCCCTCGCCGTGTATCCGCATTCTGGGCACCTGCGCCAACATCACCGTGAAGAACTGCAAATTCTACCATATCGCCAACGCGGTCGTGGCCACCCTGCATCCCGATTGCGACGCCAACCGGCCCATCAGCGGCGTGATGGACAACATCCTGATCAGCGACAACGACATCCAGCACTCCGAGCGGGGCGGGACGATCGCCGTGCTCGGCGACTGTCAGCGAACCAAAGACGCCGCCTACGGCCAACTGAAACATGTCGAGGTGCTGCGCAACCGCCTCATCGATACGGGCTTCCGGTGTGGCTATAGCCCCTGGACCTCGATCCCGGCCATCCACGTGGATTTGCCCGAAACCTGCGAAGTGGCCGGCAACATCGTAGACACCAGCTTTGGCAACGGGATTCTCACGACCGGCGGCAAGGGCAGCGGCGCCTGCAACACGGTGCCTCTGACGCGCATCCTCGTCCATCATAACCAGCTCGACAACACCATGCTCGACTGCAACGACTACGGTGGTCTGGAGCACTTCCAGGGCGGCCCCGCTTACCTCTATAACAACATCACCCGCAACTGCGTGGGCAACCGGACCCTGGGCGTCGAGTTCGGCTACAGCCTGTATCTCGACGGCGGCTTCAAATGCTACTGCTTCAACAACATCATGGCCGGAAACATCAAGCCCGGCCAGCCCGATTACTACAACAACTGCGGCTATTTCATGGTCTTCGGATTCATGGATCAGCTCTTCAACAACACGATCTACCATTTCGAGAAATCGCTGGACGGCAGCTCGGGCAACCGTTCCAACATCCTGGGCAACCTGATGGTGGACTGCCACAAGGAGTTCATCGGGCAGAACCGGCCGGGCGACGTCTCCATGCTGGGCGGGGGCGACACGGGGGAGATGGGCCGAACCGGCATTCCCACGATGTCGTATGCCAGCAACGTCTTCCAGGGCAATCCCGCCAACTTCGGCAGCGTCGCCGGCACCAGCAGCGCGGGCTCCTCCAAAGGAGCGCCCGTCGTGCCCGGCAAAACCCTTCAGGAACTTCGCGATAAACTCCAGGCCGAGAAGTGCCGCCTGGCCAGCATCGGCTGGCACGTTACCGAGCCGCCCCTGGTTGACCCGGCCAGGAAGGACTATCGTCCCACCGCCCATTCCGGCGTGAAGCAGCGCGGCGTGAAGTATTTCGTCCCCTGGGCACTGGCCCGCAACGTCGGTGAATGGAATTTCTTCAAAAGTGCCTCGAACCCGCGGGTCGTCCTGGGCGAAGGGTTCTACATGACGGACGAATACCTCGGTCGCGACATGTACTACTTCATTCCTCGAAACGACCTGGTCGTCTCCGCCTGCACTCCGGAGGACTACGTGCCGGGGCCGCTGGAGGATTGGATCGAGGGCGCTCTCCTCTTCGACGGCAAACGCGTCGCCTCCCTCTCCCATGCCGAAATGACCAAGAACATGCAGTATCCCGGCGACAAGAATGGCGTCAAGAACACCTACGACGGTTCGAAGCGCGAAACCCTCGACATGGGCGCCAACAACTTCCTCATCGAGATCGTCTTCAGGGCCGATCCCGGCCACACCAACGGCGTGCTGGCCTCGAAAGCGGCCCAGTCGGGATACCAACTGGCTGTCGGACCCGACGGCAGCGTTTGCCTGACGCTCAAAGCCGGCGGCGCCCAGGCCTCAGTAGCCTCTTCGGTCAAAGTGAACGATGGCAAGTGGCACCACGTGATCGCCGAAGCGGACCGCGCCGCCGGCAAGGTCTCGATCTATGTGGATGGCAAGGCGGCGGGCGAAGGCAAACTCGACGCCATCGCCAAGGATGCAGCGCTATCGAACACGGCCGACTTTATCGTGGGCAAGGGATTCGCCGGCGCGCTGGACTTCCTGCGCGTCTGTCGCAGCACGCTTGCCGAGTCCAAGACGAGCATCGAGGAACTGTACGCCTGGGAGTTCGACGGGCCGTTCCTCCGGGACTTTGCCAACAAGGCTCCTGCCGACGGCAAACGCGACGCCGGCGCCATCGGGAGATGATATCAATCGTCGGGACGCTCTTCCCTGGGTTCCGCGATAACCCGAGCATCATCTCCGGTTGACGCCTCGGAGACTACCATAAGTGACGCCAAGAAACAGGTTACGCCGTCATACAGCGGGCGCAAGAGCCGCGTACCGCCACACCGGCAAGGAACCTATTGCCGAGCGGAGATTCGGACCATGAACAAGAGCGTCTTGGGCTTCTTGTGGGCGATCCCGGCATTAGCCGCAACGGCATGCGTGGCGGTGTCTGCCGCCGAAACGCCCGAGCCGCAACCCGTGCTGGCGCAGCTGCGCTGAGGTCGAGGCCGTGTTGGCCTAGGCGCCCCCGGCCCGACGCGAGCGACTCTACAACGCCATGCTGCGCCAGATCGCCCGCCGCACCAACCTCCATCGCCCAGGTCGCGTGGAGCCGCGTCTCGTCAAACGAGACCCAGTCCGCTTCTGCTTCCTCACTATTTCCCGTGACAAAGCGAGGCAAAAAGGCTTGTTTCAATGCCATTGGTGTGACGTCCCGAAATCTCCGTCCGGGGTCTGCGGGGGGATTGACGGATGTCAGCAGGCATTATCTGCGACAACCAGATGACGGATGGGTGTGGAGAGTACCCGGAAAGCCCCGCCACGAGGCAAAATCGAAGATGTGGCGGTTGTCACAACTCAGCCCGCGAGGTTCCTTGTCTAAGGCGGGCTGTCACCGTTGGCCGCCTTGTCCCGCGCCTCCGCTTTCGCGCGGATATCCGCCTTGGCCTGCTTTAACCGCTCAGGCCACGCAAACGTTGGCGCCGTCGCCGGATCGTAGCCGGTCAGGTGGCCGACGAGGCGAGTGGCCGGCTTGGTGTACTGCGGCGCTGTGTCGCCGAAAACTTCGCGGCACAACTCGGCGAGCCCGGGATCGTATTCGATCAGTTGCGAGCGCAAATGCACATGGTTGTGGTCGAAGTCGTTGAAGCGGTTGTGCCCATACCAAGACGCCACGCCGACGGCAAAATACTCATGGTGGTTCACGGACGCGTATTTGCCCTTCCAAAGTCCGGCCTTCATCGCGGCGTCGTAGGCGGCCTTGAGGCGCGTGTCGAACGTCGGGTCCACATTCACCATGCCACGGAGGTGGATGTTGTGGGCCATCTCGTGGATGAGGATGCACTCCTTGTCAAAGGGGTCGCCCCGGTAACGGAGCAGGTTCTCCTCTCCGATGGAGCAATAGGGGTCGGTCTCACTGCCGCCTTGGCCGCGGGCGCGCGCATCCCAATAGTCCTTCGCCGACAGACCCTTGAATCCCGGCACCTTTTCCTCGCTCAAGCGGGCGAACTCCGGCATGTCGGTGGTGAATTCGTTGTAGGCCATGATGCAAAGCCGCGCACCGCTCTTGATCATCGCCGTGCGCACCTCCGGGCGCTTCGCGAGCATCATGTTCACGAGGTAAGCGGCCTCCTTGAGGGCGTAGGGATTCACTTTGGCGGAGGCGACGATGGGAAAACCGTTCGCACTGACGGATTGTGTATAGAATGACGGCACGCCGTCCCGGCCTCGCGGGTCGAAGCGAAAGCCCTGCACCGGCACCTCGCTGGTCACCGTGGCTGTTGTCTTGTCGTCGCGACCCACGACCTCGAAGCGATGCCCGAGCGTTGTGGTAATGACGGTATTCTTCCCAGGGGCGACGGAACCGTTCGTCACACGCTCGTCGTCGGACTTGAGCCAGAAAATGTCGACGGTCTGGCTGCTGCCGTTGATGATCTGCAGCCTGGGGCGCGGCAGTTGGGGCGCGTCGGCGGCATGGAGCGCGGCCAGCGGCGCCAGCAGCAGGGCGGAACAGACAACAGCCGACAAGTGTGTGACGAGAGAATTCATCATCGGGCGGCTTCCTTCGGATTCATCAGGCTCGCGCCCATCAGGCCGACGATCACTTCCTGCGAAAGGGTTTCGAGCGTCACGCTTTCCAGCGCCGCGTCCGGCCGGAGGCGCAGGTTCAGCAGGATCGCGCGGCAGTTGGCGCCAAGCTGCACCGCCTGAGGCGGAACCTTCGGCAGGCAGAAGCCGTCGTGCGCGTAATCGTAGTCGGCGCCGCCGAACGGGCACAGCGACCAGAAGTTGAACGGCGGCACCAGTTCCAGCTTCTCCACCGCGCCGTCGGCGTACTTCATCCGCAGTTCGGCGTTGGCGATTCGGCCCTGCATCGGGTTGGTGAAGCCGCACACGAGCAGCCAGATGCCCTCGGCCTTGCGGTTCACCGGCACGGCGACCTGCCGAGGCCAGTTGTCCCACATCGACGTGAACGCGATGTTGCGCTCGCCGCCGGGCCACGCGAACGGAACCCCCTGCGGCGTACGCAGGCGCGATACGCCTTCCAGGAGCGCAGGCACTTGGGCCTGGTCGATCACCGGCACCTTGGGGTTCCCGCCCAGACTCATCTGCCAGGTGGAGTAACCGTTGGTCGCCAGCCGCAAGGAACAGGTGTCCGGACGCGGCGAAAGGTACTGCTGCTGGAAGATCGTGCGGATGTCGCCGTTGAACTGCCGCGACATATCGACACATTCCCACCGCGCATTCGCCGGCGCCTTCTCAAAGACCCGCGCAGCCAGCGCGGCGTCGGCCTTGGGATCGTTCACCTTGATCTTGAACAGCCGCCGCTGCGGCGCGTCGCCCACCTGCACCAGCGCCTCCACCAGGTGATACCCGGCGGTTGACGGCGGCACGGCCGGTTCGATAATCCGGGCGTCCTTGACCGTCAGATCCGGTTTCGCGCCCACCGTGGTCTCCACCGCCACGGCCGCATACTGCGGCAGCGGCTGCTCGCAGGTTAGTTCGACAGTTACGGACTTGCCCTTCGGCACCGCGATCTTCGCCACGCTGCAACCGAAACCGGGCAGCAGTTCCCATTTTGCCGGCTGGCCGTTGACCGTCACAGCGGCGAGCTTCCGGGCTCGCACGGGCAGGCGCAGGTCGAGCGCCGCGGGGCGGGTGAGTTCAATGCGATATTTCGTCCGTCCGGCCTCCAGCGAGAAATCCGGCGTCTTGATCGAGGCGTGCTCCCAGTCGGAAGGCAACTGCGGCGCGATCGTCACCACCCCGTTCGGATAATCCGGCCGGTAACCGAACAGGCCCTCCACCACCGTCCGGCAGAACGGACTCGTGCAATCGCTGAAGTCCGTGCCGCCGTTGGGGAAGCCCAGGTCGCCGGGGACGGGGCCGAAAAACGCCATGTGCGGAAACGTCCCGCGCAGCACCGCCCAGCCGTCGTCGGCCAGCCCGGTCTGGAAGTACGCCAGCGCCAAGCCGTAGTTGTCGCCGGGCCACATCTCGCGCAGCGACCAGACCGACGGCACCCAGTTGGAGGTCCAGCAGCGCTGGCCGCCGTAGGGCATGGTCTCGCGTTCCAGGCCCCACTCGGTGTAGTACAGCGCCCGCGCCGCCTGGCCGGCGTCGAGCATTCCGGCGTCGATGGGGCAGAAGATCGCGTATAGCCATGAGTCCTCGTGCAGGCGCGCGTGGCCGCCCTGTTCGACATAGGAGCCGACGTACCCTTTGGACGGAATCCACAGCTTCTCCAGAAAGGCCTTGCGGATCTTCGTCAGCCGCGCCTCGTGCCGTTTGGCGGCCGCCTCGTCGCCGGCGCGGCGGGCCAGTTCGAGGGCGGCCTTGTGGGCGGCGTACGCGTACGCCGTCTCCTCCGCCGTGCCGCCGCCGTTGTACCACTGATTGTCGGTCGGCCATGTGTTGGCATAGCTCTCGTACAGGCCGTCGTCGTCGGGATCGAAACAATCGTGGATGTATTCCAGGTGCAGTTCCAGCGCCGGGCGCAGCATCTTTTCCAGCTCCGGGTCGCCGGTCCAGCGCCAGGCGTGGATGAGCTCGTCGAAGAACTGGCTCTGCATATCATAATGCCACGTATGAAAGGCGTTCACGCGGCCTTTGCCGAACAGGCGCGACTCGAGCGACTGGCACGCCAGACCCACCTTCGGATCGGCTACCGGGCGCGTCTTGTCGGACTCGGTGATCTGCTTGGCCAGGCAGGTGCGGGCCTCGGTCATGACGCGATCATGCCAGCCGTAGGCCGTGCCGCCGTAGATCGAGCGCCAGCCCAGCAGCGGCACGCCCCAGCGCATGCCCGAGTGCGTGAACACCCCGTCGCGGAACACCCCGTCCATCACCGCATTCGACGCCGCCACCAGGGCGTTGAGGCGCGGGTCGGGCGTCTCGACCACCACGCGGTTTCCGATCTCCTCGGCCCGCTTCAGCCCCGCAGCGAACACCTCGGCCGCCGGCGGCACGCGCGGCGTGCTGCCCGCCTTGATGCTCCGGAAACCTTGCATCGCCCAGTAGAGTTCCCGCTGGCCGTCGAGGTTCACTATGGCGCACGCCAGCGGCGCATCTTTACCGGAACTGGCCGACAGTTTCAGCGGGTCCGCCCAGGCCCCGGCATCGGCGATAGTGATCTTGGCGGCGGCGCTGCAGCGCCCCACCGCGACGCCGACCGACTTGCCGGCGGTGGGCTGCACGATAAACTGATCGCCGCTGACCGTCACGAGGTTGTCGCGGCACTCGTCGGGCAAGAATCCGCGCGTGAGCGTCTTCTGGCGCCCGGCGGTCGTCACGTCCCACGCGCCCAGCATGCTCTCCTTCTGCTGGACCGCGCCGCCGCAGACCCAGATCAGGCGGTCGCCGGCCTCCGCGTTCTCGATCCGCAGCCGCACCGCCATGCCCGCGCCGTCGGCCGGCGGCACGGTGTCGAGCGTCAGCACCGTCGCCCCGAACCCGCCGTCCTTGAGCGTCCATTCCATGCGATCCGGGCGGTACTTCGACGTGATGTCCGACCAGTCGTGCAGCCACTTGGCCTTATTCCCGCGCACGAGCGCCGCCATAAAGGTGCCGTTCAGCACCGACCCATTGCCGAAACGGATCAGCGGCCGGTCGCCCGCGACGACGATCGCGCTCGTCTGGTTGCAGTACAGCGGCCGGTTGTTGAACCGGTCCCCGTTATGCCGCACGATCGCATTCCCTTCGGGGCTGTAAACCGGCGTGCGCAGCGTCTCCGGGTCCACCCGCCCCGCCGTGCCGCCACGCACCTCGCTTAGGGCCAGGAGTGCCACCGCCAGGCCGAGCACCATCGCGAGCCCGAGCGCCATCGCGATTCGACATCGTCTCATGGGTTCCCTCTCAAGTTCCCGTTTCGCCAACCATATCTTCATTCCGTCGGTGCGACTTGTCAAGGCGGGGAATCCGACGGGGATACGTCACAGCGGCAGACGCGAACGTCGTCGCCGGATTGAGGGAATCGCGTTGGCTTGCGTGAGGTTAAAGCATGGGGTCTGTGCGCTCGGGCCGCCGAACGCCTGGGGTTCCGGCAGGCACGCGAGCACTACACCGTACAGGAGCCCATGCGATGCACCCTATGCTGCTTCTCATGCTGGCGACCCTCCCGGCAGTCACTGGCGCAGACGCTGCCTTGAAGCCCTGGTCAGCCAACACCCGTCCTGCCGACGTGGAGAAGTCTCGCGTCGAGGAGATCGCGACGGGGCTACACAAGTACATGATCATTCAAGGGGGCACCCTGGATGGCCGGAGTTGCCGGTCCCCCATGGGGTGCGGCATCGCGCGGGGCTGCTGGGCGGCGTGACCGTCCTCCAAGGCAGCGCCCTGGCTGAAGGCCATCGCCCGGTCACGCTGACTGCCGTGCCGTACTACGCCTGGGCAAACAGAGAAAAGGGCGCGATGACGGGGTGGGTCGACGAGGCCCCCGTGAAGGCGCCGCTGCCCGCCAAGTGACGTGGGCGGTGACGGAATGACTTCGGCAACGGGTACGACAGACGGGCGGAGGGTCTCGGAAGCCGAGAGCGTATTGCAGAAACCCGGAGACAGGATACAATCGTCACGAAGGCCGGCAGCGGCCACCCGCCCGAGTTCATCTGGGGAATCCCGCCTCAGATGGGCGGCCTTCCGCGCATGAAGGGGAGAGACGAGATCATGAGAACTCCTGTCGTCGGAAGCCGGTTACTTCTCTTGTCTGCCATTGGGCTGCTCGGTCTTGAGATCGCCGCCGTGGGGCGGGCGGCGCCCGCGCCGGCGGAACAGCCCAAGGTCGCCAACCTCGACACAGACGCTCACCTTGTAGGTTGGTGGAAGTTCGACGACGCCCCCGGCGCCACGGCGGCGGACTCGTCGAAGCAGGGCCGCAACGGCACGCTCCAAGGCGGCCTCTCCTTTGACAAGGACTCCGCACCCGGCCGCATGGGCAAGGCACTGAAGTTCGACGGCAAGGAAGGGTTTGTTCAGGTCACCGGGTATAAGGGGATCGGCGGCACGGCGCCCCGGACGGTGTGCGCCTGGATCAGGACGAAGGCCGCCGGGGGAGAAATCCTGTCGTGGGGCCAGCGCGACTTCGGCAAGATGTGGACCTTCTGCTTCATCCGCGGCCGCGTCGGCGTGACGCCCAAGGGGGGGTATCTCTACATGGGCGACGCCACCAACGACGACGCGTGGCATCACGTGGCCGCCGTGGTGGAAGAGGCCGCCCGGCCGAACCTGCACGACAACGTCAAACTCTACAAGGACGGCGAGCCCGCGAAGATCGACGACATCGGCCTGCTGGACCTCTGGCCGATCGAGACTGGCAGCGAGCAGGATGTCAGGATCGGGTGGAAGTTCAGCGGCCTTCTGGACGACGTTCGTATCTACGACCGCGCCCTCTCGGAGGACGAGATCAAGGCCCTCTGGCGTCAGGGCGGGGGAAAGTAACCGGTCCCGGCGGGATTGACCGCGACCGCCATGCGGGCGTATGGTTGAAGGTGTGGAATGACAATAGGGCGGGGACACAGGAAGGCGGGGAAACCATGGATGCCAAGGGTGTGACGCGGCGGGATTTTCTGGGCGACACGGTGAAGGTGGCGGCGGGCGTGGCTGTCGGTCTTGGCGTCGCCGGGGCGACTGGCGCGATGGCCGCGCCCGCTCCCTCGGTCGATACGTCCAAGATCCTCAACTACAACGGGAACATGGAGTACCGCCGCCTCGGCAAGACCAACCTCATGGTCTCGGCGGTCTGCCTGGGCGGGCACTCGCGGAGCAATGACAAGGAGCGCTACGAGACCGTCAGCCGCTGCATCGATGCCGGCATCAATTACGTCGATGCGTGCTGTTACGAGGAGGTGATGCGGGATTCCAAGGCGCTCAAAGGCCGCCGCGACAAGATGTACCTGGCGTTTTCCCATTGCGGCAACGAGGTCCGCAACGAGAACTTCCGCACCTCGAAGAAGTTGCTGGAGTCGCTCGACGTGCTCCTGAAGGATTCGGGCGAGGAATACAGCGACTTCTGGCGGATCACCTGCTTTGAGCCGGGCGGGCGGCACACGTTCGACACTTCGTGCGAGATCGTCGACGCCCTCGAGAAGGCGAAAAAAGCGGGCAAGGCCCGGCACGTGGGCTTCTCGTCGCACGACCGGCGGTGGATCAAGTTCATGATCGAGTACTTCCCGCAGATCGACGCCGTCTGCTTCCCGTTCACGACCATGAGCAAGGTGGCCCCGACCGACAGTCTCTTCGAGGCCCTCAAGAAGTGCGACGTGGGCGCGTTCGGCATCAAGCCCTTTGGAGCCGGCTCGCTCTTCACGGGCGAAGGCGAGGAAGACGACCGCCGCGGACGCCTGGCGATCCGTTATATCCTCATGACCAACACCGTCATCCCCATCCCCGGCATCAATGATCCGAAGTTTGTCGACAACGTGGTCAAGGCCGTCAAGGAGCGCCGCGAACTCGACCTCAAGGAGCAGGCCGAATTGAACCGCGTCAGCCGGGATATGTGGGCCAACCTCCCGCCGAAGTACGAGTGGCTGAGAGACTGGGAATACGTGTAGCGTTCCCGAGAGACCTTGGGCGGCGTGCGCGGGGCGAGGCTCGTCCGCTCGCCGCACGCTTCCAACTGAGGTAAGTCCGCATGCGATATGCAGCTTGGGCGCTGGTGGCGGGACTGGTGGCTGTTGTGCTGGTGTCTTGCCAGCCGCAAGGGGTCAGGAATGGCGCGGAGCGGCCCGCCGTCGGGATCCCGCGCGGGGCCGGAGGCGCGGGCAAGAGCGATCAGGAACCGCTGCTCCTGCTGGACGACGGCGAGAGAAAATCAGCCGGCCCGGCCGGACCGGTGGTCGATAACGGCCGCTGCTTCGTCTGCCACCTGAACTACGTGCAGGAATCCATCGCCGTTGTCCACGCCAAGGCCAACATCGGCTGCGCGAAATGCCACGGAAACTGCGACGCCCACATCGCCGATGAATCATGGGCCTCCGGCGGCAACGGCACGGCGCCCGGCATCATGTTCACCCGCGACAAGGTCGCCCCGTTCTGCCTCGGCTGCCACGCGAAGGAGAAACTCTCCGCGGCGCACCACGCCGCCTTCCTGGCCGGCACCGTCGCCGAGAAGTGCTGCACCGACTGCCACGGCAAGCACCGGTTGGCCCAGCGAAAGTGCAAGTGGAAGTAAGTGCGGCACGGGCCGCGAGGCTTGCAGTACTCCTGGCCGAGAGAGGGGCAGCGCATCTACTCAGTTCCCGGCGGGCTGCAGGCTTGCGTCCAGAACGCGGACTTCGTTGGCTGCCAAAGACAGTTCCATGACGGTCTGATTGTAGCGGACCTTGCACTTGCCGCCAACGCTTGCCCGCAGGGTCGCCTGCTGAAGTCGGCCGCCTTGCCACTGGATGTCCACCACCCATCCCCCGCGCGCCCGCAGGCCGCTCACATGCCCATCCGGCCACGCCGCAGGCAGCGCCGGCAGCAGTTCTACCTCGCCGGTGTGCGATTGTACGAGCATCTCGGCCACGGCGGCAGTGGCGCCGAAGTTGCCGTCGATCTGGAACGGCGGGTGCGCATCAAAAAGATTCGGATACGTGTTGCCGGCGAGCGCCTCCACGAGGAGTTTGCGTGCGTGGTCGCCGTCCAGCAAGCGCGCCCAGAGGTTGATCTTCCAAGCCTTGCTCCAGCCGGTGCCGCCGTCGCCGCGGCCCTCCAGCGACTTCCTGGCGGCGGCCGCAAGGTCCGGCGTGCCGCGCGGCGTGATCAGGTTCGCCGGGTACAGGCCGTACAGGTGCGAGACGTGGCGATGGGCGGGGTCAGCTTCCTTGTATTCCTCGGACCACTCCAGCAGCCGGCCGTCGCCGCCGATGCGCATGGGTGCGAGTTTGTCGCGTTTGGCGATGAGCGTCCGGCGGGAATCGGCGTCGATGCCCAGGATCTCGCTCGCCTCGATGCAGCGCGTGAAGATGTCGCGGACGATCTGCATGGTCATCGCGGGGCCCATGTCCACCGCCAGTTTCTTGCCGTCCGGCGCGATGTACGTGTTTTCCGGCGACGTTGACGGGCCGGCGACCAGCCACTTGCGTGTGGGGTGCTCCACGAGGAAGTCGACGTAGAACTCCGCAGCCTCCTTCATCGCTGGGTACGCCCGCTCGGCCAGGAACTTGCGGTCCTGCGTAAAGGCGTAGTGTTCCCAGAGATGCGTGGAGAGCCATGCCATGCCGTCTTGCCACAGGAGGCCGGCGCTGCCGCGGAGGTCGCTTGCGCCCCACGGCGTGGTGCGCGTGCTGAGGGTGGTCCCGCGGCAGCCGTATCGCTCCTTGGCCGCGCGGCGGGCGGGCTCGCGCAGCGACTCGATGAAGTCGATGAGCGGCTGGTGGCACTCGGAGAGGTTCGTGACCTCGGCCGGCCAGTAGTTCATCTCGGCGTTGATGTTGATCGTGTAATCGCTGAACCACGGGGGCTTCGTGAGCGGGTTCCAGATGCCTTGGAGGTTTGCCGGCAGGCTGCCCGGCCGCGACGAAGAGATGAGCAGGTACCGCCCGTACTGGAAGAACAGGGCCTCGAGTTGCGGGTCGCCGCCGGCGGTCTTGATGCGACTCAGACGCTCGTCGGTGGGGAGCGCGGCGGCGTCGGTCCGGCCCAGGTCGATGTCCACGCGGCGGAAAAACGACTGGTAGTCAGCCACGTGGGCATCGAGCAGCCGTGCGAACGGCTTGGCTGCGGCCCGGTCAATCTGCTCGCGGCAGAGACGGTCGGGGTCGGGTCTGTAGAAGTTCGTGTTGGCAGCCAGGACGAGCGTTGCGGCGTCGGCGTTCTCGATCCGCAGCGCGCTATCGGAGGTCGACACTTTGCCGCGTTCGGTCGTCGCCCTGAGATACGCGCGGAAGACGCTGCCGCCCTCGGGGCACTGCCCGCCGAGGATGAGTTCGTTGTTGCCTGCCGCGCGAATCTCGGCCTCCGCCTGCCGCGTGAGTTCCACCTTGGCCGAGATGCGTCCGGGCCGCTCGCACGTCAGCCGCACCACGAGCACCTGGTCTGCGGCGCTGGCGAACACCTCGCGGGTGTGCCGCGCGCCGTCAACCACAAACGAGGTGCGGGCGACGGCCGTGTCGAGGTCAAGTTGGCGGCGGTAATCGGCAACCTCGCCATCGAGTTTTTCGAAAGTGATGCGCAGGTCGCCGAGCGGCTGGTAGCTGCCGTAATGCGGGTCGGGCTTGGTGGTCATGAACTTCTCGACCAGCGCCTGGGCCTCCGAGAGTTTGCCGTCGAAGAGGAGTTGGCGTACCTGAGGCAGGTTCTCGCGCGCCTCGGGCTTCTCGATGTAGTACCGCTGGCCCGACCACACGCTGTCCTCGTTGAGTTGGACGAGTTCCGACTTGACGCCCCCGAAGACCATGCCGCCCAGGCGGCCGTTACCGACCGGCAGGGCCTCGTTCCAGTTGGCGGCGGGCTGGCGGTACCAGAGCAGCATCGCATTGGGTGCGTCTGCCGCCGGCGTCGCGCCTGTAGCGCTAGAACCGGGCGTTTCGGCCGGCTTGTCGGATGCCACGGCGCCAATCGCCGTCCCCGCAATCGCGGCGCCGCCGATTGCCATGAATTCTCTTCGGCTGATTCTCATTTTACAGTCACTTCCACCGCGCCATCCCTGTGCGAGAGGCGGAGTTTCAGGCACTTCGCGGCCTCATCCCACCGGGCTTCCTTCGCCGCCGATGCCGGCTCGATCTGCCACTCCGGCTTGCGTTCGCAGGTGATCGAGAGTTCGGTGTCGCGCTCCGGATAATCGGTGTTCGCCTGGAGCCACAACCGGCGGCTGCGGTCCTCGAACTTGCCGACGAGGTACGCATGCGGCCCAACCTTGCCGGAAAGATTCGCCAGCCAGCCGCGCTTCAAGGGCACGGAATACGACTCCGTCACGTCCTCGTTCTCATTCGAGTTGAGGACCGTCAGCGTGTCGCCGACAAGGCACACCAGTGCGTCGCCCTCGTACCACTTCGAGTACGCGGCGTCAAACACCTTCTTCACCTGCGCCGTGTCCTGCAACTGGGAGACGGGCAGGTTCTTGACCGCCGGCCCCAGCGGCTCGTTGCCCTGGACGAGCACGGGAATGTAGTAGTACCGCCCTGTGTTCGGGAAGAACTCCCACAGTTGCCCGTCGATGTTGCCCATCTTGCGGAAGCCGTAGGTGGCGGCGTACAGCGGCCCGTACTCCATGTAGTGCGGCCAGGCCTTGCTGTCGCCGGGCACTTTCTTATCGTTGAAGACCGCCAGGTGGACGTTGGCCAGCACCTGCTCCTTTGTGGGGATGAGGCCGTGCTGGACCGTGCCGCGGATGAGCGGCGCGACGAACCGCTTGAACGTGTCGGTGGTCTTGCCGCTTGAGTCCCAGATGCCCGCTTGGAACGCGGCGGCCGGATTCCGTTCGACCTCCTTCGGGCTGATCATGAGCGTCTGGCCGTCGCAACTGTATATGCCGCAACCCCGGCTGATGCCCATCACGAACACCAGGTCCCAGAAGATGCGCGGCATGGTCTTGAGGACCCCACTCCGCTCGCCCGCGCACTTGCCCAGTCCGTTAAAGCCCGCGTTCTGCCAGTAGAAGCCGCCGTCCTCCCACGCGCCGTGCTGGTGCGTGATGCCACCCAGCCAGAGGCCCATTGCGGCACTCTGCGAGTAGAACTGGCGGCGAATAATGTTGTTCTTCTGCGACAGCACCAGGTACCGTCCGTACTCGCGGACGAACGGGCCCTGCTTGTCCATCAGGTCCTGCCACTTGTCATCCTTGTACGTGCCGTCGGCCTCCTGGTAGATCATGCCGTACTTGGCGCACAGGCGGGTGAGGCGGTGGGCGTAAGTCGTGGCCCCGTCCTTCCCGTTCTGATACAGATCGCTCAGGTGTTCGCCGCCCTGGATGCCGACGAAGTTCGGCACGTTCTGGAAGAGCCACTCCAGGTCGGCCAGGCCCACCCAGTGGCTGCGAAGCATGATGGCGTGCGGCAGTTTGTCCATGCCGCGCGCGAAGTCGGTCACGGGGAGGCCCTTGCCCTCGAAACCCTCGGCGATGATGCCGACGTACGGGGCGATGTCGGCCGGCACGTCGGGGTGAAACGTGGTGTAATCGAGGACCCGCGTGGCCTCGAGCGTAAAGAGCGGCTTCTCGGCGGTCACGGGCCGCTTCGGCGGCTTGGTCGAGTGGTCGTTGTTGACGGTGAAACTTCGCGGCTCGGACCACTGGCCCAGCACGTCGCCTTTGACGCCGCGGATACGGTAGTACCAGCGGCCGGGCGCGGGCAGTTTGTCGTCGGGCACGAGGTACCACGGGAATTCCTGGCTGCTCGCGACCCGCACGTCGGTGGGCGAGGAGAAGTCCGCCGCCCGCGACATCTGGAGATCGTAATCGACGACCATCGGAATCGCCTTCCAGCGGAACATGGCCGCAAGGTCGGTCATCGAGGCGTCCGGCACAGGCGAGAGCAGTTCCGGCGCGACCGGCAGGATTTCGGCGATCGAGAGGGCCTTGAGCGCCGCCGCCCCGCTCGCTTTCACCTCCAGCACGAAGGCGACTTCGTCGGGTTTACCGAAACACTTGTTGAGGTCCACCTTGTACTCGCCCGGCTTCTCGGCCCGAAGCAGGGGGATAGGCGCCTTGCCGGGGACCATCGGCCGCGCAACGACCTCGACCGCCGCCTGCGGCGAGGCGGCTTGGACCGACGCCCGCAACTCGAAGTACTTGTTGAAGTCCATCCGCAGGGGTATCCGGCTGACCGGCCCGCCCGCCGCAAGCAGCCCTTGCGTGGCGGCATCGTCGCCAAGCCCCGAGACCGTCTGGGCGTACACCGGCTCCCCGCCGACGAATACCGCGCACGGCGACGCCAGGCGCGGCAGCTTGCCCGCCTGGATGGTTGTCCATAGCTCCACGGTCTGGCGGAACACACTCGTGCCCGTTTGCGTGGCGAGGAATGCGAAGCCGTTATCGAGCCCCTCGTGCGGCTTTACGAGGAACGGGAACTGGCCGTACGTCGGGTCGATAAAGTTGCACTGGAACCCGGAGCCGCTGCATCCCCAGATCATCGAGCCCGTGCCCACCTTGTTCAGGCCCGGCAGGATCGTCGACAGGCCTACGCCGCAACCCGTCGCGGGCGACTCCATGCTAATGCGGCAGACTTGCCCGATCCATGCGCAGCGCGTCTCGCCGCCGTTGATATCGCCCTGGAGCGGCGACTTCTTCCGCTCGATGAGCGGCCCGGTCATCAGGCCTTTCGCCCACGAGCCTTTGACGCCGTCGCCGCTGCCCACGTACGCCACCCACAGCGGCGCGTCGCCGTCATTCTGCCACCGCACGCGCGAGATGAGGATGGGCAGGCCGGGGATTAGCTCGAAGGTTTCCGTAACGGTCATGGCCTTGGCGAAACCGTCGAGCCGGCGCACGGTCTTGAACATCGGGCGGCCGTCCGGCCCAACCGCCGCCTCGCACTTTTCAAGGCGTGCAGCCGTGGCGAATCGCACGAGGCCCATGTCCTTGGGATCGGCGTTCATGATGCGGCCGCGGTTCTGGTTGTCGATCCAGAAGTCCAGCGCCCCGTTCTGGATGAGAACGTTCTTGTCGGCCTTCGCCTTGTCGCCGTCCGCCGCCGGTGGAGCGAAGGCCAGGTCCCAGCCCTTCTTGCCGAACGTCACGCACAGGACGCCGTTGGCGATGGCGCCGCTGGCATCGGCCGGGTTGCACGCCGCCTCCGCGACCTTGGCCTCCTGCCACCGTTCGGCCCGCTCGGCCACGAGGTCCAGCCGCGACGTTGGCGCAAGGCTCACGTACAGCCTCATGACCGGCCGGCCGTCCTCCGTGCCGCGCGCTATCGGTATAGCCGGCGCCGCATTGGCGGTGCGGACCCGCAGCGGCGTGCCTTCGGGCAGGCCCAGGCGGCCGCAGAGGTCCTTTTCATCGAGAGCGATGGCCGTCGCGTAGACGGGCATTCTGGAGTAGTTGACCACCGTGACGGGCACGGCCGCCCCCGCCTGCGCAGCCGCGCAGCACGCGGCCAGAAGCGCCGCCGTCAGTATCGTTCTCGTTATCATTTCTTGTCTTCCTTCGCCTGCCTGGCGAGGGCCTCGGCGCTGGGGAACGTCGAGGCCGGCTCCGCTTCGGTCACGGGCTTGGGCCGGTCAGGGTTCTTGCCCGGTTTCATCGGTTGCTTGGGAACAAACCTGGTGAGACCTTCGACGGCCAGCACGAGCCCCGGGTCCGAAATGTCGCCGGATTTTGCCGCCATCAGGCCGACGCGGTGGATGACCGCACCGGGGATCGTGAGGCGGCTGCCGTCCACCGTCACCTCGCCGGTGATGTCCACCGGTGTCTTTCCGGCCAGGTCCTGGGCGAGGATGCGCTTGCCGGCCAGAGCGCTGGTGGTGACCAGGGTGAGGCTGGCATATTCGCCGAAGATGCCCACGGGCCTGTTCAACTCGCCGACATTCAGGACGACGTCGGCCAGCGGGAAGGAGAGACTTGCCTTCTTGCCGTCACCGAGGTTTCTGGCAATGGTCGCCACCGCGATTTCTCCGTCGGGGTGACGGCAGCAGAGAACGTAGGGCGGCTCCTTGCCGTCAGGCATGGTCACTGCGGGCAAAGGCAGCCCTCCGCGCGATATGCGTGCCGGGGCGGGCTTGCTCTTGAAATCGCTAAGAATATTGTCGTCGATGACGGCCTTGTCGCCCTTGCCAAAAGGCAGGGCGATGCGGTGCCAGCGGACCGCCCGGGTGACCTCGTCGATGCGGTGTTTGACGTCACGGAAGTGGGAAGGGAAGAAGGGGTCCGGCTTGCCGTTGGGCATGTTCCCGTTCAGCGGATGGCGCATCACACCGTACGAACACCCCAGGCCCGCCCCGATGTATACTTCGTCCTCGCAATTGATCAGGCGGTGATCCTCGGTGTCCTGCTTGGCGAGAAACGCTGCGATACGCCAGATGGTCTCGGGGATCGATACCGAGATGTTTACGTCATAGGTGCGGTAGAGGTCGCCCTGGGTGCCGAATTCGATCCACACGTCAGGCGCTACGCTGCGTACCTTGGGGGTGACCTTGAATTTCCACAGCGGCTTGCCGGGAATCCCGATGCCCCAATCCACTTTCCAGGAGCCTATGCCCGCCTGCTGGGACCACGCCAGCCGCTGGCACCAGTACGTATCGCTGTCTATTGGAAGCTCATCCACATTCGGGCGGGAATTGCAGATCCATAGGCCCAGGTCGCGCCAGCCCTTGGCTTTCACAGCCTTGCTCAACTTGGCCAGCCGTTCGGCGGGGCTCCCCTGGTAGGAGGGGAAGCGGCCGGGGTCGAGTTCCACGCTGCCGCGGATGGGGCAGTTATGGCCGCCGCCCAGCGGAAAGTCGAAGGCATCATCGAGAAGAAAGGTCAGGTCGGCCCGCACGTCGGGATAGAACCCCAGCCAGTCTTGGTTCGGCCCCTGGCCAAAGAGGCCGGCCTCGACCATCATGTCCGCCTGCGGGCTCGGACCGGCGTAACCGCACGCGAAGCCCTGCACGTTCCAGGTGCAGAAATAGTCGGGCGCGGTGCTGGGGGCGGCAGGGACGAGGCTCGGCTCGGCCGCAGGCAGGCGGGCGGCGAGCAGCGCGAGTAGAATGAAGAGGTGTCTCATGGCGTTTGCCCTTGTAGAGTGAGAATCATCAGGTGGCCGCCGTTGGGTTCCATGGCGATTGGAATCACCGTTTGGGAGGTCACCTTTTGCTGCGTATGCGTGGACTTCCGGCTTCCGGGCGTGTCGCTGTAGATGCTCGCCTGGTAGGTCTTGCCCGGCGTCAGGAAGTCAAGGGGATACGGATACGAGCGGGCATGGGGCCCCGACATGCTGGCGACGTACCAGTTGCCCGCCCGGCGTCGCGCCACGGTCACCGATTCGCAGACCTCGGCGGTCACTTTCATTTCATCGAAAATCCCCGGCCACTTCTCGATGAACTCGATTTCGCCGCCGCCTTCGCCGCCGGGCGACCATTGCGGCATGCCCCCGCGGATGCTGGGGCGCCCGTGGTACACCCCGATCATCGCCACCTGGTGGCAGTGGGTCTTGGACTTCCGGCCGATTTCGGGCGTGTAATCGAACGGACCCATCAGGAAGCGGGTGAAGACGAGCATCACGTCGTGCAGGGACTTCATCTCGGGCTTGATGGAGTGTTCCGCCTCGTCGCCCGCGCCGCCTTCCACGTTGACCAGGTTCGGATAGGTCCGCGATAGGCCGTATGGATAGTAGCCGTCGTGAATGGTGAGGATGAGCTTGTGTTCCGCCGCTTTTTTGACCATGTAGGCAACCATCTGCTCGTTGTATTGACTGGCCGAGGGTGTGAATCCAGGCTTGACGCCCGCCAGGCCCATCTTTTCGTACGCGGCGAAAACCGTATCGATGGGGTGCTCGCCGCCGAATTCCTTCAGCAGCACGCTACGGACGTAAACGCAAACGCCGACGGGGGGCTTCAGGCTCTTCCCGTAGGCGGTCAACTCGGGGATGTTGAGGTCGACAAAGTTGCCGCCGGACGTGGCTTGCGGGCGGAACGGGACCCAGCCCTTGGCCGGGACCATGGGGTTTCCGCCGATGTTGCTGCGCCACTCCGGCTTGTCGTTCCAGAAGGGCAGTTTGTTCTTCTCGAAGAACTCGATCTCCTGTGGGGTCCACTTGGTCTCCGCGCCGTTCCAGGAGTGGTCGATCTCCATGTACGGGATGTTGTGGGCCGAGGCGAAGTCGAGCAGTTTCTTGAGTTCGGCGGTCACCATCCGCGAGTTGCGGATCTGGCAGATGGCGGGGCCGGGGTTGATCCACGATGTGTCGGCGATCGCGCAGGGCGGGTTCAGGTTCTCGACGATGAAGCGGTTCTCATACAGCTTGCCGAGGGTTTCGCCGACGATGATTACCTCCCACGAGGTCGCAAAAGGCAGCGCGCCGGAGGCCGGCCCGGCCAGGCCGCCCACGATCGTGTTGGGGTCCCCCTTGCGGTTGCTCCAGAAGACCATGGAGAAGTTGGAGCGGTCGGCATCGGTCAGCGAAACGAAGTTGCCGCCGCCCACGTCCAGGGTCACGGCGCCTTCACTCCTCGACATGGTATCGATCTTGACCGTGCCGTACTCGTAGTTCCGGTTCTGGTAGACGGCGAAGTTCTGGGCGAACCGGTACTCGGTCAACCGCTTCTTGACGGTGACTTCCGCGAGGCCGGGTTGCGGCGGAAACTCGTACCGGCAGCCGACGCCCTCGTTGTACGCGCGCAGGACCACATGCAGCACGCGCTGCTTGCCGGCCGTTTCCTGGAGCTTGACGGCGAGCTGGTTGAAGTGGTCCCGGATTTCGCTCAGGTTTCCCCAGACGGCCTTCCACGTGGTGTCGCGCGCGGCGGTCTCCATGCCCACGACCTTGTAGGTTCCGCAGAAGTTCTCCAGGGCGGTTTCAACCCCCAGCAGGCCGCGTTGAATGAAGCGATTGCCGCTGTAGGCGACATCCCAGAAGGGTCGCCCCTCCTTCAACTCGAAGGTCACAATCACTTTCCCGTCGGGCGACCGGAGCGTTTCCGCCCCCAGGGCGGAGAGTCCGCCGCAGAAGATAAGGAGCGACGCCAGGATGCCCGCCAGCCTTGCAGCCAAGGAATGCACTGTCATTTTACTCCCTCGCGGTTCCTATTGTAGTGCGCCATCCTGGGAGAACACCGTCGGTTGGGGCACAGCCCCGTTGACCTCGCTGATAATCAGGTTGTCAAAGCAGGGAGCGCTGGTAAACGTGCCCAGCCCGACCATCCCTGCCGCAAAGGCGCCGTTGGTCACGGAAGCCACCTCTATGCCATCGATTGACGCCTTGATCGTTGTCCCCTGGAACACGAACTTCAGATTGTGCCAGGGTTGGTCCGCAATCGTGGCTTTGCCTGATGCGAGGGTTTCGGCTTCGGCTAGCAGCGTCCAGGTGCCGTCCTTGCCGAGTTTCAAAAGGTATCCTTGGCTTCTGGTCGTTTTGCCCCGGGTTCCGGCCACGCGTCCCAGCAAAACAGCCGCCCCGTCCTTGTCCAGCGAGACATCCACGCTGACCTGATAATCCTTCCAAGTCGCATCGCCCAGGATCGTGAATCCGTCCAAGGCCGTCTTGGTGTTGGTGAACTTGACGACCGCTTGCGCACACTTGCCCTTGCCGTCCGGGCGGTTGGCGACCTCGAACACGCCCTGGATATCGGAATGGTAGTAGGGCAACACGCCCGTCTTGCGATAGTGGTCGTAGTTCTCGTGGTAGGGGAAGGGGAAAGGCTTGTTAGCCGGCGGTGCCGGATAATCGCCCTTCTGCTGCCCGCTCGTTGTGGTGATCGTGTAAATGGACTCGGGCTTGAGGGTGAGGGCAATGGCTCCGTTCTGCGGAGTGATGTCATCCTGCTTCTGGAACATCGCGGCCTTGTCGCTCTTCCAGACGCACACTTTGCCGGTGGACAGGCCGCCGGTGATATTGAACGTGACGGCCTGATCGGCCTTTGCACCTTTGGTCTCGATGACGATGGTGTAGTCCGAGCCGTTGGGAGATTTATAGGTGACGTAACTGCCGCCATTCTTGAAGTACCCGCACCCCTCGCCTTCCAGGTACGTCCAGCCGATCTTGGTGAACTGGCAGGTGTGGGCATGGCCCCACAACTCCGGCATCAGGGTGTAATTGCCGCTCCAGGGCGAGGGGGCTATGGCCATCGCGTGCTTGCCGTACCAGCCCTCAATGCCGTAGAAGGCGGAGATCAGGTGCCAGAAGACGGTGCTGGAAACCCGGTTGTCGATGTAGTTTTCGTTGCAGGCCCGCACCTTGTTGATCGCCGAGGGGAACCCGTCCTGGTAAACGTGCTCTTCCGTGTCCCAGATGGGCTTGCCGCTCTTGAGCACATAGTCCGGCGAAGGCGACACGCCTTCGGGCGCTCCTTTCCAGGTCACGTGGTTGCCTATGATGCCGACGGCCTTGTTGAGGTCCGCGTCGGTGGCGAACTCCTTGGCGAAGAGCCATTTGTTTTCCGGCCTCCAGTTGTCAAAGGCGTGGATGATCACGTTGTTCAGGCCGGCCTTGTCCAGCGTCTTGCGGTACGTCTTTATCCACGGCAGGTTGACCCCCATCTCATTGCGGCAGCCGGTGTAGTTGATGTCCAGGCCGTGGTAGGTCTTGGCCCCCTTGATCCACCCCACGTAATAGTCGCACATGTCCTGCGACCAGAAGCCGCCGCTTCCGACGCCGACCCATAGGGGAGAGTTCCAGGCGGTGGCGTCGAAGCGGATCTCCGGATTCCGCTTCTTGGCCTCCTTCATCAGCCACCATTCATAGCCCCTCTCGAAGTACTCGGGCCTGGGATGGTCCAGTTCTTCGCGGCTGCGGGCGTGACTGGGCTCGGAGCCCTGGGTGCCGTTCTTGTCGCTGCCGATTTCCACGTAAAGCACCTGCAGGGAGGCCCCGAAGTTCGGCTTGAACAGATAATCCAGAATCCGGCTGCGCTCGGGTTCGGGGTATTCGATCAGCAGCCGGGAGGTCGCCCCGCCGCCGCTGACGGCGCCGATGCCGTCAAACCGCCGTCCCTCGCGTTGTCCGTCGATGGAGATGCTTTGTTCGCCCCATGCCATGCCGGCTCCAGCCAAAGACAAGAGACATAGCGAAACGAGAAACGTGCAGATGTTCAGGATACGGGTAATCCGCATGTTGATGCCCTTTATAATGAACGCTGCTCGATCTTCAGCACGAACGCGTAGTCGCAGGGCCGCTGCGCGGGGAGATCGACGCCAAGGCCGTCCGCGGTGCGCTTCCACTGAACGGGTGCGTCACAGCCCAGCAGGCTGACGCCCTTGATCTCCCGCTGCAGGAGCGGCGATCCGGAGGCCAGCGACCTGATGTTCACTTTCCGGTCTTCCGGCCACGCCAGCACGATGGCGTAAAGCGCATCGCCTTTCGTCGTGAAGCGGATGTCTTGCGGCGTCCAGGGCGTCTTGGGGGGATTGCCCTGGAACTTCGGGCCGAGCCCCTCGGTGGGACCCTCGCCGAAGACCTTCCACGGCCGCGTGCCATAGATCGCCTCGCCGTTTACCTTCAGCCAGCGGCCGATGCCGAGCAGGACTTCTTCCTGGCCGGGCGTCAGCGTGCCGTCGGGGGCCGGGGGGAAGTTCAGCAGGTAGTTGCCGTTCTTGCTGACGACGTCGGCCATCTCGCAAATCATCTCGGCCAGCGGCCGCATCTGCATATCGGCCCGCCAGAACCAGTAACTGCGGTTGGACATGGTGTCGAACTGCCACGGGGTGGGGTTGATCCGCTCGGGTTTCCACGCAAAGCGGCTGGTGTTCCACGAGATGTCGAGCACGGCGGCCTTTGTCGGCATGGCCTCGTACTTATAGTTGATGACCACGCCCTGCTTCCACTCGGCGGCGCGGTTGTAGTAGTATGCGGCAAACTTGCGCAGGTACGGCTCATAGGCCGGTTGCTCGATGCACCAGTCGAACCACATGAATTGCGGGTGGTACTTCTCCACGATCTCCACCAGCCGCGCATACCACCAGTCGAGGAACTCCTTATCGGGTTGCGGCGGCACAGGGCGGCCCGGCAGAGGCGCGGGCGGCGCCTTCTTGGGCGGGTCGGAGTAGAACCACCAGTGCTCCTCGGTGTGAGATGATGCGCCGAAGACCAGCCCCTCCTTGCGGACGGCGGCGGCCAGTTCGGCCACGAAGTCGCGCTTCGGCGCCATCTTGACCGAAGTCCATGGCGTCAGGCTCGAGTCGTACAGCGCGTAGCCGTCGTGGTGCTCCGCCACCTGCACGACGTACTTAGCGCCGGACTTTCGGAACATCTCGGCCCAGTGCGCGGCGTCGAACTTTTCGCCGCGAAAGGCGACGGCGTAGTCCTTCCAGTTGCCGGTCTTCGTGCCGTCGGCCGAGCCGTCCTTGGCGCCGGCCAGCGTCTGCGGCCCCCAGTGCACGAAGATGCCGAACTTGCCGTCGCGGAACCAGTCCGGCACTTCATACTCCTCGAGCGATTGCCACGTGGGCTGGAACGGCCCCTCAGCCGCGACCTTGTCCTCGGCGGCCCCCAGGCATGCCGCATAGCCGAGAACGGACGCTACCGCGAGCGCCGCCACGAACCCCGTCCGCGCCATCGCTGCATGTCGCACCATGCGCAACTCCTATCTCCTCGGCCACGAGGTCTTGCCGCCGCACATCCGCGCTCTCATTGCGAGCGGCCTATTGTAGCCTCCCAACATCCGGTTTACAGTATTCCCTGCGGGCTGTTCCGTCCGAGAGCCGCGGTCTTACGGGACCCTGCAAGAGACGGTTGGAGGTTCAAAAATGCGCGACACGCGGCCGGGAAGGTTGAACCGCGTCGTTGCCTTGCTAGCGTCCGTGGCTTGCATCCTGCTTGGACTTGTGGCCTGCGGAGCCGCTCGGGACGAGGCGTGGGCTGAGCAGGCGATCCAGGCCTCCCGCATCAAGGGCGGCCTGTGTGTGGTGTTGGGTTTGGCCGATGCCGAGTCGGCCGCCGCCATTGCCAGGGACGGCACGTTTCTCGTTCATTGCCTCTTTGCCGATGCGGCCGGCGTGGACGCCGCACGCCAGGCGCTCACAGCAAAGAGGCTGTACGGCAGGGCGTCCGTCGAGCGATGGGATGCCGATACGCTGCCTTACGGCGACAATCTCGTCTCGCTCCTCATCGTGATCGACCCCGGCAAGGCCACGGAGGCCGAACGTCTGCGCGTTCTCCGGCCCGGCGGCGAGATGATCGTGCGGCAGGGCGAGAAGTTCGCGGCGACCACCAAGCCGCGCCCCCAAGGCGTTGACGAGTGGACACATTGGCGGCACGGCCCCGACCGGAATCCCGTGTCTGCCGACCGGGTCGTGGATGTGCCCGAGCGCGTCCAGTGGCTGGCCACGAGCGCGGCTAGTGGCGGCGGTCCAAGGCGGCCTGGACGTGCAAGCCCTGGGCCGTGGTGGTGCTGCTGATCAGTTTGACGATGATGTCGTGGCTGACGAGTGGTCGGCCGCGCCAGTTCTGGGTGATGTGGCAGAAGAGACGATGCTCGATCTTGTTCCATTTGCTGGTGCCGGGCGGGAGGTGGCTTACCGCCAGCCGCAGGCCCGTGCGGTTCGCCAGCTTTTGCAGCGCGACCTTCCACAGCCGGCAGCGCGCGCCATTGCTGCCTCCCCCGTCGGCAGTGATGTATAACTCGCGGGCCAGGGGGTATCGCGGCCGGCCCATCTTGGACCACCAGCGGCCGATGGCGGCGGCCGCAAACTCGGCCGTGTCGTGATCAATCCCTACGCTGACCCAGGCTTCGTTGCGGGTCACGTCGTAGACGCCATAAGGAATGGCCTTGCCTTACTCTGCACACTTGGCTTCGCCGCCCTTCCGGTCTCAGCGCCCGGTTCGGACGTGCCACAGCCAGACGGGCCCGAAAGACTGTCCCTGCAGATCGATCCAGGCCGGGTCGTCACGAAGGACTTCCTCGGCTTCGGCGTCGAGTTGGACCCGATGGCGCTGAACGCCAACAACCGCCGCCGGGGCGTGACCGATGAGGACTGGCGGCTGCTCACCGACCGGCTGGCGGAGATGAGGATGCCCATCGTCCGCATGATGAGCCAGTTAGGCTGGTTCGCGGCAGCAGGGCCGAACCGGTTCGACTACGACAACCCGCAGGCCCGGAGCCTGATGGCCTACCCCGACTTTTGCCAAAAGCACGACATCGACGTCATCCTGACAGACTGGGCGTGGGTCGGCCAGTGCAAGTGGGTGAAGGACCATGACGACCCCGCCTATGCCCAGGGCATCGCGACGTATCTGAAGCACCTCCTGGAGGACCGGAAGTACTCGTGCATCAAGTTCCTCGTTATCGGCAACGAGCCGGATAACGAAATCAAGGACGTTGAGAGGTACGCCCGCATGTACTGCAACGTCCAAGGACTCTCACGGAGCACCTTCTGCCTGTTTGCCGGCCGGGGCCGCCGGCTTGATCTCCGGCCCTTCCGTCGGGCCGATGTAGCCGGTCGAGAGCGCCACATCATCGTACCAGACGGTGTTGTCTTTCCTGGCCTGGTGGACGTACACGCCGATGTCAAACCGCTTGAGCTTGACGGCGTCGCTCGTGCGCCACCGGATGCCCGTGTAGTGGATGTACAACTTGCCGTCGATCCACGCAGCCAGTTCGCCGTTGGCCTTCCCTGCGTCGTTGACCTGAATCATATGCTCCAGGCAGTACCACCGGTCGCGCTGAAGCACCATCCGTTCGCTGTCCTGCGGCCCGAGCATGTTTCCCCAGAAATGCCCGTCAGGGTCGCGCTGCATGTCCACCCAGTAAGTGTAGAGGAACATGTAGCCCGGTGCGGGATAACGTCCCCAGTCGCGCCAGGGCTCGAAGGCGCTGTTGAAGTGATCATCTCCTTTGGGCCGGATACCGGCCGAGCCCATCGCCCGCCAGCGGTCGGCTCCCGCTACGGCAGCAAGGCTGCCGCCCGTGTGGTTCAGATTGCCCTGGTCGTAGTCGGCGGCAAACTTGATGTACCGGCGGAAGTAGACGCGGTCGTAACCCTCCGGTCCGAACCAGCCGCTGGCCCCCGCGCCGCTCTCGCGGCCGTCATTGGCCGGCGCGGTGAATTGGATCGCGCCCTTGCCCGAGTGAGCGAGTTTTGGATCGCTGACCATCTTGGCCCGGCCTTCTTTGAGGCCCCGGATTTCAAAGTATTTCTCGAGCGAGTCGGGTGACTCAAAGCCGTCCTCGAAGAAGACCTTGCCCGGCTTCTGAAGGATCGCCAGTTTCTTAGGATCAGCCCTGGTCTGCGCCGTGATGAGCTGCGGCTGGAAGGCTTCTTCAGCGGGTGAAGTCTGGCCAAGCAGCGGCACCGCCCAACCTGTGGCAAGACCCATGATCGTCAGGGCAGAACAGGCCCAGAGGCCGAAGAATCGCGACGACGGCTTCTTGGTCTTGCCCATCTCCGTGCCTCCTCAGAGTCGTGCGGTATTGTACCACGCAGCGGAAGCCTGCCAAGCAGACAAGCCCGTGTCCCAGGATCGAGTTCGGCGGCCAACCTTCTGCGTGAAATCCGTGAACTCGGCGAGTCGGTCATCTGCCTGGACCAGCACCCCAGCCTCATCTCGAAGCCCGCCCTGGGGAACACCTACACCACATTCGCCTTCAACCTCAAGCACCGCGGCGACATCTCCATGATCCAGGACTGCCTGCACCTGGACAGCGAGCAGGCCGGCTACCTCAACCGCCTGGAGGTCGGCTGGGCCATCGCCAAACTCCAGGGCCGATGGTTCTTCCCGTTCCTGATCAAGTTGCCGCTGGTGCGGCTGAAGAAGGGAAGCGTGACTGACGGACATATCCATCGCCGGTTGCTCGCGTCGGTGGAGTTCAACGATGTCGTTACAGGTTGGCAGGAGAGTTCTTCCTCACCAATTTCCAGCCGAGAAGGAGATTCCGTGCCGATTCCATCGAAAGACAAGGAGATTCCGGGGATTCCGGTGAAAGGAAAAGATGAAAAATCAAATGGGGAAAAGGGGTGCGCAATTCGGCTTACAACGCAGGAAAGGCAGTTGCTGGTGGACGTCTGGGAACGTCCAACGTCAACGATCACAGATCGTTATCATTCTTTGTGTCTATCTCCTCGCCGGGGCACGGGGTTGCAAAAGATGCTCTTGAAGCAGTCGCTTATTGTTTCCTGTCCGATCGTAATCGGTCGATCAAGAATCAAAGTACTGGCGCTGACCGGCGCCGGGAAAGCGGCGCTCGGCATCGATGAACCCGATGCGGACAGACTCGGTGGTCCAGAGCACAGGTATTGGAAGAAGCGGCTGGCCGACCACCTGAGGGCCAGCGGCTACCATGTGACCGAGGAATACCCGGTGGGTGGCGGCAAGACCATCGACCTTGTGGCCGAACGAGATGGTAAACGGGTTGCCCTTGAGGTGGAGACCGGAAAATCCGATGCGGCGGCCAATGTCCAGAAATGCCTGGACGCCAGGATGAACAAGGTCATTGTAGTTGCTGTTTCGGCCGGTATCCGGGATAGGCTGGCACGGACGCTCCGGTTGGGGCCGGGGATAGAATTGCGGGACGGGAACGACGTTCTGCAAGGGCCGTGAGGACTTCGCGGCCGTCATGGCGTATCGAGGGTTGCCATTCGAGGAAGCCGGGGGTATAATCGTTTTACATGGGAGTGTCTTGGAAGGATGGAGCGCAGTCCGATGATCAACGTAGCGGTCAACAAGGAGCAGATTGCCGCGTTCTGTCGGAAGCATTATGTCCGGCGGTTGGCGATGTTCGGCTCAGTGCTTCGGCAGGATTTCCGACCTGACAGCGATGTGGATGTGCTGGTGCAGTTTGAGGCTGAGGCGCGAGTGGGTTTTTTGGCGCTGGCGCGAATGGCTCGAGAACTGTCCTCGATTCTCGGCCGGCGGGTGGACCTTGTGCCGCAGGATGGTCTGAAGCCGCTGATACGCGACGAGGTCCTGGCAGAGGCGGAGGTGCTCTTTGCGGGGTGACGTTCTGTACTTGGCCGACATCGTGGAGGCGGCCGACGCCATCGCCGGCTTTGTGGCAGAGGTGTAGGAGGAGGCCTTCACGGGCGATGACCTCGTGTGTAGTGCGGTGCTTCAGAAACTCGCCATGATCGGCGAAGCCGCCGCCCGGCTGAGTGCGAATTTCAAGGACCGTCATCCCCAGATCGAATGGGCTGACATTGTGGCCTTCCGCAACATTGCCGTTCATGCCTATTTCAGCGTCAACTGGCCTATCGTCTGGGTGGCCGCTACGGAAGATGCTCCCGCCTTGCGGAAACAGGTCGTGCAAATTCCGGCGTCCGAATATCCGGATGCGCGGCCGGGGAAGGGGGAAGCGGGCGCGGGGCTGGATTCGGAAGAAGCCTGAATTGGCAGTGGCCGACGCTTGATGCCGTGGTCAGCAACGAGGAAGAGCCGCAGGTAGTTTCTCAGTCCCATCTCGAACGTGCACGACCGTCAACCTTCTGAAAGAACTCGCCCAGGGCGTCCTCGGGGCAGATGTTCAGGTAGATCTCGGTAGTCTCCAGGCGGTCGTGGCCCAGGATCTTCTTGAGGCTCGCGGTGCTCACACCCCGCTTCACGCAATTCACGGCGAACGTGTGCCTCAAGGTGTGCGGCGTCACGGGCTTGGTGATCATGGCCCTGTTGGCGACGCGCTTGACAATCCTCTGGGCTGTCCTGGTTGAGAAACCAATGCCTTCATTGGTGACGAAGTGAACCTCAAGCAACCGCCTGGCCCTGGCGGTAAGCGGAACGACCCTTCGTTTACCCTTGTGGCCGTACCAGCCACCCTTTCCCCAGACGATCAGGCAGTTTTCCTGCCACTGCACGTGATCGCGTCGCAGGCCGCAGAACTCGTGCACCCGCAGGCCTGTGTCGAGGAGGACCCAGACGACGAGTTTTTCCTGGAACGAGCGGCACGCGTTCACCAGGTGGTCCGTTTCCTCCGCGTTCAAAGGCTCACGCACGAACTGATAGGACATGGTGAATATTTGTCGCGGATGATTATAAAGCCGACGGTTTTGACGCTATCCGTGAGGGGGGGGGGCTCTTCCTCGAAAACGGATGGTACGAACCTCGTGACGTGGCGGCAATTTAGGCGGAAGGCGACAGGCAGTCGAACCACGGCGAGAGCCCTACCTCAGTGGAGTCAGCTCGCTTCCGTCATGCTTGACCCCGACAATTTTCTTGGAGTTGCATTCCGGGCACCTGCCGGCCTTGTAGATTGCCTTGAGCGGATGCTCCTTGCCGCAGTTACGGCAGCGGACGCACCTGATCTTCTTGGCGCCGTCCATGTACCTATACACCTCGCCGCCGATAACGATGAAAGGCAGCAGCAGGCCGAGGATGATCAGCGGACCGGCTGACGCGCGATGCTCATTCCTGTAATCAACGTAACTGCTGTAAGCGATTGCCCATCCTGCCACGGCGGTATTGCCGTCCGCCCGGCAGAGCCTCGCCCTTCGTGCTCTCCAACGTCATGTGGATCAGGGCATGTGTGCGGCGAGGAATCAAGGCGAAAAGATGGACCAGCATCAATAATTCCGGGAGGTCGCCCGTGGCCGAGCAGAGCCTGACTTCAACCGAACGCGTGAACCCGGCGGCCCTGGCCGTCGAGGATGCGGCCCGGGCCCTGGGCCCATCCGTGGATGCCATCCGGCAGGACACCGCGGAGGCTACCATAAGTGACAGTAAAGAAACGGGTTACGCCGCCCGGCGAAGGGCGCGAAAGTGGGTGGACCCGCACCCCACGCCCGGGTTTCTTGCCCGTTTGGCCATTTTGTCTAAATGGAGATTGACTGAAGGCCGAAAATTAGACATAATGTCTAAGTGCGAGTGATCAGCCTGAAACCCCTGCGGGAGTTCTGGCGGCGCCATGCCGGCGCGGAGGAGCCGTTGCGGCTCTGGTACAAGATGGCCACCGGTGCCGAATGGTCCAATCTTCAGGAAGTGCGGCAGGCGTATCCACGTGCGGATGGGGTTCGGACGGCAGGTGGAGATACGCTGACCGTGTTCAACATTGGTGGGAACAAGTACCGCCTGATTGCCCGAATCCGGTACGACTACCAGCTTGTCAACGTTCGGGCTGTCCTCACGCACGAAGAGTACGACGAAGACAAGTGGAAGGAGTAGCCATGTCTGCGACGAAGAGTCTTGACAAGAAGAAGCTGCCGGGTCGCTTCGAAGATCTTGTGCGGATGATGCCGCCCCAGGCCATCATCGACGACGTTCACTACGAGAACACGGTGGAGATGATTGATGCCCTGATGGCAGCCGGCAAGTTGACCAGGGGCCAGGAGAGGTATCTGGAGACCCTTGTACAGTTGGTGCAGGCCTACGAGGCCCGGCACCATGCCATTGAGACTGCAGATATCAGCGGGATCGGCGTTCTGAAGTATCTGCTGGCCGAGAACGACATGAGCGCATCCGATCTTGCCCGGCTCTTGGGCGTGCACGTGAGTATGGGATCGAAGATTCTCAAGGGCGAGCGGTCGCTGACGGTCGAGCACCTCCGCAAACTGGCGGGGCGATTCAAGGTGAGCCCCGAGGTCTTCATGGGCTGAAGGAACGCTTCGCCGCCGCAAGTTCACTGCTCCTATGCTCGTGGCTGACCCCGGCCGCTTACGGCCGCCGGAGGTTGCTGCGCGGGCCGGCGGATTGGATCACCGGGTCGGCGTTGAAGGCCGGCGATTCGCTGTCGAAGGTCCAGGCGTGCACGAGGCCCGTGTCCCAGTCGAGTTGGGCGGGGGCGGAGATGATGGCCTTCAACTGCGCGGCGTTCAGGTTGCGGCGGTAGAAACGCACGTCGTCGATGATGCCGTGGAAGTTGCCGGGCTTCCAGCCATCAGGGCGGCCGCCGATGACCAGGTCGCCGGTGCCTTTCTTTCGCGACGACTGAAGTTTCATCTCGCCCGCGGGCTGGCCGTCCAGGAAGAGGCCTATCGTGGTGCGGCCGAGGGTCATGGCCACGTGATGCCACTGGCCGGCAACCAGCGGCTGCTTGCCCGTGAGGCTGAAACGGTTCTCCTTGCCACCGCCGAGGTTCACGTACGCGGCCGGCTTGTCGCCCTGCACGAGCAGCGAGTAGTGGGCGTCGCTCCATTCGTCGGCGTTCTTGCCGGCGATCCACTGGCGGGATTCGGCGCCCTGGGGCAGGGCGTCCAGCTTGATCCAGGCGCAGAGCGTGAAGAAGTCCGTTTCCAGGTCGGGCCAATGCCCCACGACCTGTCCGCCGTCGCTGAAGAGGCAGCCGTTACCGTCTTTGCCGGCGACCATCTTGCCGGCGGGCTTGCCACGCAGGAGGCTCAGGCCCAGGCTGTTCTCGACGAAGGTCTGTTCATCGTATTTGCACTGGTTGAAGCGTATGGGCTGGAGGCAGTTGCGGATGACGTTGCGCTCCACCCGCAGGTCGCGCGTGCCTTCGTCGAAGAACATGCCGTTGACCGGCGCGCCGATGGCGCCGCGCGGCGAGACGATGTCGTGGATGTAGTTCTCGCGGAAGACGGTTCCGGCCTGGATGCCCAGCGAGTAGATGCCGCCCGCGTCGGCCAGGTCGCGCATGGCGCCGAAGATGTGATTGGCCTCGAGGAGGTTGTCGCTCGTGTAGTTGGGATCGCGGCCCCACGTCCAGCCGATGTGGATGCCCGCGTAACCGATATCGGCGATCTCGTTGTGCCGCACGCGATTGGCCTGGCTCTGGGCGATCATGATGCCCACGGCCGAGGGGTGCACCAGGCTGGTGTGGCGGATCGTGTTGTCCTCGATCAGGTTGTCGCTGGGGGTGTCGTCTTTGTCGAGATTCTTGACGGTTCTCGTCGGGGGTCCCACGCGGATGCCTCCGCCGCCGAGGTCGTGGAGGAAGCACCCGGCAACGCGGTTGGCCCGGGAGGCGTTCTGGATCGCCAGCGCGTAGTTGCCGATTAGGGTGACTTCGCACCGCTCGAGCGTGCAATGGCGGGCGGAGTTGAATTCGATGACCTGCCCGCAGTTGGGGGCGGCCTGGGCGTCGGTGTAACCGGGCGGGAAATCCTTTGGCCACGTCGGGTCCACCTTGAGCGCCTGCGCGGGCCAGCCGGGAGCGACGTCGTAGATGCCCAGCGGATAATCGGCGTGGCGGAAACTGAGGCCGCTGAAGGTCACGTGCTGCACGAACTGTCCGGCATGGCCGTCGCCGTCCAGCACGAGCAGTTTCTGGAGCACGGGCGCGACGATGCCCATGGTGTTGGGATTTTCATCCTTGGCGGCGAGATAGGAAAGGACGCCGGTCTTGCGGTCCAGCAGCCACTCGCCGGGTTCGTCGAGCGCCTCGGCGATGTTCTCCACGCGGTAGCGGCATTCGGGAGAGAAGAAGCCAACCGGGTAGCGGCAGGGCGTGTTGAAGTAGACGTCGTGCTGGGCCTCGTCGATCCGGCGGACCGTTTGCCAGGAGCATTCCCAACTGTGCCAGGTCAGGACCTCGGCTTGGTCGAGGTCCTTGGCCGCCTTGATGTCGCCGGCGCGGAAGTTCATGCCGCAGAACAAGTCGGGCTCGGTTGCGCGCAGCCCGCCCACGGCCTTCATGCCGCCCCAGTGGTCCTTCAGTCCGCCGGCGTACTTCGACAAGGGGCCGGTGCTCAGGAAGAACCCGCTGTTGGGAGATCGCGCCCGCGTCAGGCGCCGGTCGCCGGTGAAGAGCTGGCGGAAATACCATTTACCTTGCTGGACCTCGGGCAGGGCGACCGTCCAAAGGTTGTCCCTGACGTTCTTCCACCCCGTGATCAACCGGCCGCCGCTGAGCACGACGTTCTTGCCCGCTTCGGCAGAGTAGATGATCGGGGCGCCTTCCGCGCCGGAGTCCTGCGGGCCGAGAACCAGCGGCTCGGCCAGAAAGTACCGGCCTTCGTGCAGGATTACGCGCACGCCCCCTTGCGGAGGTTGGTCGCCCTTCCTGAGCTGGCGGATGAGGTCGCGCGCCCGTTGCAGCGTGGCCAGCGGCTTATCAAGCGTGCCGGGGTTTGCATCGCTGCCGTTCGGGGCGACGTGCAACTCCGTGCCGGCGAATGCCGCTGAACCGAACAGCACGCCCAGGGCGCACGCCAGGATACGGACGCAAAGTAGGTTGGTTGATCGCATGGGTTCCCCTTGTCGAGCCTAGAATAGCCATGAAACGCACGCGCCGCCAGAAAAACCGGCCAAGACCGCGCGCCACACGAACTCCGTCAGTGACAGTTCGCCCGCTGGCAAGCGGGGCACCACCACGTTAGCATGAGGCGGCTACGGCTGCGCGGGGCGTGTCCGAGCGGAGTTGAAATGAGAAACACGGCTACTCCTGCCTGGAAGTCGGGTTTCGTCCAAGGGAAGGTGGGCATCTGATGGTCGGCACGAGCGCAACAATCCGTCGCATTTGGCTGTTCGGCCTGTGCGCCTTCATCTTGATGGGTGCTCACGCGGCCGCCGGCGGCGAGCCAACCGGTCGGACCGAGTTGACCGCCGGCAACCTGGGGCTGATTCTTCAGCAGGGCGACGGCGGCGTCCGCCTGACCAACTTGTACGATGTCGCTTCGCGCCGCCAAATGCTCGCCCCGAAAGCCTTGCCGCTTTTCGAGCTCACGCTCCGGCAGGTGGCTGCCAAGGAAACGCTACGATTGAACGCTGAGGACGGCTGGACCGGATGCGAAGTACGCATGCCCGATCCGAGCAAGGGCGCCGAGATTCGCTGGCAGCGCCCGGCCGATCGTCGGCTGGGCGAGCTTCGCGTGGTGGCCCACGTCGTGCCGGATGCGGCGGGGGCGTTCCGCTGGACGTTGCGTATCGAAGGCGCGCCGGCCGAGTGGAGCGTCTGGCAGGTCCGCTTCCCGCAACTGGCCGTGACCGACCTGGGGCCACAGGCCAAGGTCCTTTTGCCTCGCGGCGCAGGTGAGTTGCAGCAGGACCCGTGGCGGCGAGCTTTTCAGTACCGAGGCACCTATCCCAGCGGCTGGACCAGCATGCAACTGCTGGCAGCTTACGACGCCGAGGGCAAGGCGGGCCTCTATGTGGCCATGCACGACCCGCTGGGGAGCACCAAGGACATCGTCGTGGAGAGTCGGCCGGCGGAGCGGGCCGTGACCTTGGCATTCGAGCACCCGGCGGCCGATATGGGCGTGGGCGGCAACGGGTTCGAACTGAGCGGCGAGGCCGTGTGGCAGCTTCTGCAGGGCGACTGGTTCGACGCCGCGGTAATCTACCGCGACTGGGTTCGCCGCTGCGCCCGTTGGTATCCGCGGCTCGAGTCCGAGGGCCGCGCCGACACGCCCCTGTGGATGCGGGAACTCTCGGCCTGGGCCCAGACCGGCGGGGCACCCGGCGAGTGTGCCGCCCGGGTCAAGGAGTTCCAGAAGTACCTCGGCGTGCCGATCGGCTTCCACTGGTACTCCTGGCATCAGATCCCCTTCGACAACGACTATCCACACTACTTTCCGGCCAAGCCGGGGTTCGCCGAGGCGGTTCGCGACCTCCAGGCGTCGGGTGTGTACGTGATGCCCTACATCAACAGCCGGCTGTGGGACACGCACGACCGGGGGCGGGAGGACTTCGAGTTCACCCGCCTGGCCTTGCCGGCCGCCACCAAGGACGAACAGGGCAAGCCTTACATTGAGATGTACGGAAGCAAGGAGTCCGACGGCAGCCCCGTGCAGTTGGCGGTCATGTGCCCGACCACCGAGCTTTGGCGCAGCACGATACAAGCGACGGTGCTCCGGCTTTTCGGCGAGTGCGGCGTGAAGGGCGTTTACATGGACCAAATCGCCGCGGCCAAGCCCGAGCTTTGCTTCGATCGCACGCACGGCCATCCCCTGGGCGGCGGCCACTGGTGGACCGAAGGCTACTGGGCCCTTTTGGAGTCGATCCGCAAGGCCAAACCGGCCGACTGTATGCTCACCACCGAGTGTAACGCCGAGCTCTACACGCAGGTCTTCGACGGTTACCTGACGTGGCACTGGCAGTACGACGGCCAGGTGCCGGTCTTCCCGGCCGTCTACGGCGGCGCGATCCAGATGTTCGGCCGGGCTTACCGCGGCGGCCCGACCAAGGACCTGGCCCTGCAGATGAAGGCCGGGCAGCAGCTCGTTTACGGCGAGCAGATCGGCTGGCTCGATCCGGATGTGGTCCATGAGAAGGGCAATGCCGAGTTCCTGCGCCAAGTCGTGCGGTTACGATATGCGCTGCGGCGCTACTTCTATGCCGGCGAGATGGCCCGGCCGCCGCGGCTCCTGGGAACCATCCCGCGCGTCACGGCCGACTGGCAGTGGAGCGGAACCTGGCCCGTGACCACGGACGCCCTCATGGTTGGCGCATGGCGGCTACCCAAGGAGAAGAAGCTGGTGCTCCTGATGGTCAACGTGGGCAACGAACCGGTCCAAGCCACGCTGGATTTCGATGCCGCACGGTACGATTTGCCGGCCGGTTCGCTGACCCTCAGGCGGATTGGGCAGGACGGATCAGGGGAGCCGGTGCCGAGGGTGTTCCAGCGGGCGGTCTCTGCGGGTGCGAGGCAAGCCTGGGCGTGGGAACTTGCGATACCGTAGGACGGCAAGTGGCCAAGGTGAGTTGCACGCTCCCGTTCCCCTGGCGTTCATGGGCCTGCCCGCAGTCATGGCCGTATGACCACGTTCTTCACGAATGCGTTCGCCTTCACCCCGTCGCGCGTCAACGGCTTACCATTGAGCACCACGTCCTGGAAGAGCACGTCCTCGATCATGTGCTCTTCATCGCCGCCGACCAATTCCACCTTGAGCGGAGAATCGCCGGCAGCCCGGATGTCCTTGAACGTCACGCCCTGGATGTGCCCCAGTTCCTGGTCGTGGGTCCACACGGCCTTGCCGATCCACAGCGAGATGAATTTACGCGCCTCCTCAATGCGGATGTTCTCGAAGCGGATGTTGCTGATCCGGGCGGCATCGCAGTGGTACACGCGCAGCGACCATTCCCGCCCCTGGTCATGGATCACGTCGCAATCGGTGAACAGCACGTCGTCCACGTTTTCGCGGAGTTCCGCGCCGACGCTCAGCGCATGCGCCACCTGGTTCCACAGCACGCAGCCCCTGGCCACGATGTGCTTCACTTCGCCTTGCCCCTTGTCCGACTTCACGACGATGAGGTCGTCGAGGGTGCGGAGGAAGCAGTTCTCGACCGTTACGTCGCGGCTGTTGCATATATCGATGCCGTCGGAGTTCGCCCGGTAGCCGAGCACCTTGACGTTCCGGACCGTGACGCGGTCGGACCGGCGGATGGGGATGTTCCAGGTGCTCGAGTCGCGCAGGATCACACCCTCCAGGGTGATGTCGGATCCCTGGACGAGGATCATGTTCCGGGCGTGGGTCGTGCAGCCGCCGGCATCGAGGATGCCGCGCCCGCGGAAAGTGATGTTCCGCCCCCGCAGTTCGAACGTCGGTGCGTAGCCGCGCAGGCCGCTGTAGCTGCTGATGTTGAACTTTTCGTCTGGATCGATCACCGCCCGCACCACGGCCCCGCCCGCGATGTACACGGTCTTATTGTCGCCGACCACCACGTGGCTGACCTTGTGCACTCCCGGCCCGAAGTAAATGACGTTGGGATCGTCGGGCCGGGGCGCATCGGTCTCGGGCGGGTTGGCAAAGAGGTGCAAGGACTTCACCCATTCGCCGTTGATCTCGACCGTCAGGTGCCGGGGCGAGGCCACGGTGAAGGAAACGGACTTCTCGCGGATCGTCGGCGTAATCCCGGCGGAGGCGGGAAGGACCTTTGCCGCCGAAACCGTCGCGGGCACCGTCACGGTAACGGTCACCGCGCCCTGCATGTCGAAGGATGCGAAGGCCGCCGTATCGAAATAGTCGGCGGAGTTCTTCTTGTCGTCCATGGCCTTCCAGCGCCGCTGCGCGTCGGCGGGGGCGACCTTGGCCACATAAACGGGCACCTCCTGCCCCGCGACCGAGACCCGGTAATCCGGGCTGATCGGCTCGCCGGGCGGCGCGGGATAAACGACCACCTTGCCTTCCGCTACCCCGGCCGCGCCGCACGCGGCCAGAACGAGGATCACGAACACCGCCGGCATCGCCGCCGAACGACGGAAGAGGGAGCTGAAGTTCTCGATTCTCATTCAGTTTCCTTCCCTTGTAAATGACGTCGCTGCGCTACCGGACCGGCGGCAACGACGTTGTGTCTTGAAAAGCCGCGTTGCAGACTTTGCCTTCCGATAAGCGACCACCGAATACAGGTTACTGGCGCACTCGCCTGTGTGCAATGGCCGAACCACTCACACCACCACAATCGGGTGCCGCTGGCCGCCAAGTCGCGGGATGACCTGGCCGAGCGTATGGTTACCCTAACTCGTGATTAACCTGTTGTAGATGGGTCGGGAAGTTGTCAGAATGGGTAGCCGTCGGCAACCGGGGCCTACTGTGTCAGTATCTGACGGACGTACGTGCAGCAAGTCGAATGCCTCGGCCTGGGCCAAAGCGCCTAATGGCGCAAGATCGCCAAATAGGTAATATGCCAATGGCCAAGAAGGCCGACAATGCGAAAAAGATACCCGTCGAATCCGTCCACCACAAAGGCAGACGCAAGCGCATCCCTGCCGCAACGTTGCCGGAGCGTAAGGCCGTTGTGCCGGTGGAGCGCATCGAGCGCAGCATCCTTCTCATCCGCGGTCACAAGGTCATGCTGGACAGGGACCTGGCACCCATGTATGGCGTAACGACGGGCAACCTGAACAAGGCGGTAAGCCGTAACCTCGGCCGCTTTCCCGGCGATTTTATGTTCAGCCTGACTCGCAAGGAGTTTGAGAACTTGAAGTTCCATTCTGGAACATCAAGTTGGGGCGGGACGCGCAAGCCGCCGCGCGCCTTTACCGAACAGGGCGTGGCCATGCTGTCGAGCGTCCTGCGAAGCCAACGGGCCGTGTGGGTCAATATCGAGATCATGCGGGCTTTTGTTCGCCTGCGGCAGATGCTTGCCACGCATGCCGACCTGGCCCAGCGGCTGAACGAATTGGAGAGCAAGTACGACTCCCAGTTCCGCGTGGTGTTCGACGCCATTCGCGAGTTGATGATCCCGCCGCCGCAGCCGCCCAGAAAACGCATCGGGTTCCACGCGGAGCAGCGCCCGCAAGGCGGCTGAGTGTATGAACTTCCCAGAGGTCTCGTGGGCCGGGCCGATCTGGCTGGCCAGCTCAGTCGGCCATGACACTCTATCTGGCGACCCCTGTCCGGCGTTTTGTTCTTGACTCATATCTGCCACGTGCCGATATAGGAGACGCGTGGCCTCCTGGCTGAGCGGCTCGGTCGGTTCCGGCCTGCGCAGCAAGCGGGGGGCGTGCAAGGATCGGCCATGAGAATCATCAATGTCTGCGGCGCGCGTCCGAACTTCATGAAGATCGCCCCGCTGATGGAAGCCTATCGGCGGCACCCATCTATTCAGCCACTCCTCGTCCATACCGGCCAGCATTACGATGCCCGGATGAGCGAGCAGTTCTTCGATGAACTGGGCATCCCGCGACCGGACGTCAACCTGGGCGTCGGCTCCGGTTCGCCCACGTGGCAGACGGCCGAGATCATGCTGCGCTTCGAGCCGATTGTAGCCGAGCACCGGCCCGACATCGTCCTCGTGGTCGGCGACGTCAATAGCACCGTGGCGTGCGCCCTGGTGGCCGTACGCATGGGCGTGCGGGTGGCCCACGTCGAGGCGGGCCTGCGCAGTTTCGACCGGACCATGCCCGAGGAGATCAACCGCCTCCTGACTGATGCCATCAGCGACCTGCTTTTCGTGACCGAGCCCAGCGGCCTGGCGAACCTGAAACGCGAGGGCGTGGCCCCCGAGAAGGTCCATTTCGTCGGCAACGTCATGATCGACACGCTCCTGCGGAACCTCGAGCGGGCGCGCAGCCGGCCCATCCTGGCGGACCTTGGCCTCGTCCCGCGCCGCTACGCCGTCCTGACGCTTCATCGGCCCGCGAACGTCGACGATCCCACTACGCTCGGCCGGCTCATCGAGGCCTTGGGCGAGATCGGCCGCGAACTGCCCATCATCTTCCCGGTCCACCCGCGGACGCGGCGGAACCTGGAACAGTTCGGCCTGGCCGGCGCCGGGGCCGAGCGGGGCCTTCGCCTGGTGGAACCGCTGGGATACCTCGATTTCCTGCGGCTGATGGCCGAGGCCCGGCTTGTGCTGACCGACTCCGGCGGCATCCAGGAAGAGACCACCATCTTGAAGGTGCCGTGCCTGACGCTGCGCGAGAACACCGAGCGGCCGGTGACGGTGGATGTGGGCTGCAATCAACTCGTCGGCACCGATCCCGCCCGCATCGAAGCCGCCTTCCGCCGTGTCATGGCGGCGCCGGAATCCACTTCCCGCACCCCCGACCTCTGGGACGGCCATGCCGCGGACCGCATCGTGGATGTGCTGCGGAAGTCGGTCTGAAGTACTTTAGCGGCGGTTTGCATGGGTCAGCACGTCTGTACAAAGGTGACTCTGAACAGCTGCATCGCGGCACTCCTCCCCTCAGGCGGTAGACAGCCACGGCACCAGGCTACGAGAGCCTGGCGATGATTCGCGGACCAATCAGGCGGACGAGGCATAATGGAAGCCGCCGCCACAGGGCTGTAGCAAGGCGATATTTCGGGCTATCGGGCCGCAGGTCGGGGATCTCCTCGCCCGGCCGCAGGAGGTAGAACCAGTAGAGGGGGACCTCCTTGGCGCCCCACTGGGCCTTGAAGCGATAGGTGCCGGAATCCTGTGTGCTGCGGCCGAAATCGAAGCACGGGGTTTGGCGCCGGCAGGCATACTCGAGCATTGACCAGTAAAGCAACTTATGCCTTGCTCCGGTTCGAGGGT
>PMZT01000092.1 GCA_003170085.1 Planctomycetia bacterium | reverse complement strand
ACGGGCTCCGGCAAGACGACCACGCTCTACTCGGCCCTGATGACGATGAACGGCAGCGAGATGAACATCTCGACCACCGAAGACCCGGTCGAGTACTCGCTGGGCTTCGCCAACCAGGTGCAGATCAACGAGCGCATCGGCTTCACGTTCGCGACCGCCCTCAGGGCACTGCTGCGCCAGGACCCCGACGTTATCATGGTCGGCGAAATCCGCGACGAGGAGACGGCCCGCATCAGCGTCCAGGCGGCGCTGACGGGCCACCTGGTCCTCTCGACGCTTCACACCAACGACGCGCCGTCGAGCATCACGCGGCTCATCAACATCGGCGTCGAGCCGTACCTGATCAGCGCGTCGGTGAACGCCGTGCTGGCCCAGCGCCTCATCCGGCGCATCTGCGAGCACTGCAAGGAAGAGTATGAGCCGTCCGACGAGGCCAAGAAAGCCCTTGCCAAGAGCCGTATCGAGTTCGACAAGCTGTTCCGCGGCAAAGGGTGCGGCCACTGCCGCAACACGGGCTATAGCGGGCGGTGCGGCATCTACGAGATGCTGGTGCTTGACGACACGTTGCGCGACCTTGTGGCCACGCGGCCCAACGTCAACGAACTGCGACGATACTGCCAGGAAAAGGGCATGGTGAGCCTGCGCGAGGACGGACTGCGGAAGATGCGTCGCGGCATGACCAGCGTCGAAGAAGTGCTCCGTGCCACGGAAGACGTCCAGGTTCTGGCCTGAAAGGATGACCCACGTGAGCCGTATCCGTGAACTGCTGGCCAAGGCGACGGCGTCGCACGCGAGCGACCTCCATATCGTGGTCTCGCTGCCGCCGCTGCACCGCATCCACACCATTCTGACGCCGATGGAGCACGAGGCGCCGGTAACCGAAGAAGAGTCCCAGGCGTTCGTCCGCGATCTCCTTGACGACGCGCAGTACGCGAAGTTCGCCGAGAAGCGCGATCTCGACTTCTCGACCACCCTGCCGGGCGGGGCGCGGTTCCGCGTGAACGCGCATTTCCAGCGGGCGACGGCGGCGCTGGCGTTCCGGGCCATTCCGGCAGCGGTGCCCAAGCTGGACTCGCTGAACCTGCCGGAAGTCGCGACCGATTTCGCGAACCTCGACCAGGGCCTTGTGCTGGTGACCGGCGAAACCGGCAGCGGCAAGTCCACGACGCTCGCCTCGATGATCGACTACATCAACCACAAGAACCGGTACCACATCATCACGCTCGAAGACCCGATCGAGTACTTCCTGGAATCGAACCTGTCGGTCATCGAGCAACGCGAGGTGGGCATCGACGTGACGGACTTCGCCTCGGGCCTCCGCCATGCGCTGCGGCAGGACCCGGATACCATCCTGATCGGCGAAATGCGCGATCTCGAGACGATCTCGACGGCCCTGACGGCCGCCGAAACCGGCCACCTCGTCTTATCGACGTTGCACACCAACGACGCGGCGTCGACGGTCGAACGCATCATCGACATCTTCCCGGCGGCCCAGCAGGGCCAGGTCCGGTCGATGCTGGCCAACACCCTGAAGGGCGTCATCTGCCAGCGCCTGTTCCCTCGCATCGACGAGTCCGGCATGGTGCCGGCCACCGAGGTGCTCGTCTCGACGCCCGCGGTGCGCAACTGCATTCGCGAGAACCGGATCTTCGAGATCCCCAACATCATCGAAACCAACCGGGCACTGGGCATGCGTCTGTTCGACGAGTCGCTCAAACGTCTCTACTTCGGCGGAATGATCAGCCGCGAGGACGCCGTCTCCTCCGCCCGTGTCCCGGACAAGCTGGAGCGCACCCTCTCGGCCTAGGTGAATCATGCATACCTATCAATATCGCGTACGGCGTACCTCCGGACAGATGCTCGTGGGCACCCTGCGCGCCGATAGCCAGCTCCTGGCGGCGCAGCAGGCGCGCGACCTGGGTGGCGCCGTTCTCGAGCTGATCCGCCTCAGCGACGAGGGCGCCGGCAAGAAGCACGGGCTTCTCGCCCGTCTGGGTCTCGGCCAGGGCGTCGGCGGCAAGGACCTCCTGGCGTTCACGAGCCAGTTGGCCGTGATGACCAAGGCCGGCATCGGCCTGACGACGGCCCTCGAGAGCATCGGCGACCAGATTACCAACCCGAACATGGCCCAGGTCGTCAGCACCCTCAAACGCGACGTCGAGTCCGGGCGGCAGTTCTCCGAGGCCCTGCAACGGTTTCCCAAGGTCTTCTCGCCGCTCTACGTGAACATGGTGCGGGCCAGCGAACTTTCCGGATCGTTCGGGCACATGCTCGACCGCATCGGCGAATATCTGAATCAGCAGATGGAGACCAAGCGCCAGGTCACCGGGGCCATGGTTTATCCGGCCATCATCGTCACCATGGCCCTCACGACGACCGTCTTCATGCTGACGTTCGTGCTTCCCCGTTTCATGATCCTCTTCCAGGGCAAGGAAGACATCCTGCCGCTGCCCACCAAGATCCTCATGGCCATGAGCGCCTCGATGGTCGGCTACTGGTACATCTACCTCGTGACCGTGGTGGGCGGCACGACCGGGTTCACCTACTTCATCCGCACCGAGTTCGGCCACGCCTGGTGGGACGGCGCCAAGCTCAAGATCCCGATCTGCGCCAAACTGTGCCACGCCCTGTACCTGTCGCGCGGCCTGCGGACGATGGGCGAACTCGTGAACGCCGGCGTGCCGATGCTCGACACCATCGCCATCACGGCCGAGGTTTCCGGCAACCTGCACTACGCGCGCGTCTGGCAACGGGTGCACCTGGCGGTGCGCAAAGGCCAGCGCATTGCGCCCACGCTGGCCAGGAGCAAGTTCATCCCGCCCAGCGTGTCGCAGATGATCTCGGCCGGCGAAGACACCGGAGCACTGGCGGAGATCCTCAAGGACGTCAGCGAATTCTATGACAAGCAACTCAAGGCAACGATCAAGGCGGTGACCGCGGCCATCGAGCCCATCATGATCGTGGCGATGGGCGCCATCGTGGGCTTCATTGCGGCCTCGATCCTGCTGCCGATCTTCAAGATTTCGCAGTTGGTGGGATAACCATGAACCGTGCCATTGAACATCGCAGGCCCCGAAGTCGCCGGACCGGGTTCACGCTGGCCGAGATCATCGTCTGCTGCGTGCTCCTGGCGCTGGGGTTCGTGGGGATCCTCGCGGCCTATGGAAACGACACCGTGGCCTCCCAGCGGAGCGAAGACGTGACGTACGCCGGGTTCCTGGCCGACGAAATCCGCACCATGGCGCAGCAGATGACGTTCGCCAACGTGCTGGCGCTGGGCGGGGCCCCGTACAGCCCCGCCATCCTCAGCACGGGGGTGGCACAGGATGTTTCCACGTGGTCACAGACGGTCGTCGTAACGCCGGTGACCGCCGCCGACCTGAACACGCAGGTGGCACCGGCCTCGGCCACGGTGGCGAGGCTGACGGTTACCGTCAAGAAGAGTGCCAGGACGGCGATCGTGCAGACCTACTACATTTTCAAAATGGATGCAGTTCCGTTTACGGACGGTGGTACAGGTCATTGATGAACCGTTGCCCCGCCCTGGTGCGGCCGGGCCGAGTCGGGCCGGTGACAGGATACGGGCAACGGACAAGGGATAGCCCAACAGGTTGGCGCCTGCACGCCCCAGCGCGACCCGCGGTACGGAGGGGCGTATCATGGACACGCACACGAGAAACGGGCGGGCAAACCGCCGAGCGGTGGCACTGATTGTCACGCTGGTCTTCCTGGCGCTTTTTGCCTGCATGGCCCTGGCCATCACGACGGCCGCCTCGTCGAACCTGGCGATCTCGCACAACCGCGTCGACGCCTGCCAGGCCGCGGCCCTGGCCGAGACCGGCATCCGACTGATCCAGTACAACGTCGGCGGCCTCGCGGTTCCGGGCACGCATTCGGCCCTCGACCTGCACAACGCGGTCACTACCCAGCTCCAGACCGCGTGGCAGACTTCAACCATGGTAAATCAAGCCAACATCACCGCCGATGCCAACGGCGTCACGGTGCCGACGATCACAGTCACCCGGAGCGACGGCCGCACCGGCACGATCGACCTGCGGATCGTGGCCAGCGGCGGGGCGCTCGACAACACGACCGTCACCATCAAGAGCAAAGGCCAGTTCGGTGCCGCCACGAACTCCGTCACCTACAACATGACCGTGCAGCGGGGCGCCTCGGCGCTCTCGGACTACGCCGTGGCCAGTAAGGGCTCCATCCAGATGACCGGAAATGCCAGCATCCGGGGGTTGAACAATACGGTCGATGGCTCGATCCTCTCGGCCACCTACAGCACCAACCAGGCGATCACGATGACCGGCAACGACACCATCTCCGGTAACGTCGTGGTCTGCAATCCGGACGGTACCGTCCGGAAAACGGGCAACATCAGCATCGGCGGGCAGCAGATCATCGGCGCCGGGGAACCCCAGTGGCCGCAGGTCGACATCACGCCGTTCAAGCCGTACGCCACCAACACGTATTCGGGCAACGGCAGCGGAACCCTCACGCTCTCGAACATCACGATTCCGCCGAATACCAACCCCACGTTCTCCGGCAACGTCACGGTTTACGGCGTCATTTATATCAAGTCGCCGAACCGGGTCTCCTTCTCCGGCAACTGCAACATCATCGGCACCATTGTGACCGACACGCCCGCGGTCAACGACCTGACCAACAACAGCATCTCGTTTACGGGCAACATAAGCACGTCCGGCGTCGACAGTCTGCCCTCGGGAACGCAATACGACGGCCTGCGGGCGCTCACCGGGTCGTTCCTTCTGGCGCCCGGCTTTGCCGCGTCGTTTACAGGCAACTTCAACACCGTGAACGGGTGCATGGTGGCCAGCCAGTACTCGTTTACAGGCAACGCGGGCGGAACCATCCAGGGCGGGCTGGTGTGCCTGAGGGATTCCGCGTTTACGATGACGGGCAACACATCGCTGGTCATCGACCGCCAACACGCCGTGGCAACCCCGGCGGGCATCGTCAGCTCGTGCAAGCTGGTCTGCCTGTCCGGCTCGTTTGCCAGCTCGCCGAATTGCATCCCATGAGGACGACCGTGAGCACCCTGCGTCTAACGCGAACTCGCGCCTTCACCGTGCCGGAGATGCTGGTGGCTCTGGCCCTGATGGCCCTCATCATGACCGCCGCGGCCATGGGGCTGAAGGCCGCGCAAACCTCCCATTCCTACAACAATGACAAGGTGGAACTGGTGGCCAGGGCGCGCGGCACGCTCGATCGGATCACGCAGGACATCCGCCTGGGCGCCTCTTACACGGTCGTCGATTCGCATCACCTGCATGTGACGCTGAACGACGGCTCGTTGCACTCTTATTCCTGGGACGGTACCGCCAGCGGAACCCTGCAATACTCTGAGACGCCCTTTGGCGGGACGGAAACCACCTACGTAATCCTCGACAACTATGTCACCGATTTCACGGTGACCGACGTGGCCCCGGCCTGCAGCATCAGGCTGGCGCTGACGGGCACCAAGGCTTCCACCCACATGACCGTGACAGCGTTGCCCAGCAAGGCACTGTTCTAATACGACAACACGGCTTGGTCGAATGGCTGTCAGCCCCGCGAGGGGCGTCTTTCTTAGCCCAGGGTGAAGGGCGAAGCCCGAACCCTGGGTATGCATAACGAAATGTATCAATCAAGCCCCATCGGGGCGCCTTGGGCAAATGCATCCGGTTGCCCTACGATCGACAAGACGCCCCGATGGGGCTTGATCCTTCCGGGGGCCGCGCTTACCCAGGGCTCGACTTCGTCTTCGCCCTGGGCTAAAAAAGACGCCCCTTCCGGGGCTTGTCGGTTGAAATTCATAGGCGACCGCCTGAGTCCAGTCGAAGATCCGCCGTGTCGCAAGGCCCCCTCGCCATGCTATAGTTGCCGCAGCAGGCGCAGGTCGTTCTCGAAGAGCCAACGGATGTCGTGGATGCCGTACTTGAGCATCGCCTGGCGGTCGATGCCCATGCCGAAAGCGAAACCCGTCACCTTCTCGGGGTCGTATCCGACGGCCTCGAACACGTTCGGGTCCACCATGCCGCAGCCAAGAATTTCGATCCAGCCGGTGCGCTTGCACGCAGCGCACCCCGACCCGCCACACAGCAGGCACGAGAGGTACATCTCGGCGCTGGGCTCGGTGAACGGGAAGTAGCCGGGCTGGAACCGTGTGCGCACCGACGGGCCGTAGAACGCCCTGGCGAACATCGCCAGGACGCTCTTCAGGTCGGCAAACGTCACGCCCTCCTCCACCCACAGCCCCTCCAACTGGTGGAACATGTTGGAGTGCCCCGCGTCCACCGTGTCGGGCCGGTAGACCCGGCCGGGCGCAATCACGCGGACGGGCGGCTTGCGCTTCTCCATGACGCGAATCTGGACCGTCGACGTCTGCGTGCGCAGCAGCACGTGGTCCTTGAGGTAATAGTTGTCGAGCGGGTCGCGGGCCGGGTGCTCCGCCGGGATGTTGAGGCCCACGAAGTTGTGCCACTCGTCCTCGACCTCGGGCCCCTCGACGACCTCGAAGCCAAGGCGGCCGAAGATATCGACCATCTCGCGCGTGGCCCGGGTGATCGGGTGCAGGCGGCCCAGCTCCAGGCGCCGCCCCGGCATCGTCACGTCCACGCCCGGAAGCTTCGCCTCGGACTGTTCGAGGGCGGCCTTGCGGGCGTCCAGGCGGTCCTGCACCGCGGCCTTCAGCGCATTGACGGCCTGGCCGAAGGCGGAGCGCTCTTCGGGCGCCACCGACGGAATGGCCTTCATGAGGGCCGTGATGCGGCCGCCCCTGCGCCCGATCCACTCGATGCGCAGGGCATCGAGGGCCGCGAGGTCGCCGGCCGCATCGATCCGGGCCAGCGCGTCGCCCTGGAGGGCTTTGACTTCCGCGGGTCCCATCGTCAGACTCCCAGGGCGGCCTTCACCTCGGCGACGATCACGTCGAATGCCTTCGGGTCATTCAGCGCCACACCCGCCAGGACCTTGCGGTCCAGCGTGATGCCGGCCTTCTTGAGCCCGGCCTGGAACCGGCTGTAGGTGATGTCGCGCATGCGGCAGGCGGCGCTGATGCGCGTGATCCAGAGGCGGCGGAAGCTGCGCTTCTTGGCGCGCCGGTCGCGGAAGGCGTACTGCTCGGCCTTCATGACCGACTGCTTGACGATCCGCCACAGCTTGCTGCGCGCCCCGACCATCCCCTTGGCGCGCCTGAAGGTGCGTTTTTTGGCTTGGCGCCGTGCGGCGCCTTTCTTGGTACGAGGCATGTCTTGTCTCCCACTCGCGCCGGCCGGCTCAGCCGGTGATCAGGCGCGTATACGTCTTGACCTGGGTTTTACAGACCGTGGCCGACCTACGCAGGCGGCGCTTGCGGACGTTGCTCTTGCTGCTCAAGAGGTGCCCCTTGTTGGCGCGGCTGCGGAGAATCTTGCCGCCGCCGGTCAACTTCATCCGCTTCTTGATCCCTTTGTGCGTCTTCAATTTAGGCATAGTTCGTTTCCCTTCAGTGCCGCCGATCCGGCGACAGAACCCTCCGTCCTTCCCCGCCGACGGCCCTCGGCCGGCGGCCCTCGAAACCATCAACCCGGGCGTGTCGCGACCGTCAGGGTACCTTCTTCTTGGGCGTCAGCAGCAGGATCATGCGCCGCCCCTCGCGAAGCGGCCCGCGCTCGACCACGCCGACCTCGACCAACTGGTCGACGAACGCCTGCATGTTCTGCTGGGCGAAATCCAGGTGAGCCAGCTCGCGGCCGCGGAACAGCATGTTCACCATGACCTTGTCGCCGGCCTCCAGGAAGCCCTTCGCCTGGCGGATCTTCGTGTCGCGATCATGCGCCTCGGTCTTCGGGCGAATCCGGACTTCCTTGAGTTTGACCTCGTGGCTCTTCGTCTTGTGCGTCTTCTTGGCCTGCCGGTACTTGAACTTGCCGAAGTCCATCATCCGGCAGACCGGCGGCCGCACGTCCGACGCCACCTCCACCAGGTCCAGGCCCGCCTCGCTGGCCATCCGCAACGCGGCGTCGCGATCCAGCACGCCCAGTTGCTCGCCGTCTTCCCCGATGACTCGCAGCGGTGATATCTTAATCTGTTCGTTGAGCCGCTGCTTCGATTCTTTCAAGCGTTCCTCCTTTGCGAGTTCAGATTCTCCGGCGCCGCTGCGCCTCGTGGCGCCGTGGCGAAGGCCCGTCCGACGGGCCCCGCGGCCTAAGCGGAACCCGCTGCCTTGGGCCGCAACTTCTTTTCGCGAATCTCCTGGGTCGCACGACCCAGGAAGCCTTCCAGTGTTTCAACACCCAGGTCGCCCAGCGTCCGATCGCGCACGCTGACCGTCCCGGCCGCCGCCTCCTTCTCGCCAAGGATCAGCATGTACGGCGTCTTGCCGAGCGACGCGCGGCGAATCTTGGCGCTGACCTTGTCGCTCGAGTGGTCGAGGGTCACGCGCAGGCCGCCGGCCTTGATCGCCTGGACCGTCCGGCCCGCGTAATCGTTGAAGCGGTCGCTCACGGGCAGCACGGCCACCTGCACCGGCGAAAGCCAGAGCGGGAAGTCGCCGCCGTAATGCTCGATCAGGATGCCGAGGAACCGCTCGATGCTGCCCAGGATCGCCCGGTGGACCATCGCCGGCCGGTGCGGCGCGTTGTCCGCCCCGACGTACGCCAGGTCGAACCGCTCGGGCATCGCCATATCGACCTGGATCGTGCCGCACTGCCAGGAACGGCCCAGGCAGTCGCGGATGTGATACTCGATCTTCGGGGCGTAGAAGGCCCCTTCCCCCGCGTTGATCTTGTACTTGATGCCGCGGGCCTCCAGGGCCTGCTCGAGCGCGCCCGTGGCATGGGCCCACATCTCGGCGGTGCCGATCGACTTTTCGGGCCGCGTCGCAAGCTCGACGCGCACGTCCTCGAACCCGAACGCCTTGTAGATGCGGTCGGTGATGTCGATGACGCCGATGACCTCGTCGCGCAGTTGCTCCGGCAGGCAGAAGATGTGGGCATCGTCCTGCGTGAACTGCCGCACGCGCAACAGGCCGTGCAGCACGCCGGACTTCTCGTGGCGGTGCACCAGGCCAAGCTCGGCCATGCGGATCGGCAGGTCGCGGTACGAGTGCGGCTGGTTCAGGTAGATCAGGAGGCCGCCGGGGCAATTCATCGGCTTGACCGCGAACCTGCCCTCGTCGATCTCGGTGAAGTACATCGCCTCGCGGTAATTATCCCAGTGGCCGCTACGATGCCACAGGCTTTCGCTCAGGATGATCGGGGTGCGGACCTCGACGTACCCGGCGTCGCGGTGTACGGCGCGCCAGAAATCGAGGATCTCGTTGAGGATGATCATACCGTTGGGATGGAAGAACGCGAAGCCCGGCCCCTCGTCGTGGAAGCTGAAGAGGTCCAGGTCTTTGCCGATGCGGCGATGGTCGCGCTTCCGGGCCTCTTCGATCCGGGCCAGGTGCGCGTCCATCAGTTTCTTCGAGAAGAACGCGGTGCCGTAGATGCGCTGCATCGGCTGGTTGGCCGCGTCGCCCTTCCAGTAGGCGTTCGACGCGGAGAGCAGCTTGAAGGCCTTCAGGCGGCCGGTCGACGGCACGTGCGGGCCGAGGCAGAAGTCGACGAAGAGGTCCGCGATGGTGTAGCACGACACCACGGGGCCGCCCTTCTCGTCGATGAGCTGCACCTTGAGCGGCTCGCCGCGGGCCTCGAACAGGCGCATCGCCTCGGCCTTGGGCATCATCCGGCGCTCGTAGGGGATGTCGCCCTTGGCGATCTCCCGCATCTTCGCCTCAATGGCGACCAGGTCCTCGGGCACGAAGGGGCGCGCCACCACGAAGTCGTAGAAGAACCCGTCGTCGGTGGACGGGCCGATGCCGCACTGGGTCCCGGGAAAGAGCGCGGTGACGGCGGCGGCCATCAGGTGCGCGGTGCTGTGGCGGTAGAGGTCGAGCGCCTCCGGGGCGTCCGGGGTCACGAGGCGGAGCGTCGCGTCGGCTTCGAGCGCGAAGGACAGGTCGACCATCTCGCCGTTGACGACGGCGGCCAGGGCGGACTTCGCCACTCGCGGCGGCAAGTCGGCCGTGAATGCTCGCACGGTCGTCCCGGCGGGGACGAGGCGGCGTGAACCATCTGGCAGCGTGACAGTAACGTCGTGAGTCATCCGGGTGATCAGGAGGCGAGGAAGGTGTATTCAGCCATGCAGCCGACTGGTCTCGAGCGGAACAGAGCCGAAAGTGGTAGGCACGGGCGGACTCG
>PMZT01000085.1:30175-36017 GCA_003170085.1 Planctomycetia bacterium | reverse complement strand
AGGTCGCGATCTTCGTCCAGGCCGGCCACATCGGCCGGTGTGTATAGATCCTGGATCTCCATTCCGGAAGTGGTGAGGAAGCGCTCCTGACGCTCGGCAGAGCGAGAGAGGGCGCGGACCCGCGTGGTCGTTCGCCACTTCTCTCTGCCCGCGTCGGGCGCCGGCCTATCTCTTCTTCCGTCGTGAGTCCCGTCCCGGTCCTGAGCCACGTGCCGATTCCTCTAGCTGTCCGCGCTGCCGTCGCATGAGCGTGCCTACGGATGATGGCACGGACGCGCCCATGATTGCCAACCGCCGCGCGTCGGAGTGCCGGACCGGCATGGGAACCAACGGCCGGATGCACTCCTGGGCCGCGGCTGTCTTTGTACAAAGACGCCGGGCCGAGGTCGGGCGCCTTCGGTCCCGACTCCTGGATCAAGCCGACGCATGGATGCCCTCAGACCCATCCGCGCGGTGCAGACAAGACAGGTGTTTGTCCACAGGATCGGTGAACAACTTCTCGATTCTGTGGATAAGCCAGAACCGCCGGAGAGGTTAGGTGCGGTAGCATCTAGGAGAGTCGCAATCGGGTTGACGCCAGCCACTTCCAAGGCCTGCTTCGCGGGGCAGCGCCGTCCGAATTGGCCGGTCGTCTGCGAGCCTACTGATGCGGAGCGAGGTGGAACCGCCGTGGCCAACGTCATCGCGATCGCGAACCAGAAGGGTGGCGTCGGCAAGACGACCACCGCCATCAACCTGGCGGCGTCGCTGGCCGGTGCCAAACGCCGCGTGCTTCTCGTGGACCTCGACCCGCAGGCCCACGCCACCGTCGGTTGCGGCGTGCGCGAGGACGAGGTTGAGCTGAGCACCTGGGACATCCTCCGCGGCGCCGATGTCGATGGCCGTCCGGTGGGCCTGTCCGACACCGCGTGGGAGATCCTCGACGGGCTCTTCCTGGCCCCGTCGTGCGTCGGCCTGGCCACCGTGGAACAGTCGCTGGCCGGCGAAGAGGGCCGCGAGACCCGCCTGAAACGGGCGCTCGAGCAGGTCACCTCGCGCTACGATATCGTGGTGGTCGACTGCGGCCCCGGCCTGGGCATCCTCTCGATGAACGCGCTCATGGCCGCAACCGAAGTCATCGTGCCCGTCGACCTCGGCTTCTTCAGCCTCTACGGGCTGGGGCGGGTCATGGATACCCTGCGTCTGGTGGCCGAGCGGACCGGCCGCGGGCCTGCCATGCACATCCTTCCCACGCTGTACGACACGCGGGCGCGGACCATGCGGCGGGCGCTGGCGTCGCTGCGCGACCAGCACGGCCCCGTGGTTCTCAACGCCGCCATTCACTTCAACGTCAGCCTGCGGGAAGCGGCGGCCATGGGCAGCCCGATCGTCGAGTTCGCTCCCGACTCGCGCGGCCACGAGGACTACAAGGCCCTGGCCGAGGAGCTCCTGTCGGCGGGCCTCCACCTGGAGTACGAGGCGATGGCCCGCGAGCAGGCCGAGACGGCGGCACGCGAGGAAAGGGCCGTCGACGCGAAGATCGAGATCGTTTACGGGGCCACGCTCATCGACGGCGGCGTGCGGTTCGTCTGCCACGCGCCCGAGGCCAAGAGCGTCGAGGTGACGGGCGACTTCAATCAGTGGAAGGCCGGCGATGGGACAAGCCTGATGGAGCCGACCGACCAGCCCGGCGTATGGAAGAAGGAAGTCCTGCTGCGGCCCGGCCGGTATGCGTACCGGCTCGTCATCGACGGCCGGTGGTGCAGCGATCCGGCCAATCCTTATGTCGAGAGCAATCCGTACGGGGAGTTGAACAGCGTCGTCGAGATCCAGTAACGGCAGGCATTGCGTGGATGACATCCAGTTGGCCGCACCGAAGCGCCGCTTCGCCGGGCGCCGCCTGGCCCTTGGCGCCCGCACCGACGACATGGCCGCCGTGGCCGACGCCCTGCTGTCGCCGGCATCGGCCGTGACGCCGGCACGTGCGCCTGAGTGCTCGCCTCCGCCCGAGTCCGATCCGCCGCGCGGGCTGTACCTGTTGGTGCCCGCGGGTATAGATGGTGCGGACCGCCGCCACACCGCGCTGGCCATCGCGCGGCAACTGGCGCCTCGTGGCGGGACGGCCGCCATCCTTGTGTTCGAGCGCGGCATGGCCGATGCCCACGTCCTCGGCGAGCTGGCCTGCGGGCGGCTCGGGCCCCAGAACTATCTCACTGCCGCCGACGCCGATCGCGCGGTCTCCGAACTCATGATCCAGTGCGACCAGACCGCGATTGTCCTGCTCGATACGCAGGGCGGCCCGCTGCGGAAACTCGGCCGCCTGGCAAGCCGCGCGGTGATCGCCGCTGCGCCCGACGCCGAGAGCGTTGTCGAGAGCTACCGCGAGCTCAAGGCGTGGCGGGCGCGGGGCTTCGAGGCCCAGGCGTCGCTCTTCGTGATCGGCAGCGACGGGGCCGAGGAGGTGGGCTGGGTCCACGAACGCCTCCAGTCGGCGGCGCACCGTTTTCTGGGGTGTGACGTGACGGTCCAGGGCTACATGCGGGCCGCGGACGCCGCCGCGAGCGCCGGACATCCTGAGCCGTTGTGCATCGTGGCGCAGGCGCCGGCCGAACGCATCTGGCCACGCCTGATGATGGTGGAGCGCGGCGAGTCGCCGGCGCCCGAGGCGCACACGCCGTACGTACCGCGATCAAGCGGGGGAGCCCCGGATGTTTCCACGGCCGAGGCGCCGGCCGCCGCCGTGGCCGCCTCGACGCCCGATTCTGCCGGGCACGTCGGACGCGCCGGCTACCTGCCGCCGGAACTGCGGGCACCGCTGCCCCTGCGATCCCCGGCCAACACGCTGCCGGCCACGTGCCCGGTCTTCTCGCTCTGGCAGCCGGAGGAACGGTCGGTGCTGGTGGCGGCCATCGAGGCGCAGGCGCCGTCGCTCCTGGCGGGCGACCTCAGGCAGATCTTTCGCGTGGACGTGCGGGAAGCCGGGGCGCCGCCGCTGGCCGGCGTCCGCCCCGACGGCGGGCTGGTGGCGATTCTGGTCGAGGATGGCGCCGCGGCGGTCGACACGGCGGCCGCAGCGCGATGGCTGGCGGTCCACCGGACGCTGCTGGCCAGGGCTTACCCGTGCGCGGGGATTCGCGAGGGCGCGGAGCCGTCGGTCCTCGTGCTGGCGCCGATGGAACCCGGGCCGGCGGCGGAGGGCGTCCGCCGGTTCCTGCCCGTCCGCATGGGCGGCCACCGCGGTATCGTGCTGGTGCCGTGAGGCGATTGTGCCGCCCTCCGCTTGACATCCACCCGCCCGCCGAATACCCTTGTGTGTCATGGACCGACCGAGTTGGGACGAATACTTCATGGCGATCGCCGAGCAGGTGTCGCGGCGCTCGACGTGCCTGCGGCGTCACGTGGGCGCGGTGCTGGTCGTGGACCGGCGCATCCTGGCCACCGGCTACAATGGGGCGCCCAGCGGCGTTCCGCACTGCGCGGAGAGCGGATGCCTTCGCGAGCAGATGGCGGTGCCGTCGGGCCAGCGTCACGAGCTTTGCCGCGGCCTGCACGCCGAGCAGAACGCGATCATCCAGGCGGCCAAGCACGGCGTGCGGATCGCCGGCGCCATGCTCTATACAACACATCATCCCTGCTCAATGTGTGCAAAGGTCACGATTAACGCCGGCATCGAGCGGATCGTCTGCCGCGAGGACTACCCGGACGATCTCGGCAAGTCGCTGCTGAAAATGGGCGGTGTGCGGCTCGAAGTCTTCAAGGAGGCTGATAAGAAACAGTAGTTTACGGCGGGAAAAGGCACGAAACAGGGCACGGGGCCAGGGATATGGGACCGTGCCTTTCTTTTTTAGCTGCCCTGGGGTACAAGATGTGGTATACTTACTGGCTTGGCTACCCCATGCAGGGGCTGTGGCGCCTACTGTTAAATGGCGTGGAAAGAAATTCTTTACGGTGGAAAACTCGGCGAGGCGAGGCACAAGATGTTGTACTACGCGGTCTTAGGCGTTTCCACTTATGTGAGAAGAGGACGACGTTAAGACGGCGTTAAAGAACAGGCTTGACACGCAATAGGATGGGGGCCTAAGATGTCCCGCACAACATGAGGTACTGGAAATCGCACCTTCTCATTTTTTTGTGATTGCCATAGGCGGGAATCGCCGAGGTTGATGGTTAGCCGCTAGGCCCCATACCTTGTGGGTTGCAGTTGGAGTCACACGGGATGGGGGCTGGCCGTTTGTGGCCCTGTCTCAGTTGGGGGGCTTTGGATGGAATGTCCGTTCTGTCATCAGGACAACGATAAAGTTGTGGACTCGCGCGCCAGTGGTGCGGCGATTCGCCGCCGCCGCGAATGTCTGGCCTGCGGCCGCCGGTATACCACCTACGAGCGGGCCGAGAGCGAACCGCGCCTGCGGGTCGTCAAGAAGGACGGGACCCGTGAGGCGTACGATCGTTCGAAGATCCGCCGGGGCCTGGTCCTGGCGCTCCACAAGCGCCCGGTCTCGACGGGCCGTCTCGATGAAATACTCCAGGAGATCGAGGACGAGTTGACGGCCAAGTACGACCTCGAGATTCCCAGCCGCGCCATCGGCGATCTCGTCATGGAGAAACTCAGGAAAGAGGACCAGGTGGCGTTCGTTCGTTTCGCGAGCGTCTACCGCAACTTCAAGGACATCTCGGAATTCGTCCAGGAAGTGCAGCCGATGCTGACGCAGCGCGGCGGGTCGGCCACGGAAAAGGGTAAGGGAGCGGATCCGCGTCAGGGCTCCGGCGGTTGACGCCGGCTTGCCCCCACGGGCGCCGCGAGAGTGTGGGGGGCGGCGGAGGGTCGCCCCCCAATCTAATCAGGACCCGGGAGTCGCTGGGCTGCCCGGTGCAAGATAAGGGCGAGGTACGGGGAGGGAGAGAGGCGTATGTCGCAGCGCATCACACACATTCGGAAGCGTGACGGCCGTGTCATGCCGTTTGATAAGTCCAAGATCGCCGACGCGATTTTCAAGGCCGCGCAGGCCGTGGGGGGCGAAGACCGATTCATCGCCGAAGAGCTGGCGAGCGCCGTGCTGGATTACCTCGATCGACACTACGAAGGAGACATCCCCGGCATCGAGGATATCCAGGATATGGTCGAGAAGGTTCTGATCGAGACCGGCCATGCCAAGACGGCGAAGGCGTATATCATCTATCGCGACCGGCGCCACCAGGCCCGCCGCGCCATGACCGTGCGCAAGGTGTCGCGGGAGCGCGGCCGCAGCACGACCGACTTCTCGCTCCTCGTGGATACCGGCGCCAAGGATGCGCTCATCCAGTGGGACAAGAGCCGCATTGCCGAGGCCCTCGAGAAGGAGGCCCACCTTGACGCGGCCACGGCCCGGAAGGTGGCGACGGCGGTCGAGGAGAAGGTCCTGGCTTCGGGCCTGTCGCGGATCTCGACGTCGCTGGTGCGCGAGCTGGTGGACAATGAGCTCTTCGAGCGCGGCCTCACGGGGCGGCTCGAGCGGCAGAAGGTCGTTGGCATGCCGCGGTTCGACCTCGAGAACCTCATCTACTCGAAGAGCAAAGAGAACTCGAACATCACGTCGAACAACCCCGAGGCGATCAATCTGTCGATCGCCGAGTCGATCCTCAAGCAGTTCGCCCTGAGCGAGATCTTCTCGCGCCCGGTGGCCGAGGCGCACCTCCAGGCCCGGCTGCACCTGCACGACCTGGGGTATCCCACGCGCGTCTACTGCTCGAGCCACAGCCTGGAGTACCTGAAGAAGTACGGGCTGGACCTCCAGAACCTCGACACCAAGAGCGGCCCCGCCAAGCACGCCCGCACGCTCACGGGGCACCTGAACACGTTCCTGGCGTCGATGCAGGCGTACTACGC
>PMZT01000085.1:0-30108 GCA_003170085.1 Planctomycetia bacterium | reverse complement strand
GGCGGGCAGACGCTGTTCCTGGACTTCAACGTGCACACGGGCGTGCCGCGGTATCTGCGCGACATCGTGGCGATCGGCCCCGGCGGCAAGTACACCGGCCGCACCTACGGCTCCTACGAGAAGGCCGCGCAGCGGTTCTGTCGCGCGCTGCTCGACGTGTGGCGGGCCGGCGACAAGGACGGGCACCTGTTTGCGTTCCCGAAGTGCGACATCCACGTGAACGCCGACACGTTCGCCGATCCGGCGCAGTACGCACTCCTGGAGTTCGCGTGCCAGATCGCCGCCGAGAACGGCGTGCCGTACTTTGTGTTCGACCGCGACGAGGTCACGCTGAGCGCCTGCTGCCGCCTGCGCACCACGATCGACGATAACTACATGATTACGCACCCAGAGAGCATGCGGTTCTGCGGGTTCCAGAACGTGACGGTCAACGTGCCGCAGTGCGCGTACCGGGCCGGGGCGGGCCACTGGGACCGCCTGCTGGAGGAAGTGGGCGCCGTGATGGACCTGGCGATGCAGGCCCACCTGGAGAAGCGCGAATTCATCAAGAAGATGATGGCCGGCCCCGAGATGCCCCTGTGGGAGATCGGCAAGGTGGCCAAGGACGGCCGGCCGTACGTTGACCTCGACAAGTGTACGTACATCATCGGCCTGATCGGCCTGAACGAGACCGTCCAGTTCATGTCGGGCCAGGAACTGCACGAGAGCGACGAGGCCCTCAAGAAGGGCCTGCTGGTGGTGTCGTACATGCACAGCCGGGCCCGCGAGTACTCGAAGCGGCACGGCCTCAAGGTGAGCCTGGAGGAGTCGCCGGCCGAGAGCGCGACGCGCCGGTTCGCCAAGGTCGATTACCGCAACTGGCCCGAGTCGCGAAGCCTCCTCCGGGGCGACCTGGCGGCCGACGAGGCGTACTACACGAACTCGATTCACCTGCGGGCCGATGCGCCGGTCGACCTCCTGACGCGCATCCAGAAACAGGCGAAGTTCCACACGATGATCGAGTCCGGCGCCATCATCCACGCGTTCGTGGGCGAAGAGCGGCCGCCGGCCGAGAGCATCCTGGCGCTCGTGCGGCGGACGTTCGAGAAGACCCCGGCGGCGCAGATCACCATCAGTCCCGAGTTCACGATCTGCAACGAGTGCCGCAAGGCCACGCCGCGCCTTCAGGAAACGTGCGGTTTCTGCGGCTCCGCGGACGTGTACGGCGTCACGCGCATCGTCGGCTACTTCAGCCGCATCTCGAACTGGAACAAGTCGAAGCTGGGCGAGCTCAAGGACCGGCACCGCGGCAATTATGCGGTGGCGGCGGCTTTCGGCGGGGCCAAGACGACGCCGGTGACGTAGGGCAGAGGATGGGGTGCCGCGGGGTTTGCCTGCGGCGCAGTCATAACGGGACCCCCTTGTTGACGGAGGAGCCGGGCGCCTCAAAGGCATCTGTTCGCCGTCCCGGCTCCCCGTCGTTTTTTGAGCAGGGTCCGTCTCGAGCCGCGAGCGTCAGCGCGCGGGAGTTTTCGGACGAGGCAAAGCAAGGTTTCGCCATGGAATTTGTTCGCGAGCAGGGCAAGGCGTATCGTAGCGGCGCCTGCGGCGTGAAGTACCTCGTCCGCGGGCCGAAGATCGACTGGGGCGTCATCCTTTTCGCACCGGGCGATGAGCTTGGGCGCCATCTGCACAAGGCGGTCGAGGAGACGTTTTATTTCGTCGAGGGCGCGGGCGGGCGGTTCATCGTCAACGGCATTGAGTACCCGATCACCGTGGGCGCGGCGTTCCGCATCGAGCCGGGCGAAGTGCACAACATCATCAACGACACGCAAGTGCCGCTCAAGGCGGTGTTCATCAAGTCGTCGTACAACCCGACGGATAAAGTCGACGTCTAAGGGCCGCGGGCCCTTACGGCCGGTCGCCCGAGGGGGCGGCGGCCCGAGATATTTTTGGACCACCTGAGAAGTGAGGGGACGCCATGAAGTTTGAGGTCTTCGGCAAGCCGGCGTGCGCCAAGTGCAAGAGCACCAAGGCCAAGCTGACGCATCTCGTGTCGAAAGCCGAGCCGGGCGAGTCGGTCGCGCTCGCGTTCTTTGACCTGGACACCGTGGAAGGGCGGGCCGAGGGCGCGTTCAACGACGTCTTCGACACGCTGCCGGCCGTTATTCTGCGGGCCGAGTCCGGCGACGTCCTGGCCCGGTGGGACGGCGTGGTGCCGCCCTCCGTCGAGGTCCAGGCCTTCCTGACCGCCGCGAAAGGCGCAAGCATCGTCTGATGAATGCAGAAACCTCCATCTCGTTGCCCCCGATCGCGGGCTACCACCCGACGACGCTGATCGACTGGCCCGGGCGGCTGGCGGCCATCGTCTTCCTGCCGCAATGCAACCTGCGATGCCCGTTCTGCCACGCCGGCCCGATGCTGGCGGCGCCCGAGGAGGCGATCGCGCTGGAGTCGGTCCTGGAGCACATCGCGTCGCGCGACGGATGGCTCGACGGCGTGGTCATCTGCGGCGGCGAGCCCACGCTCTGGCCCACGCTGCCCGACTTCTGCCGCGTGTTCCGCGACGCGGGCCTGGCGGTGAAGCTCGATACGAACGGCACGCAGCCGGCGGTGCTGGCGTCGCTTGCGGAGCAGGGCCTCATCGACGCCGTGTCGATGGACCTCAAGGCCCCGCTCGACGAGCGCTACAGCCGCGCCTGCGGGGGGCCGGTCGACCTGGAGACGTTGCGGCAGTCGATCCGGCTGCTGATGAAGAGCGGCCTCGACTACGAGTTCCGGACGACCGTTTGTCCGCCGCTCGTCGGAGAAGCGGAGATCCGCGCCATGGGCGCGAGCATCCTGGGCGCCCGGCGCTGGGTCCTTCAGCGTTTCGAGCCTACCTATGCGTTGGACCCGGCCCTTCGGGTGACCCTGCCGTACGACCTGCCGATGATGGAGACGCTGGCGGAAATCGGCAGCCACTATGTGGCTCGGTGTGTTATCCGCGGCCAGCCTCAGAAACGGCCTGGCGATTCGTGCAAAGACTGAAGATCATGATCCCTCTGAATACAACACTTGGGGGCTGGGGACGCCCTTGACACCGCCGCTGCTACACTCTAGATTGGTCGTGAATCGGGCCATGGGGCCGGGCCGTCTGTCTCGAGGAGGGCGGGGTAGCGGCGAGGGGTGGGGTTTTTCCGCCGGGAAACCGGTTCCACTAAAGTCCGATAACTCGAATTGCCGATGCAAATCGCCAGCGAGAGTGGGGTCGTTATGCGCACCACCCGGACTTTGAAGCAAGTCGGGCGTGGGCGATTGCGTCATGCGCAGGTCGTCCTCGCCGGGCTTGCGCTCGCACTGGTCTTTGCCGTGGCATCGTGTGGCCAGAAAGAGAAGCCTTCCGAGCCGCGCGTGCCGCGCGAAGTGGAAGTGCCCCTCTACCTGAAAGACACCGTGGGCGAGCTCGCCCGTTTTGCCGGCCGCGAGTCCCTGGCGGTGCAGGGCTACGGTTTTGTGACGGGCCTCGATGGCACGGGCACCAAGGTCATTCCGCCCGGCGTCCGCCAGCAGATTCTCGACATGATGCGCCGTCACAAGATCGAGAACCCCGAGGAGGTCATCTCCAGCCCCGACAACGCCGTGGTTCTTGTGACCGGCCTCCTGACGCCCGGCATCGCGAGGGGCGAGGTGTTCGACATCGAAGTCCGCGCGCTCCCGACAACCGAGACGACGAGTCTCGAAGGCGGATACCTCCTGGAGTGCGACCTGGCGCGCGTGATGAGCGCGCGCGGCGTCGAGGAGCGCAGCGAGATCCTTGCCATCGGGCGCGGCAGCATCTTCGTGTCGCCGTTCACGGCCGAGGACAAGTCGAAGCTGACGAGCGACCCGCGCGTCGGCCGCGTCCTGGCGGGCGGCAAGTGCGCGAAAATGCGGCACTTCCGCCTTGCGCTGCTGACGCCGTCGGTCCGTACCGCCGACCAGATCGTGCGGCTCATCAACGCCCGTTTCAAGGGCGCCGCCAAGGGCACCGAGGATCCCGGGCGCGTGGACCTCGAAGTCCCCCCGGAGTTCGAGGAGGAGAAGGAACACTTCCTGGACCTCATCGGGGCTTTGTACCTGCGCGAGACGCCCGACGCCCGCGACCAGCGCGTCAACCTCCTGATCGACCGCCTCAAGGAAGGCAAGGACATGGACCGCGTGGCGGTGTGCCTCGAGGCGTTCGGGCCGATGGTCGTGCCGCACCTGCGGCTGCTGACGAAGCACCCGAGCGCCGCCGTGCGGTTCTACGTGGGCCGGACGCTGGCCAACCTTCAGGATGCCCAGGCGGTGTCGCTTCTGGAGCCGGTGGCCCTCGACAACAAGTCCGAGTTCCAGGAACTCGCGGTCGAATCGATGGGCCGGCTCCGCAGCGGCGTGGGCCTGGGCGTGCTCAGCCGCGCGCTGAATGCCAAGAGCGCCCGCGTTCGCGTGGCCGCGTGGCAGGCGATGGCCAGGCTCGCCCCGCGCACGTTCATTTCGCGCGTCTTCCCCGACAAGTTCTCGCTGAGCCTCGTCTCGACGACGGGCGAGCCGTTCGTCTACGTGTCGCGGACCCTCAGGCCCGAGGTCGCGATCTTCGGCGACGTGAGTATCAGGCCGCCGGCCCTTGTCGAGACGCGCCGCGTGACGGCCACCGCCGCCGCGGGCGTCGAGGAGATCACCCTGATCACCCGGTGGCACGATAAGGATTACTGCGTCAAGGCGCCGCTGGAGGTGAAAGGCTTCATCCAGTGGCTGGCCGCGCCGATGGACCTCGATAAGAAGCCCGAGCCGCAGGGCCTCGACCTCGGTTACAGCGACGTCGTCGGCCTGCTGAACGAGTTGGGACGCAAGAAGGCGCTGACGGCCCCCGTGGTGCTCCAGCCGCTGAAGTTCCGCATCGGCGGCGACCGGCCGGTGGCGCGGCCGATCGGCGAGTCGGAGGAAACGATCGAGACGGCGCCGCTGCCGCCGCCCCCGGGCACCAAGAAAGAACCTTAGTATGAGTGCGCTCAATTGCCATTTGCGCGGCGGGTCTCCGTACCCGCCGCGCCGAACTTGGAAAGTCGCGCTGCCCTATTAGGCGCCGGCCCGGCCGGCGTGTTCTCGGCAAGGAGTACGACCGCTTTGGAACTTAAGAAACTCGAAGTCTTCGGATTCAAATCGTTCGCCGACCGGACCCGGTTCGAGTTCGATTCGGGCGTGACCGTCATCGTCGGTCCGAACGGTTGCGGCAAGTCGAACATCGTCGACGCCGTCAAGTGGGTCCTCGGCGAGCAGAGCGCCCGCAGCCTGCGCGGCCGCGAGATGGCCGACATCATCTTCGCCGGCAGCGAGTCGCGACGCAGCCTCGGCTTTGCCGAAGCCACGCTCACGTTCGATAATTCCCGCGGCCTGCTGCCCATCGACGCCGCCGAGGTCGAAGTCAGCCGGCGCCTGTACCGCAGCGGCGAGTCGGAGTATCTCCTCAACCGCAAGCCCTGCCGCCTGCGCGACGTCCGCGAGCTCTTCATGGATACCGGCGTCGGCCTCGATGCCTACAGCCTTATCGAGCAGGGCAAGGTCGACTCGCTCCTCCAGTCGAACCCGCAGGAGCGGCGCGTCATCTTCGAAGAGGCCGCCGGCATCTCCAAGTACAAGGCCAAGCGCCGCGAGGCCGAACGCAAGCTCCAGCGCACCGAGCAGAACCTCCTGCGCCTCGGCGACATCCTTGGCGAGGTCGAGCGCCGCCTGCGCAGCGTCAAGTACCAGGCGGGCAAGGCACGCAATTACCTCGAGCACACGCAGCGCCTGAAGGAACTGCGGCTCTCGTACGCCCTCAGCCAGTACCACGAGCAGGTGACGGCGCTGGCGGCCCACGAGGAGGCGATCGAGACGCTCCAGAACGAGCGCTCGGCACGGTCCGGCGCCCTGGCCCAACTGGACCAGGAGCGGTCGCGGCTCGAGGGCGAGCTCATGGACCTTGAGCAGCGCGCCCGCGACACCGACGCGCAGCTCTCGCGAGCCCGCTCGGGCATTGCCACGCGCGAGAACGAGATTTCGTTCCATCGGACGCGCGTCAGCGAGCTCCAGGAAGTCGTTGAGCGCGACCGCCGCAAGATCGCCGAGTCCTCGGCCCACCTGCGCGACGCCGAGGCGGTCGTTCAGGAGCGTCGCGCCGCCGCGTTGACCATGGCCGACAGCGCCCACCGACAGGAATCGACGGTGGCGGAGTGCGAGCAGCGCGTCCGCGACGTCAGCGACCAGGTGCGCACGCTGGCCGCGCAGCTCGAGGCCGCCAAGGCCGCGCTCATGGACCTGGCGCAGCAGCGGAGCCAGCGGGCGAACCGGCAGGCCGGGCTGGACCTCAGGCTCGAGACGCTCGAGGCCCAGGCCGCCAAGCTGCGCGCCCGCCGCGATGAAATCGCCGCCCAACTCGAGACCCTCGGCCGCACCGAGGAAGGGCTGCGGACCGACACCGCCACGCTCGAGGCCGCGATCGCCGAGCGGCGCGGCCGCCTCGAGGCCAAACGCCACGAGGCCGAGACGAAGCAGAAGGAAGTGGAGCAGATCGGCGAGCAGCTTGCCCGCGCCAAGGAAGAGGCGTCGGGCCTCGAAAGCCGCCGGCAGCTTCTGGAAGACCTGGAAAGCCGCGGCGAGGGCATCCCGGCGGCCGTCCGGCGCGTGACCGAGGCGATTGCCGCGTCGGGCGCCGCCGACCGGTGGCGCGGCATGGTGGCCGACCTCATCGAGGTCGACGTGGCCCACGCCGTTTTCGTCGAGTCGGCCCTCGGCCCGGCCGAGAAGCTCCTGATCGCCGATCACCAGGCCGACGTGCTGGCGCTCGCGCGCCAGTTGGAAGGTCAACTGCCGGGGCAGGTGCGGTTCCTTGCCCTCGACGCCATGTCGCCGGTCTCAAACGGCCATGACCTCTCGGCCCATCCCGAGGCGGTGGGCTGGGCGATGGATTACATGCGTGCCGCCGAGGCCGTGCGGCCGGCGATCGCGCACCTCTTGGCGCGGACCGTGGTTGTCAAGACGCTCGAAGGCGCCGTGGAACTGGCCCGCGGGCCGCTGGCCGGGTATCGTTTCGTCACGCTTTCGGGCAACGTGCTCGAGGCCGACGGATCGGTGGCGGTCGGGCCTCCGGGGCCGGAGACGAGTCTGATTTCGCGGCGGTCGGAGCTGCGCGACCTTGGCCTCCAGTGCGAGGCCGCCCGCCGGCGGATCGACGCGCTCGATACCGCGCGCCGCGCCGCGGTCGAGGAACTCCAGCTCCTCGATCACGATCAGCAGCAGCTCAGGCAGGAGATTTACGAAGGCTCGATGGCCAAGGTCGAGGTCGAGGGCCAGTTGCGGCGCATCGCCGAGACCCGCCAGACGCTCCAGACCGAGTCGCCGGTGGTCGAGAGCGAGTTGGCCGGCATCGCCGAGCAGCGCGACCAGGCCACCCGAGAGCGCGATACGCTGCGGGCCGAGGTCGCCGATTTCACCCGGCGCGAGGTCGAGCAACTGGCGGCTATCGGCACGCTGGCGGTCCAGCAGGAAGAGGCGACAACGCAGCGCTCCGCCGTGGAAGAGCAGCGGACGCAGGCCCGCATCGCCCTGGCGCAGCTCCGCGAAAAGCAGGCGGCCCTGGTGGACCAGGTGGCCGCGGCCGAGCGGGACCTTACGGTTACGCGCGACGGCATCACGCAGGCGCAGGCCGACCTCGAGCAGTCGAGCGGCCGCATCCGCGAGTCGGAGCGCACGATGTTGCGGCTTCAGTCGGAGCTGGCGCACCTGTTCCTCGAAAAGGAAGCCGCCGAGGCCGAGACCCGGCGTCTGGCCGGCGAACGGGCCGGCCGCGACCAGGCCATCGCGGGCCTTTCAGAAAAGGCGCGGGGCCTTGAGGCCGAGATCGACGAGTTCCAGCAGCAGGTTCACGCCCGCGAGCTCCAGCAGCGCGAGATCGAAACCAAACGCGACGATCTCCTTCAGCGCATCCGCGACGATTTCGGCCTGGACCTGGCCGAGCGCTACGCCCAGTGGCAGCCCGAGGCGGTGAACTGGGAGGCGGTGGCCGAGGAGATCCGCGAACTCCAGGGCAAGATCGAGCGACTGGGCGCCGTGAACCTCGAAGCGATCGACGAGCAGGAGGCCCTTGAGAAGCGGGCCGAGTTCCTCCAGCAGCAGCACCAGGACCTGGTGAGGGCCCGCGAGGCCCTGAACGGCCTCATCGAGCGCATCAACCGCGAGAGCCGCGACCGCTTCATGAAAACGTTCGAGGCGGTCCGCATCCACTTCCAGGAACTCTATCGCAAGCTCTTCGGCGGCGGCAAGGCCGACGTGTACCTCGAGAACCCGGAGGATGTGCTGGAGACCGGCATCGAGGTCGTCGCCCGTCCGCCCGGCAAGCAGCTTCAGCGCATCAGCCTTCTGTCGGGCGGTGAGAAGACGCTGACGGCCGTGGCGCTGCTGCTGGCGATCTTCCGCGCGCGGCCGAGCCCGTTCTGCATCCTCGACGAGGTCGATGCGGCGCTCGACGAGTCGAACGTCGACCGCTTCACGCACCTCGTGCGCGAATTCCTTGACCAGTCGCAGTTCGTCATCATCACGCACAACAAGCGCACCATCGGCATGGCNNTCATCACGCACAACAAGCGCACGATGAGCATCGGCGACGTTCTGTACGGCATCACGATGCAGGAACCGGGCGTGTCGCGCAAGGTCAGCGTCAAGTTCAACGACGTGCGCGAGGGCGGCTACATCGCGGGCGACGCCGTGGGCGAACCCGACCAGGCCGAGGGGTCGGAAGAAGAGGAAGAGTCCGGGCCGTCGATCGAGGCGGTGCACGCCGACCTGGCCCCCGCCGAGTCGCCCCCGGCCGGTGATCCTGGCGCGGGTGCGCCGCCGGCCGTCTCCGTCGAGATCAAGGCCGTGCTTGCCACGGCGCCGGACGGCGGCAACGGCGGGGGTGCGGTAAAAGAGGGCGCCGCGAAGCCGACTGAGGACTCCAAACCGCCGGCCGTTTCTCCGACCGCTTCGGAGACGCCGACGATCACTGTCGATGCGGTGAAATAGGTACGGAATGCGTTTCATGCGGTCCCAGGCAATGTGGGCGGCGCTCGCGCTGACGGCCCTCGCTTTCGTGGCGGCGGCCGGCTGCGGCGAGACCCAGACGGCGGCGCGTCCCGCGGGCGAGCGCGCGGCGACGCCGGCCGACCTTGCGATCAAGGCCGAGGCGATCGGTCTTCAGCCCGAGGGCGGCCTGCCGCTGAAGTTGGGCATCACGGTCACCAACACGTCGGCGACGGCCGTGGCGTTTACGCTGCCGCGTCCGCTTGTGGCGGAGGTCAAACCGCCCGAGGGCGAAGAAGACGTGCCGCTGCCGGTCCTGGGTCTGTCGCTCAAAGACGTGGCCGGGCACGAAGAGACGTCCATGCTGACCGATCCGAAGGCGAAGTCCTGGCCGAAGGCCAAGACGGTGGTTCTCGCGCCCGGGTCAACGTGGTCCGCGGAGTACTCGCTCGCGAACTTTTACGTCTGGGGGCTGCGCGGGCCTGATGCGGACGGCAACTTCACAAAGTACTTCTGGCGGGGCGACACGGCGATTACGCTCTCGGCTGTTCTGGTTTTTGGCGAAGGCAAGCAGCTCGCGTCGCCGCCCATGACGATCCGCTGCAAGTTTGAGGAGTTTCTTTTCAAGAGGAAGCCGGGCAACTAGAGCAACATCGCAGGGTGGGTGCTTGCGCCCACCGGAACAACAAGTGACGACAGCCTGATGTCCGGTGGGTGCATGCATCCACCCTGGAAGAGCATGTTGTGGGGAGGGCGGAGGCCTGGGAGTTTCGCGCGGCGGTTCGACGTGAGCCGCCGCGCGGGGTAAATGACGCGGGTGGACGGTCGCCGGACACCCGATGCCGTAGGGATTCTTAGCAGAGCATCATGGAAAAAGACCCACAGCCATCGCCGCCGCCGGCGCACCGACTGCCGGTGCTTCCGCTGCGGGGGCTTATCGCGTTTCCCGGCTTGGCCATGCCGCTCCAGGTGGGCCGCGACGCCTCCGTGACCGCCGTCCACGAAGCGGCGGAAAAGGACCACGAGATCCTGCTCGTGGCGCAGCGTGACCCCGAGCATCCCGACCCTGGCGCGGCCGATCTCTTCGAGATGGGGGCGCTCGGGCGCGTCATCCAGATCTTCAAGAGCGACGGCGGAACGCACAAGGTCATCGTCGAGGCCACGGCGAGGGCACGCCTGGGCAACATGCAGCTTGAGAACGGGTGCCTGTGGGCCGACGCCGTTGAAGTGAAGGAGCCGCCGCTCGACGGCCCCGAGACCGAGGCGCTCATGCGGACCGTCCGCGCCCGTTTCTTCTCGTACCTCCAGCTTCAGCCGAGTCTGCCCGAGAGCATCGGCCAGCAGGTGGCGCAGGCCCAGGAGGGGTCGCGCCTGGCCGACACCGTGGCGGCGTTCACGGCCATCCCGTTCTCCGACAAGCAGCGGCTCCTGGAGATGATCAGCCCCGAGGAGCGGCTGCGGACGCTGGCGGACCTGCTGGAGAACGAGATCGGCCTGCTCGAGATCCAGCGGCGCATCACCGACCGCGTGCGCGGCCGTCTCTCGAAGAGCCAGAAAGAGTACTTCCTGAAAGAGCAGATGCGGGCCATTGAGGAGGAACTGGGGCAGGGCGACGCGGCCAGCGGCGCCTCCGAGCTCCACGAGAAGATCCTGAAGGCCGACATGCCCGAGGAGGTCCAGAAGATCGCCCTCCGCGAGCATCATCGCCTCAGCCACATGCTCCCCCTGACGCCGCAGGCCGTCGTGATCACCGAGTACCTCGACTGGCTCATCCACATGCCTTGGAGCCAGCGGACCGAGGACAACCTGGACCTGCGGCACGTCAAGCAGATCCTCGACGAGGACCACTTCGGCCTGGACGAGCCGAAGCAGCGTATCCTTGAGTACCTGGCCGTGAAGAAGCTCAGCCACAGCCTTCGCGAACCGATTCTGTGCTTCGTCGGGCCGCCGGGCGTGGGCAAGACCAGCCTTGCCAAGAGCGTGGCCCGTGCCCTGGGTCGGCGGTTCGTCCGCAAGAGCCTCGGCGGCGTGCGCGACGAGGCCGAAGTGCGCGGCCACCGGCGCACGTATGTCGGCGCCATGCCTGGGCGCATCCTTCAGTCGATCCGCAAGGCCGGCGTCCGCAACCCGGTGTTCCTGCTCGACGAGATCGACAAGATGGGGCAGGATACGCGCGGCGACCCGGCATCGGCCCTTCTGGAAGTGCTGGACCCCGACGAGAACTACGCCTTCAGCGATCATTACCTCGAGGTCGAGTACGACCTGTCGGAGGTGCTGTTCGTTTGCACGGCGAACGTGGCGACGGCGATTCCGCCGGTGCTCCTCGACCGGCTGGAGATGATCGAACTGGCGGGCTACACGCTCGAAGAAAAGGTCCGCATCGCGCAGAACCACTTGGTGCAGCGCGAGATCCAGGCCCACGGCCTGGCGCCCGGGCAGGTCACGCTGCCCGACGAAATCGTGCGGCACGTCGTCGAGTCGTACACCCGCGAGGCGGGCGTGCGGAACCTGCGCAAGAACCTGGCGGCGATCCTCCGCAAGATCGCCACCGAGATGGCGGCCGGCGAGATCATGCCGACCGAGCCGCGCACCGTGACGCTCGAGAACGTGCGGGCGCACCTTGGCCCGGCCCTTTACCGCCGCGAGCCGATGGGCCCCAAGGAAGCCGTGGGCGCCGCTACCAGCCTTGCCTGGACCGAGGCCGGCGGCCGCAGCATGGTCATCGAGGTCTCGTGCATGCCCGGCAAGGGCGAGCTGACGCTCACCGGCCAGCTTGGCGATGTGATGCAGGAGTCCGTCAAGACGGCGCTGTCGTGGGTGCGTTCGCGGTGCGCGCGGCCGGGCGTCATTCCGCAGCGGCACACGGTGGACCTGCACGTCCACGTGCCGGAAGGCGCGACCCCCAAGGACGGCCCGAGCGCGGGCCTGCCGGTCGTCTGTGCGCTAGCCTCGGCGCTGTCAGGCTGCCCCGCGCGGCGTGACGTTGCCATCACCGGCGAGGTGACGCTCCAGGGCCGCGTCCTGGCGGTGGGTGGAATCAAGGAGAAGGTCCTGGCGGCCCATCGCGAGGGCATCCGGCACATCTACCTTCCGAAGGGGAACGCCGACGACCTGGAGAAGATCCCCGAGGAGGTCCGCCGCGAGGTTGAGTTTACGTTCGTCGACCGTGTCGAGGATTGCCTGCGCGACGTGGTGCCGGGCCTCAAGGCCCAGTTCCGCACCCGGGCCGAGACGCACCGGAATTACGACGAGAAGGTCTAGAGCATTTCACGCGCGGCTGTAGCTGACGCTGCGCGGTGGGTCTCCCGACCCNNGGCTACGGGCACGCGTGAATTGCTCTAAGTTGCATCAGGCGCTTGCATCGGCCCTTCCGCCTTATCCCTTCGCCTCGTCTTCCTTCGCCGGTGGCAGCGTCGGCGCGTTCGGGGCCGGGGGCACCGGCACCGGCTTGGCCTCCGGCGGCACGGGCACCACGCCCGGTGTGTTCGGCATCGGCATCGCTCCGGGGGTGGTCGGCGGCGGTAGAGGCGCGGGCGCAGACGGAGGTGTGATCGGCTTGGCCGGCAGCGGCATAGGCGTAGGCGGAGACGCAGACGGAGGCGCGATCGGCTTGGTCGGCGGCGGCACCGGGGTCTTGGGCGCCGGCGAAGTCGGTGCCGCGGGCGCCGGGACGGGCGGCGCGGGTGCTACGGGTGTCGGGGCCGGCGGGGCAGCCGCGGGAGGCGGCGTAAGGTCCGGCGGATGCTGCTTCACCCATTCCTCGTACTTGCCGATATCGTCGGACGCCACACCGGTAACCGTTCGGAGCACCTGGAGATAAACGTTCAGCATCGGCTTTTCTTTTTCGGCCTTGTAAGCGGCCACGAGTGCGGCCGCCGCCGAAGAAGAGCCGGTCGGCGCCAGGGCCGCCAGGGCTCCCGTCGAGGTCAGCCGTGTCCATGTGTTGGACGACTTGAGGTTCTCGACCAGCAGGGGCACCAGCGTGGGCACGAGCGGGTCGCCCCGTTTGAGCGTGCGTGTAGCCAGCAGCGCCCCGGCGCCGCGGGCGCGCTGATCGGGATCCTTCAGCAGTTGCACCAACACGCCGGGATCGGCCGGCTTGCTCTGGATGGCCAGGCCGATGGCGGAGGTGCCGCGGACCTGCGCACTGGGGTCCTTGTTCATCGCCCGGAGCTTGGCGACGGCCGCGTCGGTGTTCAGGAAGGCCAGGCCGAAGGCCATCAGGTCGCGTACGACCGTGTCCGGGTCGCCGGCCTGTTCCAGCAGCCCCTTGGCGTTGACGCTGGAGATCTGCCGGACCGCCTGTTCCACCTGGGTCAACTGCGCCTGCGCGCCCTGGGCGGCGGCGCTGTCGCGCTCGGTCTGGAGCCGCTGGAGCATGAGCAGCAGTTCGGCCGCCGAGACCGGCTTCGTGGTCTTCAGACGCTCCTCCAGCGGCACGCGCAGGTACTCGAGCGCCGGCACCCACGGGCTCTGGGCGTTGTCCGTGATGAACGCGGCAAGCGTCTTCAGCGCGTCTTCCAGTTGATCGGCGCCGGCCTGTTTCAGCAGTTTCTCGACGATCACCGTATCGGCCTTCAGCTTGGTCAGTTGCGGGGTATCGAGATGCGAGGCCTCGACCCGCTTCTCCTGGTACGTGCGTGCGACGCGGCTGCTGACCTGGTCGGCCTTCTCGGAAACCGCCGTTGTGCCGCTGTGACTGACCCACCCGCTGCCGTCGAGCGCCGCGGCCGTCCGGAAGGCCATCTCCTCGACCGTGAGACGGCCGGCCATGTTGCCGGTGAAGGTTACGGCGGCCGTTGAGGAGAGGATGGCGCAGGGCGTTGACCCTTCGTTACGCTGCTCGGTGAAGGTGGTGGTGATCGTGGCCTTGAGGATGCCCAAGTCCACGTTGCGCGTCCATTTCTCGCCGACGGAAACGGCGTTGGCGGGGAGGATCCGCATCTCGGCGTGCAGCCACTCGAGGGCCTGGTTGGGGTCGGTCAGCGGCTTCGGCTGCTCTTCAGGATTGCCGAGCGGGTCTCGCCACTCGAAGGCCAGCATCGGCCGTAGCGGGCGCGTCCGTTGCTCCGGCGGAATAGCCGCGAGGCGGTCCTGGCCGTTCTCTTCGTAGACGATAAGGCGCTCGCCCGTGGGTGTCTCCAGGAGGACGAGGCGGCCGCCCGACGGCTGCGCGCGGGTCTCCAGAACGGTCGTCTGATGCTTGACCGGGACCTCGACGATCCTGCGCATGCTGCCTTTTTCGGTCTTCATCTGGACCTCGGTGCGGACCGTGCGCTCGTAGGTGCGCACCTGCCCGGGGTCATACTTGTATTCCAGTTTGACGGGTGCGCCCCGCGCCGTGGCGCCCATCGTCAGCACCACGCCGATGGCCGCGGCCAGGCCCAGGCTCATGGGTATCCTCATGACTTATCCTTTCGGCGTTTGGCTTTTTTTGAAACGGGCGGCGCCTCGACCGCCGGCGCCGGGGCGTACTCGGCCTGGAGCTCGGGCCGCGTGCTTCGCTCGAGAAGGGCCAGCACGATCACGCTTCCGACCACCATGCCGATGGCCACGTTCTGGCTGATCGTGAGCAGCGGCAGCCGCGCCGCCGCCTGCGTGTACCCGAGCGATTCCAGGAGCGTGGGCAGGCCCAGGAGGTAGACTCGCGCCTCGTCGGCCCGCAGCCACTCCAGCAGGAATCGGCTGACGCCGTATAGGAGCATGAACATAAACAGGATCTGCCCGTGCCGGCGCTTGTGCCGGAACATGGCAACGAGAAGCAGGAACAGCAGCAGGCCGTTCAGGAACGAGAGCAGTTGGGCCGGGTAGATCGCCGGTGCGTGCCACACCGCCAGGAGCGACCCCGTGAGCGCCCCGTCCGTCGCCCCGCCGCCGGCGGCCGCCGAGAGGCTGAGCGTGGCCAGGTACTGGTCGGCATAGTGCTGCCACGGGATCGTTCCCGCCGGCCATGCGAAGGTGGCCCAAGAAGCGCCCGACCCGGCCGGGCAGACGTCGCCGTAGCAGCAGCCGTTCAGGAAGCAGCCGAGGCGGCCGAATGCCTCGCCCAGCGCCACGCTCGGGGCGATGATGTCGAGCCAGTAAAGGATCGGCTGCTTGGCGAACCGCAGATACCCGATCGCGGCGACGATGGCCAGCAGGAACCCGCCGTAGAACGTGAGCCCGCCTTCCCAGATCTTCAGGAAGTCGAGCGGGCTGCGGAAGTGCTCGCCGTACTGGATAACGTAGAACAGCCGGGCGCCGATGAGCCCGCCGAAGAAGCAGAACAGCGCGACGTTGTAGATCACGTCGGGCGACTGGCCCAGGCGCTTCGCCCGCCGGGCCGCCAGCAGAATCGCCAGCAGGAACCCGATGCAAAGCATCGCCCCGTAGCCGTAGATCGTCAGCGCGTGCTCGCTGCCCGGCAGCGGAATGCGGAAAAGGATTTGACGCACTCGAACCTCGATGCGGCCGTCACGGGCCGCGGACGATACGATTCTTCTCGTTCACGATGACTTTGCGCGGCTTGTGGCCCTTGGCCTCTTCCGGCGTCAGGTATGCGAAGCTCATGATGATCACAAGGTCGCCGGGGGCCGCCAGGCGGGCCGACGCACCGTTGAGCCGGATGATGCCGCTGCCGCGCTTGCCCTTCATCACGTACGTTTCCTGGCGCGACCCGTTGTTCAGATTGGCCACCAGGACGCCTTCGCCCTCGATGAGGCCGGCCCCGTCCATCAGGGTCTCGTCGATGGTGATGCTGCCCTCGTATTCCAGGTGCGTGTCGGTCACGCGGGCCCGGTGGATCTTGCTTCGAAGCACTTTGATCAGCATGGCGCACAACCTCCTCAACAGTGTCTGGTATGACAGCGCTAGATTCCAACTGAGCGCGGCGGGTACGGAGACCCACCGCGCAGATTCGCAAGTTACACCATCATCCTAATATAAGCCGGGGCAGTGCCCCGGTGTTATTTCAGACCGCGCAGGAGCACATTATCAATCAGCCTCGTCTTGCCGACCCGCGCCGCAACGGCCACGAGGACCGTGTCCTTGATCTCCGTAAGATCGGCCAGCGTGTCGGGGTCGACGGCCACGGCGTACTCCAAGCGCACGCCTTCGGAAGCCTCGAGCCGCCGCCGGACCTGCGTGGCCACCGCCGCGGCGCTTCGCTGACCCGCCTCGATCGCCTGCCGCGCCTCGGCCAGCGCGCTGCTGAGCGTAAGCGCCTGCCGCCGCTCGTCGGGCGAGAGGTAGGCGTTGCGGCTGCTCATCGCCAGGCCGTCGGGCTCCCGCACGAGCGGGCATCCGCGGATCTCGACCTCCAGGTCCATGTCGCGGACCATCCGCCGCACGATCGCCAGTTGCTGGGCGTCCTTCTCGCCGAAGTAGGCCACGTCGGGCTGCACGATCTCCAGGAGTTTCGCCACGACGGTGCAGACGCCGTCGAAATGGCCCGGCCTGACGCCGCCGCACATCTTCTCGCCCAGGCCCGCTACGTGAATGGTGGTCGCAAACCCCGCCGGGTACATCTCGGCCGGCGTTGGCGCGAACACGAGGTCCACGCCCTCGCGGCGGCAGAGGTCGAGGTCCTGCTCGAGCGTTCGCGGGTACTTCGCAAAATCCTCGTGCGGGCCGAACTGTATCGGGTTGACGAAAAGGCTCGCCACGACGAAGCCGTTCTCGCCCCGCGCAGCCCGCAGCAAACTCGCGTGGCCCGCGTGCATCGCCCCCATCGTGGGGACAAGACCCACGCGCACGCCGCGCTCGCGAGCGTCGCGGACCAGGGTACGCACCTCCGCCTTATGTTCGGTCAAGGCCGTCATGACCGGTAATTATAGCCCTCGCCGGAGCGAATCACAAGGCAGGTGCCGAGACCGTGTCGCCCGCCGTGAAGTCTCTGCCCCGTAACTGCGCATTACTTGCGCTGGGCGTTTTGGCTTGCCGGGGCGGGGGCGCGAAACTAGAATGCCCGGCCCTGTGATACGACGGCGCCCTGGCGGCGGTCTTAGTACGACAGCGCAAGTTTGCTCATTGCGCGGCGGGTACGGAGACCCGCCGCGCAAAACCCGGGAAGTTGCGATGTCGTATCAGGAAAAGGATGAAACGCGCCATGCAAACCAAGAGCGATCGGCTGAAGGCATTGCCCCCGTACCTGTTTGCGGAGATCGACCGCAAGAAGAAGGCGGCGATTGCCGCCGGGCGGCCGGTGATTCACCTTGGCATCGGCGACCCCGATACGCCCACGCCCGACTTCATCATCAAGGCGGCCCAGGCGGCCGTGGCCGACCCGGCCACGCACCAGTACGCCCTGGACCGCGGCGACGCCCGGTTCCGCGGGTCCATCGCGGCGTGGATGAACAAGCGTTTCGGCGTTACGGTTGACCCCGAGACCGAAATCCTGCCCGCGCAGGGCTCGAAGGAAACGCTCAGCCACCTGCCGCTGGCCCTGATGAACCCGGGCGACGTGGGCCTCGTGCCCGATCCCGGATATCCGGTGTACACGTCGAGCGTCCAGTTCGCCGGCGGGAAGGTCGTGCGGTTTCCGATCACGGCCGACCGCGGATATCTGCCCGACATGGCCGCGTTCAAGAAGAGCGACCTGAAGAAGGCTAAACTTATCTATCTGAACTATCCGAATAACCCGACAGCGGCGTCGGCCACGCTCGACTTCTACCGCGAGGTCGTGGCGTGGGCTCGCGAGCACCAGATCGTGGTGGCGCAGGATGCGGCGTACAGCGAGGTCTATTTCGAGTCGCCGCCGCCGAGCATCCTGCAGGTCGATGGCGCGAAGGACGTGGCCGTCGAGTTCTACTCCTGCTCCAAGACGTTCAGCATGACCGGCTGGCGCGTCGGCTGGGTCGTTGGCAACCCGGCGGTCATCGAAAGCCTGGTGCAGATCAAGAGCAACATGGATAACGGCGTCTTCACGGCCATGCAGCGGGCCGGGGCGGCGGCGCTGGAGGGGTACGATCGGCCCGAGATTCATGCCTTACGCGAAATGTACCGGCGCCGGCGCGACTGCCTTGTGGCGGCGCTGACGGCGGCGGGCCTCGAGGTCAACCGGCCCGAGGCCACGTTCTACGTCTGGATCAAGTGCCCGGCCGGCCTCGACAGCCGCACGTTTGCCGACCGGTTGCTGACCGAGGCCGATATCGTTGCGACGCCCGGTATCGGCTATGGGCCGCACGGCGAAGGCTACGTCCGCATGGCGCTGACGGTGCCCGAGGCCAGGCTGGAAGAGGCGGCGGCGCGGATCAAGCGGCTGAAGTTCTAAGCGGCGCGGCGGCCCAGGCGGGATCGCCGGCGCCGCAGGGTACTTCGCTTGTGGGGGATGGCATGGGCGAGAAGACGACGGTTTACGTGGGCGTTGGCAGCAACCTGGGGCCGCGCGAAAAGTGCATCGATGCGGCCGTGACGGAACTCCGGGCCAACCCGCGGATCCGGGTCGTGGCCGTCAGCCGCGTGATTGAGACCGAGCCGGTGGGCGGCCCGCCGGGGCAGGGGCTGTACCTGAATGCGGCCGCCCAGATCGAAACGGACCTGGAACCCGTGGCGCTCCTGGGCGCCCTGAAGCGGATCGAGCGGCTGATCGGCCGCCGCGAGGGGCCGCGCTGGGGTCCCCGGCCGATCGACCTCGACATCCTCCTGTTCGGCCCGACAGTGCTGGAAACGCCGGAGCTGACCCTTCCCCATCCGCGATTGCGCGAGCGGCGGTTCGTGCTCAAGCCGCTCTCCGAGATCGCCCCCGATGTCCGCGACCCGGTCACCGGCCTCTCGGTGCGCGAGCTCCTTGCGCAGCTCGACAAGAAGGCTTGACGCCCGCCGTCCGCTTACCGAGAGGGAGAAGAAACGATGGCGAAGAACGGTCGAATGACGCGGTCGCAACGCCAGTTTCTGAAATATACAGCCATGAATTCCGCCGAGCTGGCCGAGGCCACCCGGGAGTTCGACCGGGAATTTGTCGCTGACACCTTTAGCCCCCTGACCCCGGAACTGGCGGAGCGGAGGCGGCGGGCCAAGCGAAAGCGCGGCCGGCCCATGATGGGTAAGGGCGCACGGGTGATCTCGGTCAGCGTGGAAAAAGGGCTGCTGGCACGCTCCGACGCCCTCGCAAGGAAACTGAAAGTCCGTCGCGCCGCGCTGATCGCCCGCGGACTCCGCGCCGTCCTGGCCGAGGCAGGGAAGAAATAGGCCGTTCGTCCCTTACGTCCTTCGGGGTGCCCCGCCGCGGCGGGCGAAAGCATGCGCTCGGTCTAAGGACGACCATGCTTTCGCAACGGCGCGAAAGCATGGCACCCACAAGAACAATGTTGGCGCACCACCAGGTTGCCATTTGCGCGGCGGGTCTCCGCACTCGCCGCGCTGAACGCCCACCAGAAAGCTCACGACGCCGGCGGCGCGGCAGCTTCGGAAGTCGGCGGCTGGGGCATTTGCTCGATGAGCCGGCCGATGGCGCGGGTCAGCCTGAGATACAGCGTCTTGTGGTTGAGTTCCTCGCTGGCCAGTTGAAGCTCGGCTTGGAGGAGTTGGTCCTGGGCGATCAGCCGCTGGAGGTTCGTCGCCAGGCCGACGTCGAACGACTGGTCGGCCAAGCCGAAGGCGTCGCGCGCCGCGCGGACCTCGGTTCGAAGCTCCACGAGGCGATCGCCGCTGGACTTCAGGTCCGCATACGCCACGGTCACCTGCTCCGCCACCTGCCGCCGCGTGAACGACCGGTACAGGTGCGCCTGCCGCACGAGCGAGTACGCGGTGCGCACGTTGGCGTGGATGCGTCCGCCCTGGAACAGGGGCAGGTTGACGTTGACGCCGAAGAACCAGTTGCTGTCCGTCGGGAAGCTCTCGCGCGCGAGCCAGTAGTTGAAATCGACGGATAGGGATGGGTAATACTGTGCCCACGCGGCCATGAGGCTCTTGTCGGCGGCGGCCACGAGCGCCTCGGCGGCCAGGATGTCCTGGCGGTACGTCTCGGCCTGCTTCTGAAGCTCCTCCACCGGCGGCACCGGCGGCAACTCGAAGCGGTCGTCCAGCGGGTTCCGCACCGAGGGCTGGCCGATCAGCAGCGCCAGGACCGCCCGCGCCTGGACGACCTTGGCCCGGGCCTCGACCCGCGACGCCCGCGTGGCCGCGGCCTGGGCCTCCGTCTGTGAGACGTCGAGCGGCCTGACCGTGCCCGCGTTGAACTTGTCGCGCATGTCGCGGACACGCGAGTCCTGCACCGTGACCGAGTTCTCGAGGACCTTCACCTGCCGCTCGAGCCGCAGGATCTGGTAGTACGTTTCGGCCGTCTCGACGAGGATGTCGGCCTGAAGGTCCAGGAGGAGCGCTGCGCGGTACTTGGCCATGACCTCGGCCCTCGCCACATTGGCGAGGTCGGTGACGCGGATGTCCCAGTGCGTGTCGGCCTGAACGTCGGCGTAGCGGAGGGGGAAGAACGTGTAGGCGAACGCCGGGGCGACGAAGTTATCGAATTGCGCGAAGGACGGCCGGAGGCTGATCTGCGGCAGGAGCGTCGAGACGGCGCGGTCCTTCTCGATGAGCGCCTGCAGGTAGTCCTCGCCGCTGATGCCCAGCCGCTCGTTGTGTGCGTTGGCCAGCTCGAGCGCCCGGCGCAGCGTGATCACCTGGTCCGGCGCGGGCGCCTCGACCGAGGCCGGCAGGTTCTCGTCGAGCATTGTGCGGTAGATGGCCACCTCTTTCGTCTCGTTCACCGCGCAGCCGGGCAGCGCGGCCCAGGCGAGTGCCAGTGCGGCCAGAACGCATGTATCTTTGAAGATTTGCATGGCACGACCCTCCCTCAAGCGGCGGCGCCCTATACCGGACCCATGGGCATCGCCTGCCCCGGGGCCGCGCGTTTCAGCGAAAGCGCCAGCGGCACCAGGGCGATGAACAGCACCCCCAGCAGCCAGAAGTTGTCGATAAACGCCAGCATCGTGGCCTGCTGCTGCACGAGCAGGTTGCCCAGGCCGTGGGCCTGATCGGCGGCGTGGGTGGGGCTTGAGCCGCGCCCCACGAGGAACCCGCCGGCACGCTGGAAGAACGCCAGCACCCCGTAGTCGTACTGGGTCACGTGGTTCACGAGGACGCTCTGATGGTATTGGGCGCGGCGGGCCAGCATGGTCGTGACGAACGAGACCCCCGCGCTGCCGCCGATATTGCGCGCCAGGTTGATGATTCCGGTGGCGTTCGACATGTGCTGCCGCGAGATGAACATGAACGCCGCCGCGTTGATCGGCACGAACAGAAACGCCAGGCCGAACGTCTGGAAGCACCGCGCGATAACCATCGACATATAGTCCACCTGCAGGTTGATGCCCGCCAGGTAGAAAAGCGATGCCGCCCCGGCGATGAGGCCCACGGTAATGAGCCACGCCGGCCCCACCCGCGGCAAGAGGAGCCCCGCCACCGGCAGCATGAAGAGCGTGATGAAGCCGCCCGGCGAAAGCACCAGGCCGCTCATCGTGGCCGTGTAGCCCAGCAGCGTCTGGAGGAACACGGGAATGAGCATCGTGCTGGCGTACAGGACGAAGCCCAGCGTGAACATGAGGATGTTGGCCGAGAAGAAATTGCGGTCCTTGAGCAACCGGATGTCGATGACCGGCTCCTTCGCCAGCCAGAGCTCCCAGACGACGACCCCGATCAGGCCCACGACCGCGAGGACGGTACACGCCGTGATGAAGCGGGACTCGAACCAGTCGTCGCGCTGGCCCTTGTCGAGCACGAGCTGGAGGAACCCCAGGCCCACGGCCAGCAGGCCCAGGCCGATGTAGTCGATCCTGAGTTGTTTCAGGGCCTTGCGAATGAGGTACGGCGGGTCGTCCACCAGCGCGCTCGTCAGGAGCAGCGAGAGGATGCCCACCGGGATGTTGATGAAGAAGATCCACCGCCAGGTGTAATTGTCGGTCAGCCAGCCGCCCAGCGTCGGGCCGATGATCGGCGCCACCACCACGCCCATGCCGTACGCGGCCATGGCCAGGCCCTGCTTCTGCCGCGGGAAGCTCTCGACCAGGATCGCCTGCGACACGGGCTGGAGCGCCCCGCCGCCGGCGCCCTGGAGGATCCGGAAGAACACCAGCCACCCCAGGCTGGGCGCGAAGCCGCACAGGAGCGAGGCCCCGCTGAAGAGTACTACGCAAGTCATATAGAAACGTTTACGCCCGAAGAGCGACGAGAACCACCCGCTCAGCGGCAGGACGATCGCGTTCGACACCAGGTACGACGTCAGGACCCACGTGGCCTCGTCAACCGAGACCCCGATGTTACTGGCGATGTGCGGCAGGGCGACGTTGGCAATCGTGCCGTCGAGAACCTCCATGAAGGTCGGCAGCATGACCGTCATGGTCACGATCCACGGATTGACGCGCGGCCGCCACGAGTCGGCGAGGTTGGCCGGCGCCAGGGTTGGCACCTCGCCCGCGCTCATTTCAGCTCGACCTCCGGAATCACCGACATCCCCGGCGACAGCCGGTAGGCGGGGTCCGCCGGCTCGTCGAACACGATCTTGACCGGCACGCGCTGGACGACCTTCACGTAGTTGCCCGTGGCGTTCTCGGGCGGCAGCAGGCTGAAGACCGCGCCGCTCCCGGCCTGGATGCTGTCGACGTGGGCCTTGAAGACCTTCCCCGGGCACGTGTCGACCGTGACGTTGACCTGCTGGCCCGGCCTGATCCGGCCGACCTCGGTCTCCTTGAAGTTCGCGGTGACCCACACGTTGGCCGCCACGAGCGCGAGCATGGCCTGGCCGGGCTGGAAGAACGCGCCCGCCTCGACGGTCCGGCGCGACACGTAGCCGTCCTCCGACGCCCTGACCTGGGTGTACGAGAGCTCCAGTTCGGCCTGATCGAGGACTGCCTTGAGGCGCGCGGCGTCGGCGGTGACCGCCTCAAGCTGGGTCCGGCTGACGGCCATGCGCTGCGGCGCGGCGTTGGCGTCGGCCAGTTTCGCCTCATACTCGGCCAGCTTGTCCTGGGCCTGGACGAGCGTGGCCCCGTACAGATCGAGGTTCGCGGCGGCGGCCTGAACGTCGGCCTCGGCGACGGCGATGCCGGCCTTGGCGGCGTCGGTGGCCTTGCGGGCGGCCTCGTGCGTGGCGGCGGCGGCCTTGGCGGCAGCGGTCGCGGCGTCCATCTGCTGCTTCGAGATGCGATTGGTGGCCAGGAGCTCCGCGTACCGTTTCAGGTCGTCGTCGGTTCGCGTGGCGTCGGCGTCGGCGGCGTCGGCGGTAGCCCTGGCCCGCTCGGCCGTGGCCTTGGCGACATCGAGGCTTGCCGCGGCCTGGGCGATCCGGCTCTTGGCAACGGCGACGCCGGCCTTGGCCATGTTGACGCCCGCCTTCGATTCATCGACGCCGGCCTTTGCCTGGTCCACGGACGCCGTCGCAACGATCTTGACGAGCGCCACGTTCGTCTCGGCCGTTTTACGCTGCGACTCGGCCGCCTCGACCGCGGCGCGGGCCTGCGCCACCCGTACCTCGAAATCGCGCGGGTCGATCTCCGCCAGCACGTCGCCCGCCTTGACGAACTGATTATCGACGATGAGCACCTTGATCACCTTGCCCGGCACGCGCGGACTGATCGCGATGATGTGGCCGTCGATGAACGCGTCGTCGGTCCACACGTGCGAGAGCGAGTACACGTAGTACCACAGGCCGACGGCGATGGTCGCCGCGACGAGAATGCCGCCGATGAGGAAGATGACAAGGCGTTTGTGGGGCCTCTGCGTGACACCGGGTGCGCCGGTGGGCGCCGGGGCGGGCGGCTGGGCCTGAGCTGCGGACATGAATGCTCCTTGTGGGATCCCGGTGACCCTTCGAGCCGGGCCGACCCATCGTGTAGCCTCGATTATAACGGCAGGGCGGCGGGGATGAACAGCAAAACGCCGTAAGAAGGACGAACGACCATGCTTTCCCGCCGCGGCGGGCGAAAGCATGGCACCCAGGGAAGCAAGCACGGCCGCGCAAAGGCGCAAGGCCGATCACCCGACCGGTTGCGGCGTCACCTTCGCCGGCGCGCCCGGCGCTGGACGCCCGTGGCCGTTCTTGCCGTTTTTCCCGTTCTTCCCGTTTTTGAGGGGCTTGCCTTCCTCGGGCTTGCCCGCCTCGGCCGGGCCGGCCGGGCCGATGGGTTCGATCTGCGTGTGATCGTCGAGGTATCCGTGGGCCTGGCAGGCCTTGACGATTTCACGGGCCACCGGCCCCGCCGCCGTGCCGCCGTGCCCGCCGTGTTCGATGATGACGGCAAACGCAATGTGCGGATTCTCGGCCGGGGCGAAGCCGGCGAACCAGGCGTGCGGCTCGCCGCTGCCGGCCTGCGCCGTGCCGGTCTTGCCGGCGATGAGCACGTCGGGCAGCGTCACGGTGCCGTACCCCGTGCCGCCCTGCTCGTTGACGACCGCGGTGAATGCATCGCGCAGGAACGCCATGTACTTGGGGTTGAGCGGCGCGCGGGGGCGGGCGTCGGGCGGCGGCGCCAGTTCGCGGATCAGCCTGAGCGGCGGCATGTGGCCGTCGCTTGCCACGAGGCCGTAGACCTGCGCCACCTGAAGCGGGGTGACGAGGAGTTCGCCCTGGCCGACGGCGAAGTTCCGCGGGTCGTGAACGTCGATGCAGCCGGCGGGCTCGCCCAGGCCGATGCCGGTGGGCCGGCCCAGGCCCATGCGGTCGGCCCACCACTTCAGGCGCTCGCGGGCCAGCTCGAGGTCGTGGCGGCCGGAGGGGTCGCGGCCCAGCGCTTCCGCCACGTGGTAGAAATAGATATTACACGATTTCTGGATGGCCGTCCGCAGGGCGATCGTCCCGTGCGACGCCCCGTGGGTCACGAAAATGTCGCACCGGAAACGGTTCGGATGCGCGGGGTCGAGCGTGCCCTCGCACGTGTACGAGGTCTGCGGCGTGAGGGTGCCCTCGTGCAGGCCCGCCGTGGCCGTGATCGCCTTGAAGGTCGAGCCCAGCGGGTACAGGCCCTGGACCGCGCGGTTGAAGAGCGGCTTGGCGGGGTCGCGGGCCAGGTCCGGATAGTCGGTCGTGAACAGCCGCGCGTCGAACCGCGGGCAGGTGGCCAGGGCGAGGACCTCGCCCGTGCGACAATCGATGACGACGGCGGCGCCATTGTGGCGGGTGCCGCCGGGCGGGTGGTCGAGCGCATCCTCGACGTCGGCCTGGAGGGCCACGTCCAGAGTAAGGTGGAGGTCGCGGCCGGGCACGGGCGGGATATCGTCGAGGAGGTTCCCCTCGATCCCTTTCTGGAAGAGGCCGCGCGACCCGCGCACAAGGCTTTCGCAGGCGCCCTCGACGCCGCCGCGGCCGATCCAGTCGCCGGGCCAGTAGCGCTTGAGGTTGCCCGGCGGGTAGGGGACGTTGATGTCGGCATGGGCCTCGCCGCCCGCGAGATCCTCGCGGGTGACCTCGCCCAGCCGCCCGATGACGTGCGGGGCCACCGGCCCCTGCGTGTACTCGCGCTTGCGGGTCGTCTCGACGGCAAGGCCGGGGAAGTCCTCGGGCCGGCTCGCGATGGCGCCCACGGTCTTGAGGTCCACGTCATAGACGATCGGGTGCGGCATGCTGGTCCGCTCGCCGTAGGTTTCCTCGCGGACGCGGATGCGGCGCCCGTGCAACTGGATAACGCTGTCGCGGATGACGTCGACGCGGGCGCGGAGGGTCTCGGCCCGGCGCTGAAGCTCCTCGATCGGGATGTTCGTCAGGCGCGAGAGCGAGGCCCACATCCGCTGGACGCGGGCGGCCGCCTCGTCGGGCGTAACGCGCCATTGCCGGGCGATCTGCGCGACGAAGGCGCCGTCCATCTCGATGAACGGGAAGTACACGCACACGTCGAACGCGCCGACGTCCTGCGCCAGCGCGATGCCGTTGCGGTCGTAGATCGCGCCGCGGATCGTGGGGTGGAAGCCCGGCGGGCGCCTCAGCCGCTGCTGGGCCTCCTCTCGATACCGCGAGCCCTGAAGGACCTGGATGTGCACCAGGGTGCCCAACAGAATGAGCACGCCCAGCCCCAGGACCACGAGGACCGCCTTGAGCCGTGTTGCGTACATGAACCTCCGCCCTCAACCGTCGAAACAGAGACGCATGGTAGGTTTCGGGAGCCGGGAAATCAAGGACGGCGATGAAGTTTCGTTCGGCCGCAAGCCCGCGGCCGGCGCGTCAATCGCGCTCCCCGCCCACCGACGCCCGTAGCGGCTCGCGCAGCCAGAGGAGCAGCCAGAACAGGTACGGCGCGAGCGCAGCGGTGTACAGGGCGTCGAGGATCGATTCCTCGGCCGAGCGGAGGAGCCACAACTCGCCGCCGGCCAGTAGCCGCGTCGTTGTATACCAGACGAGATGGACGGCGAAGACCGTGACGAGGCACGCCGCGCTCTGCCCCAGGATGCGGGTCCGCGGAACGACCTGCCGCACCTGGCTCACGAGGAACAGGATGATGCAGAAGAGGAGGGCCTTGAGCCCCAGCCGCCCGGCGATGCTCACGAGGTCCGACGCCATCCCCAGGACCCACCCGATGATGAAGACATCGGTGGGATCGAAGAAGAGGGCCACGAACAGGCCCAGGGCAAGCAGGAGGTCCGGCCGGACCCAGTGGGCGTCCACCTGGAGCGCCAGGGCGCCGGGACGGAAGAGCGCCGTCTCGGCCACCAGACATCCGTAGCCCAGGATAGCCAACAGAAGCCAGCGCACGGGTGGACCTCGTTCGAGAATCAAGGAATCGAAAATCGAACATCCTCACGACTCATGGCGAAACGGCGCCAAAGCCTCAGCGCCCCGTCGGCGGGGCCTGTGTGTCCGGCGTGAGGACGTATACTTCGCGGGCGTCGGCGGCGGCGACGCGCGGCTCGACGATCACTTCGTAGAACAAGGCCGCCGGCTTCAGGTCGCAGCGGACCACGCGGCCGACCACGAGGTACGGCGGCAGCGACTCCGACATCGGGCTGGTGACCACGAAATCGCCCGGGGCGATGTCGGCCTTGTGATCGACGTTCAGCACGCGGACGGCGGTGCCGTCTTCCGTCCCACGGGCCAAGCCCTCGGCCACGGCACGCCACGTGTCGCCGCGGTGGGCCACGACCTGGACCATCAGGTTGGTGCGAGGATCGGTTACGAGGCGCAGGGTGCTCGTGACCGGTCCGACCTCTTCGACGATACCGACGAGGCCGGCGGCCGTCAGCACCGGTTCGCCGCGCTGAAGGGCCTCGCGGGCCCCGCGGTCGAGGCGCCGGACGATGACCGCGCCGCCCTTGCGGATGCCCTTGTCGTTGCCTTCGGCCAGCCGCGCAGACCCCGAGCCGCCCTGCATTTCGGGGGCGATGAACCGCGCCGGGATCAGCCGGCAGGGCAGGCCGTTGAGGTCCTGGCGCAGCCGCGTGAGATCGCGGACGCGCTGGTCGTAGTCGTTCAGCATGGCCGTGGCTTCGGCCAGCGCGTTCTCAAGGATTTTGACCTGCTCGCGCGGCGGCAACTCGCCGGTGTCCAGCGACGCCGCCTGGGGATGGCGAAGATGATCGGCAAGGTCCAGCGTCCAGCCCTGCGTGACGTCTTGCACGGGGGCTAGGACGGGGGCGCTCCAGACGCGGATGCGCTCGGTGACCGATTGGGGCATGAACAGCAGGGTAAGAGCCACGAGCGGCAGAACGACCAGCAGCCATCGCTCGCGCCGGGCACTGCCGCCGCCGGACCGCCGCGATCGCCGCGACATCAGAGACATGATCCATCCGCCTGTCTATTCAAAACGTCCGGTCGGGAGGAACCGGACGCCAATGGTTCGGTGCAACCCCCTCTTCGGGGGATGACTTTACAACTCTTCGTCGCTCATGTCAATCGTACCGTGCCAGCGATCGAGATGCTCCAGGAAAATTCCCGTGCCGCGGACCACGCACGTCATCGGGTCTTCCGCCACGCGGACCTTGAGTCCGGTGGCCTGGCTGACGACCTGCGGCAGGCCCCTGAGGAGCGACCCGCCGCCGCACATCGTGATCCCGTTGTGGACGAGGTCGGCCGACAACTCCGGCTCGGTCCGTTCGAGCGTGCGCTTGACGGCCTCGATCATCGCGTGGACGGGCTCCGACAGCGCCTCGCGGATTTCCTGGCTCGTGACGGTGGTCGTGCGGGGCAGGCCGGCGATGAGGTCGCGGCCGCCCACCTCCATCTCAAGCTCCTCGGCCAGGGGGGCGGCGCTGCCGATCTCGATCTTGACCTGCTCGGCGCTCTGTTCGCCGATCAGGAGGCTGTACGTCCGCTTCATATACTCGATGATGGCCTGGTCGAGGTCGTCGCCGGCGATGCGGATNNTCGGTCGTGCCGCCGCCGATGTCCACGATCATGCTGGCGGTGGACTCATCGATGGGCAGCCCGGCGCCGATGGCCGCCGCCATCGGTTCCTCGATCAGGTAGACCTTGCGGGCCCCGGCGCGGGCGGCGCTCGAAAGGACGGCGCGCTTCTCCACGGCCGTGATGCCCGACGGAATGGCGATAACGACGCGCGGCCGCGGCGGCAGGATCGTGCGGCGGCCGTGGACCCGGCGGATGAAGTAATTCAGCATCGCCTCGGTGATGTCGAAGTCGGCGATGACGCCGTCGCGCATCGGCCGGACGGCCTGGATCGACGGCGGGCAGCGGCCCAGCATCTTCTTGGCCTCGGCGCCTACGGCCATGCCGTCGGCCAGGACCTTGCCGGTATCTTTGTGGATCGCGACGACCGACGGCTCGCTCAGCACGATGCCCTGGCCGCGAACGTAGACCAGGGAATTGGCCGTGCCGAGGTCAATGCCCATGTCCGCCGAGAAGAGGCCGATAATACGGTCGAAAATCATGACGTCCTCGAAATGACTACGGCCCGCCTCGGCGGGCGTCAGCCGCCGAGCCGAATTACGGGTTGGCGGCCGGTGCAGCAGGCGCGGCCGCGGGCGCAGCGGTCGGCGCAGGAGCCGGAGCAGCCGGGGGCGTCTCGGCCGGGGCCGCAGGCGCAGGAGTCGCAGGGGCGGCAGCCGGGGCGGCCGGTGCAGGCGCCGCAGCCGGTGGAGTCGCAGGTGCGGCAGCCGGGGGGGCAGCCGGCGGAGCCTCAGACGGCGCCGCCGGTGCGGCTGGCGCGGGCGCCGCAGGGGCGGCCGGTGCTGACCGGTCCCGCCGGCAGCGGCAAGAGCACCACCCTGGCGGCGATCCTGCGATACGTGCAGGCCTGTTTTCCCGGCAAGAGCATCGTGACGCTGGAGGACCCGGTCGAGCGGCAGATCGACGGCGTCACGCAGGTGCAGATCTCGCCTCACGGGCAGATGACCTTCCCGGTGGCGCTGCGCAGCCTGCTCCGCCAGGACCCGCAGGTGCTGATGATCGGGGAGATCCGCGACGCACAGACCGCCGCGATCGCCGCGGAGGCCGCCCTCACCGGGCACCTGCTGGCCAGCACGATGCACAGCGGTTCGCCCGGCGGCGCGCTGCTGCGGCTGCTGGAAATGGGCATCGAGCCTTACCAGGTCACCTCCAGCGTCATCGGCGTGCTCAACCAGCGGTTGGTGCGGCGCCTCTGCCGGCACTGCGGTTCGGCGCAGGGCGGCAGGGCACGGGCCGGTGGCTGCGAACACTGCTTCGGTTCCGGGTATTCCGGGCGGGCGCTGGTGGCGGAACTGGTCGAACTGGACGGCGAGCTGCGCAAGGCGCTGCTGGCCAAGGCGGACCTGGAGGAACTCGAATCGATCCTCCAGCGACGCGGGCACATGCACCTGCGCGCCGACGCGAGGCGGCTGGTGTCGCAGGGCCTGACGACCGAGGAAGAGGCTTCCACCGCTTGCGGCGGCATCGACTAAGAGAAGAGCTTCACCGCAAAGAGCGCGAAGAACGCAGAGATGTTTATGTGATTACGGCTTGTGCAAGACGTAAGGTATTGACTGCATGAGAACGTTTTCTCTGCGTTCTCTGCGATCTCTGCGGTAAGTTTTTGTCAGGCGTTCCGAACCAAGGAAACGGCTATGGCGACTTTCGAATACAAGGCTCTGACCTCTGGCGGCAGCGAGATGGCCGGGACGCTTCAGGCGGCCACGCCCGAGCAGGCCGCCTCGCAACTGGCCGCCATGGGCCTGAGCGTCCAGTCAGTCAACAAGGTCCTCAAGGCGGCACCCCAGACC
>PMZT01000027.1 GCA_003170085.1 Planctomycetia bacterium | reverse complement strand
GAGCCGTGTTTTCCGCCGCGCAAAGCTGAGGTTTGTTCAGCGCCCTTGAGGTCTAGTCGGCGCCGCGGAGGACACCTCACACACACCCCTACCCCAATTCCGTTGTTACCCGAGTCGTCCTTTGCGCTCTTTGCGGCCTTTGCGATTAATTCACGCTGTCGTATTCGGAGCGCCTCCCCGCCGCTACGGATCATGCTTTCGCAAAAGCGCGAAAGCATGGCACCCCGCAATGGCGCGAAAGCATGGCACCCTTCAACAACGGGCGATCTATTCCAGCGTCGGGCGGACGATCTCGCCGCGGAGCTGGGCCTCGCCGCCTTCCTTTTCATACACGCCGTAGAACATCGTGCTGCAATCGAGCCACAGCGTAAGGCGGTGCAGGTCCTCGGGCGAGAGTTTCACGTCGTGGTGGCCCTTCGAGAGCATCGCGTACAGCTTCGTGGCCGCGGCGCCGAACTGGCCGGGCGTGGTGCGGAGGTTCTCGCCATACGACGTAAATCCATATTTGGCAAGGCTGTTGTACGAGGCGTACCAATGGCGCTCGATCGGCTCGCGGTTCAGGTTGGGCGCCTTGCCCTTGTTCTTGTTGTGGCAGTCCAGGCAGTTGCGCTCCAGGACCGGCTGCACGAGGCGCGGGTAGCTGAACGGGTTCGAGCCGTCGACGTCGGGCGCCAGCCGCGACGGCGCCCGCCGCAGGGCCAGCGGCAGGTCGGCCAGCGGCTGCGGGGCGCGGTTCTTAGGCTCGTGGCAGCCGGCGCACAGGAGGCGTTCGCCCTCATGGAGATAGGTGGCTGAGCGCATCGACTGGATCGCGAGGCCCCTGTCGTCGAGGGCCTGGAAGAACATCTCGCGATTCGCCGGCACCGTGAAGTGGGCGCTGCCGTCTTCCTCGACCGGCACGGTGCCGAGGACGTACCGCGTGGGGACGACCGAGTCGCCGGCCAAGGCGATGCGTACGCCGGTCTCGTGCGGCGGGTGGCCCGAGGGCACGCTCATCGGCACGATCTGCAGGACGCGCAGGGCCTTGATCTTCGTGCCCGCCGGCCACGGCCGGATGCTGGCGTAGGCGTTGACGACGGCGATCGTGGCCTCGCCGGGCTTGCCGGGGTACGCCGCCGTGCGCTCGCCGGCCTGGTTCCTCACCAGTTCCGCCGACGGGGCCAGCGGCGGCCGCGGCGTCGCGCGCAGCGGGATGGGGCTCATGCAGGCGATTTGCGGATCGCGGTAGATCAGTTCCTTGTTGCCGAAACTGTCGAGAAGATAGATGCCGTAGTTGCCGCCGCCCTTGCGCATCGCGTCGGCGGCGTCGTAGACACATAGGTAGTAATCCTCGCTCAGCGGCCAGGCCATGCCGTAGGCCCCGGTGCCGCCCTGGCTCTCGGGAAAATCGACTTCGGGGGTCAGCCGCTTGACTGGGCCCATGCCGTCATCGTCGGGAATGTCGGGGTTGATCACGACGAGCGAGCCGAAGCACTGGCTGTGGTGCGGCGCCGCGGTGGCCACGTACTTGGCGGAGTCGGGGACGGCGCGGACGTCGAGTTCCATGTCGGGCCGCGACTGGCGCGGGGCGAAGTTGCCGTGCAGGGCGCGGGAGTCGGCCCCGTCGAGCGTGGTCAGCCACGGGTGGTGGGCCGTGCAACCGAAGCGATCGACATAATCCCATCGTGTATAAATGATGCGGCCGTCGTGCGCCACGCTGGGGTTCCACTCGTTGGTCTCGTGGAAGCTCAGGCAGTTGATGTCGGCCCCGTCGGCGGTCATGTCGTAAAGCGTATACGTGGGGCACGTGCGGCCGCAACGCAGGTACCCGCCGCGCCGCTCGGTGATGAACGCGATGCGGCCGTTGGGCAGCCAGCACGGGTCGAAATCATTCCATGTGCCGTCGGTGATCATGCGGAGGCCCGAGCCGTCGACGTTGACCTTGAAGACGTGGTACGAGCGGCCTTCGGCCCAGTGGCCCTGGGCGGGATCGGTGTGGTGGCGGTGGTTCGTATCGCCCGTGCACTCGACGTAGGCGAAGAGAATCTGCCGCGCGTCATAGGAAAGGTCCGGGGCGAGGAACGAGCCGCCCTCGGTGGCCTCGCCGTGCTGGTTGCCCTCGCCGTCGAAGGTGATCCGCCACGGGCCGCCGGGTCCGCCCGAGAGTTTCTGCCCCTTGAGGCGGCCGTTCTCGACGACCGCGCTCGCCAGGAGGTCGCGGACCTGGGGCCGGGGGCCGAACGGATCGGAAAGGACGTACAGCCCGCCGCCGGGCCGCTGGGCCATGCCATAATACTGGTCGCACATATGGTTATAGATTGCGCGATGGCGGTTGATAAAGAGGAGCTGGCTGAAGTCGAGGAGCGGGTTGGCGAAGGCGATCTCGCGTCGCACCTCGCAGGCATGGAGGAAAAGGGCGCGGCGGGCGTCGGCCTGGGCCGGCGGGGTCTCGGCGCCGAGTTTCAGGAGCGCCGCCAGCTTCTTCTCGGCCTCCGCCAGCCGGGGCGCCGCAGTCGTCCGCTTGAGGTCGGCCAGCAGGGCCGCCGTGCGACGCAGGACGACGTCGGCCGGGTCGCGGTCGGAGTCGAGGATCAGGGCCTCGGGGCGGAGGGCCTCCCCCGCGACCTTGGCAAAGTGCGCCCGGTTCCCGAGGTCATGCTGGAGGGCCTCGTACTGGCTCGCGAGCTCGCGGCTGCGCCAGACGCGGGCCTCGAGGGCGGCCCAGCGAGGATCGGCCGCCGCCGCACCGGCCGCCACCAGGCCCTGAAGTTCCGCCTCGAGGGCCGGCTTGGACTCCGGCCCCACCTGGCGGATGACGGCGTCGCAGTCCCGCGCGCGGCAGGCCCGCGCGTACAGGGTCAGCCAGCGCGGATCGCCGGCGGGCGCGGCGGCCTGCTCAAGGGCCTGCGCGTCCTTCACGACCGCTTCGCCCGCGGGGCCGAGCTTCTCGACGGCGCGGCCGATGAGCGACTGATCGAATTTCGCGTCGTCGCGCCGGGCGAACCACTGGAGCAGCCGCGCGCCGGCGTCGGCCGTGAGCCAGCGGGTCTCCGTGGGGAAGTCGGCAGCCAGCCTGTTCCACCACGCGGGTAGCTCCGCGGCCACATCGGAAAGCACCTGGAACCGCAGGGCACCGTTGGCGCGTTCCTTATCCTCGCCCACCCACGCGTCGAACCGCTGGTACTTGCCGTCGAGGGCGAATCGCACCTCGCTGTTGGCGTGCACCCACAGGCCGTGCGCGAACTCACGATCGCCGATCCTGAGCGGGTGGCCGTTCCAGTTCTTATCTACAAGCAACTGGCCCCAGCCCACCTGGACGGTCAGCGGCGTGAGTGTGCCGAGCGGCGTCTCCTTGCCGTCGGCGGCGATGAGCTTGGGGTCGCCCCAGATGTTGCAGTTGGCCGTGCCCTGCTCCACGAAACCGAGCAGCCGCAGCACCTTCACGCCCGTCACGTTCACCGACACGTGCTGCGCGGGACCGTCGCCGCGCATGGAACCGCTGTCGAAAGGCTGGAACTCCGAGGGGTCTTCCGGCTTGGCGTTTGCGGCGGCCCACGAGATGTAGTTGGCCCGCGTGGCGGCCATCGACTCGGCCCACGTGGCCCGCTTGGCGTAGAGCGCCGCCTCGGCGTCCTTCGCGGTCCCCGGCGCGGCACCCGGCGCGAGGCACGCCACGCCGATCATCGCCGGAACCAGAAGCGCCCAGCCCAGACGCCTGCCCAGTAGCTGCCTCATGGCCTTCGCCTTTCCTGCGTAGATGCGCAGCGCCCACCCGGGATAACTTACCTCATGTTCTCCCGGATGCCAAGTGCGTATCCCGTTTAACCCGTTTCAGGCGATTCAGGGGCCGGTCGGAAACCGCGCCGGCGCGCGGACTGCCGCCGCCCGGACGCCCTTGGCGCTTACGGGAAGATAATCTTCGGATCGGAGTGCCGGACGCCCTTGTCGTCGTGAACGTTCGCGACCTCGGTGAGGATGGCCCCTTCCGGCCCGGCGAGCTGCCAGTGGCGACTTGTCACGCGGACGAGCGGCACGAAGTCGCCCGGCGCAGCGGCCGTTTCGTGCAGCACGCTCACCTTGCCGCCCATGTGGCACTTCGGGACGACCACGGCGGGGTTCAGGTTGGCGTCGCCCTCGCCGACGATGTGCGACAGGCCGTACCGCACGAGCCAGCCTTCGCGTTTGGCGGGGTTCTTCTCGGTGGCCTCGTGCCAGTGCTCGGGCAGCATCTGGCCGGGCAGGAGGAAGAGGTCCATGAGCATGTACCTATCCTCTTCATTATTCTTGAACATGCACGCCGCCAGGCCCAGGTCGGTGAACCGGCCGAGGCCGTAGTCCGACACCCACAGCTTCTCCTTCACGCCCGGGAAGACCGGGTAGCCGTGGAACTTCATGACGGCGAGGACGGCGTCCTTGCCGGCATCGACCTTGAACTTGCCGGCCGCATCGTAGAAGTCGGCGTTCTTGAACGCGAGGTGTTTCGACGCCGCCGCCTGGGCCGCCGTGGCCCCCGCGCCGCCGGCCGCCGCCAGCGCCAGGCCCGCCCCCACCGTTTTCAGCACGTCACGCCTGCTCATTTCCCCTTGCTGCTGCATGTCATTCTCCTTGAATGGGTAACCCCTATGTTATGGGCGCCGGGTGCCATGCTTTCGCGCCGTTGCGAAAGCATGGTCGTCCTTAGCCCGAGAGCATGCTTTCGCCCGCCGCGGCGGGGCACCCTGCACTCACCGTTTCGATTCTCACGACCGCCTACGCCAGTTCCTTCCAGATCGGGTCGAGCGCCGCCACCGCCCGTTTGTACCGCGCGTACTTCGCCTCGTAGAGGTCCTTCCGGGCCGGGTCGGGCCGCTGCAGGCGCGAGAACCGGACCATCGCCTTGACGGCCGCCTCGTAACTCGGGTAGCAGCCGGCCGCCACGCCGGCGGCAATCGCGGCGCCCAGGGCGCCAAGCTCGGTGCCGTCGGGCACCTGCACGGGCGTCTGAAAGACGTCGGCGAAGACCTGGACCCAGACCTCGCTGCGCGCCGCGCCGCCGGTCAGGCGGATCACGTCGGGCATCTTGCGGAACTTGAGCAGCCGCTCGACGTGCCCGCGGTGCGAGAAGACGACGCCCTCGTAAATGGCCCGCAGCACGTCGCCCCGCGTGTGCCAGCCGCACAGGCCCAGGAAGCACGACTTGGCGTCGGGGCCGGCGCTGGAGCCGAAGAGGAACGGCAGGAAGACGATCGAGGCCCGCTCCGGCGCCGCGCCGGCCACGAGGTCGTTGCAGAGCGCGTAAACCGAGCGGCCCTCGCGCGACGCCCGCTCCTTCTCGGCCGCGAAGAACTCGGTCACGAACCATTCGAGGTTCGACGCCGACGTGGCGCTGCCCTCGAGCATCAGGTAATAGCCCGGAATGCTGTAGCACGAGGTCATGAAGACGTCCTCGTCGACGACGGGCGTTTTCGAGATGTATTGATTATTGCCCCACGTGCCGCCGACCATGCAAAGCTGGCTCTCGTCGACCACGCCCGACGCCAGGCCGCAGGCGTCGATGTCGAACATGCCGCCCGCCACGGGCGTCCCCTCGGCCAGGCCCGTCTCGGCCGCCGCCCGGGCCGTCACGCGGCCGCACACGTCGGCCGTGCGCACCAGCGGCGGCAGCAGGTCCTTCACGTAAGGAATGCCGAACGCCGCGAGCACCGCGTCGTCGTACCGGCCGGTGCCGACGTTCATGAGGCTCGTGCCCGACATGTCGGTAAGCTCGGCCTGAATCTCGCCGGTCAGCCGGAAGCGGATGTAATCCTTGCACATGAGTACCCAGCCGGCGCGCTTCATGACCTCGGGCTCGTTGGCCTTGAGCCACGCCAGCAAGGCGTTCGGCTGCGCGGCCCAGACGCTTTGCATCGTCATGGGGCGGACCGCCTTATCGACGCCGCGCCGGAGCCAGTCGTCGGAGATCGCTCGGGCCCGCGAATCCATCGAAAGAATCGCCGGGTACACCGGCCGGCCCTGCTTATCGACGAGGTAAAGGCCGTTGCCGTGGCCCGCGCACGCGACGCAGGCGATGTCGGCCGGGGCAACGGCGGCCGTGGCCACGACCTCGCGGATCGCGGCGGCGGTGGCCTTCCAGGTCTCGTCGGAGTCGCGCTCGAAGAACCCGGGCCGCGGCGTGCGGGTCTCGGTCTTCCGCGACGCCACGGCGACCTCGCGGCCGTCGAGGGTGAAGAGCGCCGCCTTCGACATCGTGCAACCGCTGTCGATTCCGAGCAGGTACTTGGCCATGTCAGGCGCCTCCCTGGGCGGCGGCCGCCTGCTCCGCCACCTTGGGGCGGAAGAACACTAGGAAGGCCGCCAGCAACACCACGCACGAGATCGTCGTGATAGTCCAGATCGGCCCCCACTCGTAGACCTTGGTGGCCTCCGCACCGACGCCGACCGTCGTGGTGTAAGCCTCGATAAGTGCGCCGTTGATGAAGGTGCCGACCAGGAGGCCCAGCCCGAAAGTCATCAGGAAGATGAGGCCCTGGGCCTGGGCTCTGAGCTCCGGCGGGGCCTTCTTATCGACGTACACCTGGCCGCCGACGAAGAAGAAGCCGAAGATCGCCCCGTGCACGAGGATCGCGCCGAAGTACATCCACGACTGGTCGCACGCGCCGCCCGCCAGGAAGAAAGCGTACCGGGCCACGAGCGCCACGAGGCCGATCACCATCGTCCACTTGATGCCCAGCTTCGCGAGCGCAACCGGCACCAGGAGGATGAAGAACATCTCGACGGCCTGGCCCCAGTTCATCGTGATCGTGATGAACTCAAAGCCCTTGTCCTTCAGGAAGGCCGAGCCGTACCACCAGTAGAGCGAAAAGGGAATCATCACGAGCAGCGAAATGGCCATGAAGACGGCGAAGCTTGGGTCCTTCAGCAGCGCAAACGACCGCAGGCCGAGGGCGTCGACAATCGAGGCCTTCTTGCCCTTGGCGGGGGGCGGCGTGTCGGGCAGCGCCAGCGCCAAGAGCGCCGCCACAAGGCTCGTCCCGGCGCCGCACAGGAGCGGGATGTACGTGCCGTCGATCTTGGCGCCCCAGATACTCAGGGCCGCCAGGCTGAAGAGGCCCGAGGCCACCCACCCGACCGTCCCGAAAACGCGGATCTGCGGGAACTTGTCGGACGGGCTGTGGCTCATCGCGATCGCGCTCGTCAGGCCCCACGTCGGCATGTAGCAAAGCTGCTGGAGCACAAGAAGGACGGTCACGCTGACGGGGCTTGTCATGTACGCCGCGGCAAAGAGGAACCCCGCCCCCAGGAGGTTCAGCACCGCCAGCACCTTCTGGCTGGCGAAGTACCGGTCGGCGATCATGCCAATGATCGGCGACGCCAGGCACCCGATGGCCATCGAGCTGAGGGCCAGCGACCGCTCGAAGCCCGAGAGGCCCAGCGTGTTCAGGTAGGCCGCCAGCGGCACCGACCAGACCGCGAACAGCATGAACTGAAGGAACATCATGATGCTCAGGCGTATCCGCACGCTCATTGACATACTTGCCATGGTGTGGCCTCCGCTTCTGGACCGGCCCCTGCCCGCTTCTCCCGCGACCGCGCCGCGGGGTCGTTTCCCGATCAGGGCACCCACATGGGGGTGCCCCTACGATTCCGCGCGGCCGCCGATTGCGCGCTACGTAGGGGCGGCCCCACCCGCCANNTGTGGCCGCCCGCTGTGTCCGGCCATAACCCTCTACCGCATCAACATGCCGCCGCTCACGTCGACCGTGGCGCCGGTCATGAAGCTGGCCCGGTCGCTCGCCAGGAACGCCACGACGCCGGCGACTTCCTCGGGCAGGCCCAGGCGGCCGATCGGCAGCCGCGCGTTGAACTTCTCGGGGTTCGCGTCGACGTATGGCGCCAGCATCTCGGTGTACATGAGGCCGGGCGCCACAGCGTTGACCGCGATGCCCTTCTTCGCCATCTCGCGCGCCAGCGACACCGTGAACGCCACGATCGCGCCTTTCGACGCATCGTACGCCGTCTTGCCCGACTCCGAGCCGCGGAACGCCGCCTGCGACGAGATGTTGACGATCCGGCCCTTGCGCTTCGCCGCCAGCAGCCGCCGCACGAGTTCCCGCGACGCCAGAAACGTGCCGTTCACGTTCACTGCGAACGCCTTGTTCCATTCCTTCTCGGTGATCTCCGCGGTGGGCACGACGGGGCAGTACGCGGCGTTGTTGACGAGGACCTCGACCGGCCCGAGGACCGCTTCGACCCGCGAAAACATGGCCACGACGTCGGCCTCGCTCGACACGTCGGCCGGCACCGCCAGGGCCTTAACGCCGTGCGCCTTCTCAAGCTCCGCCACGACCTCCGCCGCCTCGCCCGCGAGGTCGATCTTGCCGTCGGCGCTGCGATAGTAGTTGACGGCCACCTTCGCGCCCTCGGCCGCAAGCCCGTGACAGATGGCCTTGCCCAGGCCGCGCGAGCCGCCGGTCACCAGCGCCACCTTATCTTGCAGATGCAGGTCCATGCCATGTCTCCATAAGCAATCCGTCCGGCGGCGCGATCACGGTTTCAGCACGACCCTCAGCGATTCGCCGCTCTGCATGAGCTCGTACGCCCGGGGCAACTCGGCCAGGTCCAGCACGTGCGTCACCAGGCGGTCGGCGGCAAGCGATCCGGCGGCGATCAGGTCAACCGCGCGGCGGACGTGGTTGGGCGTCGAGTCGCTCGTGCCCACGATCCGCAGTTCGCCGTAGTGGATGGGCCGGCTGTCCACGGCCAGCGCGCTTTGGCCCGCCGGCAGCGAGGCGAAGAGGCACACGCACCCGCGCTTCCGCACGAGTAGCGGCGCCTGTTCCTGGGGCGCAGCCGCGGGCGCCGCCACAATGGCCACGTCGGCCCCGATGCCGCCGGTCTCGTTCTTGACGACCGCGACCAGGTCTTCCTTGGCGGGGTTGATGAGCCGGTCAAACGCGAACGGCTCGCACATCCTGAGGCGCGTGTCGTTCACCTCGGCCATCAGGATTTTCGTGGCCCCGAACTCGCGAGCCATGCACGCGTTCATGATGCCCATCGGGCCGGCGCCAATGACGACCACCGTGTCGCCCTTCGCGACGCCGGCGTTTTCGCACGCGTTCACCGTGCAACTCAGCGGCTCGGCCAGAGCCGCGGCCTCGGCCTTGACGCCCGCCGGCACCTTGACGACGTGCCCGCCCTCGAGCGCCCGCGCGGGAATCGTCACGAACTCGGCCATGCCGCCGGGGTACGTGAAGCCCATCGGGGCGAGGTCGGCGCACAGGTTCTTCCAGCCGCGACGGCAGTAATAGCACTTGCCGCACGAGACCGAGGTAGCCATGACCACGCGCTCGCCCACGGCAAAGCCCTTCGCGCGCCCGCCCACCGTCTCGACGAGGCCCGTGAACTCGTGGCCCATGATCTTGGGGGGCTTGATACGCGGATTGCCATGCAGATACGTCTTAAGATCGGTGCCGCACACGGCGCAGGCGTCCACCCGCACGCGCAGCTCGTCGTCGCCGCACGGCGGCACGGGCACGGTCTCGAGCGGCAACCGCAGCGGCGCGTGATAGACGATGGCTCGCATCGTGCGGGTCATTGAGAGCCCCCGTCGAGGACGGCCTCGGTCGAGCCGACGCCCAGGCGCGTGGCGCCCTGCCGGAGGAACCCGACGGCCACGTCCCACGTGCGGACGCCGCCGGAGGCCTTCACGCCCATCGTCTTACCGACGGTCTTGACCATGATGTCGATGGCCTCGGGCGTGGCGGGGCCGTCGCCGAAGCCGGTGGAGGTCTTCACGAAGTCCGCCCCGGCCGCCTCGGCCAGCTTGCACGCCTGGGCGATCTGCTCGGGCTTGAGCCAACACGTTTCAAGGATGACCTTGACGATCGCCCCGCGCGGCTTGGCCTCCTTGACGACCGCCCCGATGTCCTTCTGGACGGCGTCGTAGCGGCCCGCCAGGAACTGGCCGATGTTCATAACCATGTCGATTTCAGTCGCCCCGTCGTCGATGGCGAGGCGGGTCTCGAGGGCCTTGACCTCCGGCCGGTTCGCGCCGTGGGGGAACCCCACGACGACCGCCAGCGTGGTGTCGCTGCCCGCCAGTTCGCGGGTCGCCAGCGCCGCATCGCACGGGCGGACGCAGAGGTTCCCGACGCTGCGCGCGCGGCACATCTTCGCGGCCTTGATCACGTCCTGCTCGGTCGCCACCGGCTTGAGGACGGCGTGATCTATCACCTTGGCCACCTGCGCTCTCGTGTACATGGTGCTTCTCCCGTTCCTTGAATTTTGCCTGACAGCGCCACTTTGCGCGGCGGGTCTCCCGACCCGCCGCGAAAACCGTGTTCTCTGACGCGCCAGCGCCGCTTCGTTGCGCGGTGGGTCGGGAGACCCACCGCGCAAAGCCTAAGCGGCGTTATAGTTCTAGTGCATTTCCCGGCCGCCGGTGACGTTGATGGCCTGGCCGGTCATGTAGTCGGCGCCCTCGGAGGCCAGGAACCGCGTGACGGCGACGATGTCGGCGATGCTCGCCAGGCGCGCCAGCGGCACCTTCGACGTGAACTTCTTGACCACCTCGTCGCGCGGCATCTTGAGATTCTTGATATAGCCGCTCGATACATGGCTCCATACGCCGGTGTTCTCGACGATGCCCGGGCAAAGGCAGTTGACGGTGATGCCGTCGCCGGCCAGCTCGAACGCCAGGGCCTGCGTCAGGCCGATGATCGCGCCCTTGGCCGCCGAGTAGTGGCACATCAGGGCCGAGCCGGTCTTGCCCGACTTCGACGAGAAGTTGATGATCTTGCCGCGCTTGTGGGCCTTCATCGCCGGCACGACGTGCTTGATGAAGAAGAACGTGCCCTTGCAGTTGACGGCGAAGATGCGGTCCCACTCGTCGGCCGTGAGGTCCTCCACCTTGCCCTGGCCCACGATGCCGGCCACGTTGACGAGGACGTCGATCCGGCCGCCGAACGCCTTCTTCGCGGCCTCGACCACGGCCTGCACGCCGCGCTCGTCGGTCACGTCGGCGGCAAGGCCCGCGCACTGACCGCCGCCGGCCTTGATCTCGGCCACCGCGGCATCGACGGCCTTCGGGTCGAGGTCGGTGATGAAGACCTTGGCGCCCTCGCGGCAGAAGTCGGCGGCAATGCCCTTGCCGATGGCACCCGCGGCGCCGGTAACGAGGGCCACGGCCTCTTTCAGCATCTGATCCATGCTCAGCTCTCCATGCGGTGGCTTGTAAAGGGCGCCTTCCATAATGCCATGACGCAACTTTGCGTGGCGGGTCTCCGCACCCGCCGCGTAAAGTCACACGTTGCGTTGTCGTATTAGCCCACGTTGACGTGCCCGCGGCCGGAACGACCATGCTTTCGCAACAGCGCGAAAGCATGGCACCAGGCACTTGCTATTATACGTATGATGCGGCGTTACACCTTCACCCACCGCCCCGACTTGCCGGACTTCAGGACCGCGTCGCAGACCTTTTGGGTCTCGAGCGCCTCGCGGAACGAGGGCGAGGGGGGCTTGCCGGCGGCCACCGCGCCAAGGAAATCGGCGAGCTGGTGCACGAACGACTCGGCGTAGCCGATCTGGAGGCCCGGCACCCACCAGTGATTCATGTACGGATGGTCGCCGCCCGCGTCGGTCACGTGGATCGACCGCCAGCCGCGCAGCTTGCTCTCATCCTTGTGATCGAACCACTGCAGGCGGTGCAGGTCGTGCAGGTCCCACCGGATCGAGGCATTCTCGCCGTTGATCTCGAACGTGTACAGGGCCTTGTGGCCGCGCGCGTACCGCGTGGACTCGAAGTTGCCGATCGACCCGTTCTTGAAGCGGCAGAAGAACGTGCAGGCGTCGTCGATGCCCACGGGCTCGACCTTGCCGGTCTCGACGTTCTTGCGTTCCTTGATGAACGTCTCGGTCAGGGCATTGACGTCGGTGATCGGGCCGTTCTGCCAGAGTGCGGTGTCGATGCAGTGGGCCAGGAGGTCGCCGGTCACGCCGCTGCCGGCGGCCTTGATGTCGAGCCGCCACGTGGCCATGCCGCCCTGCGGCACGTCGGCCGAGATGGTCCAGTCCTGCAGGAAGTTGGCGCGGTAATGGAAGATCTTGCCGAGGCGGCCCTCGTCGATGAGGTTCTTGGCCAGCGTGACGGCCGGCACGCGCCGGTAGTTGAACGAGACGAGATTGGGCACGCCGGCCTTCTCGACCGCCTCGACCATCTTCCTGCCCTGGGCCGCGTTCAGGGCCAGCGGCTTCTCGCAGAGGATCATCTTGCCGGCCTTGGCGGCGGCGATGGCGATCTCGGCGTGGCGATTGTTGGGCACGCAGATATCAACAAGGTCGATGTCCTTGCGGTCGATCACGGCGTGCCAGTCGGTGGCGTGCGACTCGTAGCCCCACTTGGCGGCAAAGGCCCTGGCCTCGGCGTCGACCAGGCCGCAGATCACCTTCAGGACCGGCTGGTACTCGAGGTCGAAGAAGTGGTTGACCTTGCGATAGGCGTTCGAATGGGTTCGACCCATGAAGCCATAACCGATCAGGCCGACGTTCAGCGGTTTCTTTGCCATGGTACGCGCTCCTGTTGTCTAGTGGTGCGTGAACATTAGTTCTTGTGGGTGCCATGCTTTCGCGCCGTTGCGAAAGCATGGTCGTTCGCGGCCCGGGGGCGTGCTTTCGCCCGCCGCGGCGCGGCACCCCCCGCTATCCAGAACATGCTTTCGCAAGCGAAAGCATGGCACCCTCAAGCGAAAGCATGCCACCCCTTTATTTCGCCTTCCAGCCGTGGGCGTCGCGAACGGCGACCATGGCGGCAAGGATCGAGTTCCACGTGTCGGGCTTCATCATCACGGCGTTGGGGAACATGCAGCCATCCCAGCACACGTGCTTGAAGGCCTTCGTAAGCTTGCCCGTCTCGTCGCGCATCCAGAACGCCGCGTGGCGCGGGATGTCGAGCTTGCCGTTCGGATCGTTCGGCAGGCAGTGGCGGCCGGTCTTGTCGTGCGTGCCCGAGCCATGGACGGAGCCGTCGTTCTGCGCGATGTGCATGTCGATCGTCCACGGCCGGAGGGCCGCGGTCAACTTTTTCAGGCCCTCGTCGAGCACGGCCTTGTCGTTCAGGTCGGCGTCCTTGGCGAGGATCGCATCTTCGGGGGCGTTGTAGCCCATGAGATAGAGCATCGTGTGGGCCATGTCGGCCTGAAAGCCGCACGTCTGGGGGCGTCCGACGAGTTCAAGGAGCGTGACCATCTGTTTCCACGAGTGCATGCCGCCCCAGCAGATCTCGCCCTCGGCGGCCAGGCGCTCGCCGAACTCCTCGGCCACCGTGCACGCCTCGCGGAAGGTCTCGGCGATGCGCCGGGTGTTGCCGTCGGGGTCCTTCGCCCAGTCGGCGGGGCCGCAGGCCGAGTCGATCCGCACGATGCCGTACGGCCGCACGCCCAGGTCGCGCAGCTTCTTGGCGATGCGGCAGCCCTTGCGGACCTGGCCGATGAACTTCTTGCGGCCCGACGCATCGTCCGCGGCCGACCCGCCGCCCGTGGGCGGCCAGACCGGCGCGACGACCGAGCCGATCACGAGGCCGCGCGCCCGCACCTTGTCGGCCAGCTTCTTCAGGTCATCATCGGAGGCATCTATGTCGACGTGCGGGGCGAACAGGAAGAGGTCGACGCCGTCGAACTTGACGCCGTCGGCCCTGGCGGCGGCCGTGAGGTCGAGCATCGTGTCGAGCGGAATCGGGGACTCCGAGCCCTCGCCCTTGCCGACGACGCCCGGCCACGCCGCGTTGTGGAGTTTCGGGAAGTTGTTCGGATGTTTTGTGGCCATGATACGGGTGCTCCTTTTCTGGTTCGTATGACGATTACTTCCGCCCCTTCGCCTTCGGCTTCTTGCCGCCGACGTCGGGGGCATCGGGGTTCACTTCGGGGCCGAAGTACCGCAGCACGACGAGCGGCTCGGTGGCCGAGGTGTTCTCGTACACGACGCCCGCGCGGGCCGCCTCTTCGGTCACGAAGGCCTCGTCTTCCGTCAGGTCGTGGAACCGGATGAGCTTGGGGCAATTCAGGCGGAGCTTGTTGATCCGGCCCTCGCCCTGAACGGTGATGAGGCCATAGGCGCCGTTATCGCGCACCGTGACCTTCACGCCCGGCTTCACGGTGAGCTCCTTGGCCGTAACGCATTGCCATCCGTTCATGCGGCCGTAGCAGATCCACTTGTCCATGTAGCCTTCGGCGCAGGTGTCGGCCACGGGCACCGGCTCGAGGTAATGGTTGGCCTTGAAGTTCGGATCGGTGTTCTGCTCCCAGTCGAGCTGGTCGACGATGAAGTCCAGATCGTGGTGCTTCGCGGGCGGCATGTCCTTCACCAGGAGCGACCACGGCACCTCCCGGCCCTCGACCAGGCTCTGGTACATGCCGAACACGTCGGACCCCCACTGCGGCTCGTACGTACACAGCGACCCCGGGGCGTGCAGCACGCACGGCGGGACGAACCAGCCCGTGCCCGGCCACAGCCGGTACGCCTGCGAGAGGTTCAGGATGCCGTTGTCGCCCTTGTTCCAGTCCTCAAGGCACTTGCGGACCTGGGCCTTCGTCGTGCCCGGGTTCAGCCCGAAGAACGTGTACGGGAAGTTGTTGCCCACGTTGTTGTGCTGCGCGGGGAAGTAGTACGACTCGGGCTTGCCTTCCTGTCCGACCTTCCTGGCCTGCTCCTCGCTCTGGTGCATGTGGTGCGGAATGGGTCCCATGTTATCGAAGAACTTGGAATAGACCGGCCAGCGCTTGTACTTTTTCCAGAGGTCGGCGCCCACGAGGGCCGCGCCGGCGTCGGCCACGGCGTCGCGCAGGGTCACGCGCTGGTTGCCCACGACGACGTACGAGAGGCCCTCGTCGGGCACGCGGCCCTCGTTGGCGGCCTCGGTCGTGGAGGCGAACCACCGCTCGTCGATGCCGCCGCGGTTCAGCCCGTAGGCGTAGGTGTCGGCCGGGTGCAGCTTCAGCCTGAGGCCCGGCTGGAGAAACGACCGGGGCACCCAGTTGGGGGCCAAGCGCAGCACGCCGCCGCCCGCGTTCAGGGCCGCGTCGATCACCGGGCGGACCTTGGAGCTGACCGTCTTGAGTTCCTTCACCGATTTTGCAACCATGTTGCTCTCCTCATACGTGCCGGGCGAGCCCGGCGGCTAAGTGCGGCCTCGCTCCTACGGCGGCTTACGCCGTGCGGGCCATTTCTTTCAGGAACTTGAGGCCGTCCTTGGCCAGGGCATCGGGCGACTCGTAAATCGGACGCCAGATGCACGCCGCGGCGCACAGGTCAAGGATGCCCGACGCAAAGCTCTCGATCGTGATCCAGCGGCCGTAGTTCACGTCCTTCAGGGCCGCAAAGACTTCCTTCCACTTCACCTGGCCGGTGCCGGGCGTGCCGCGGTAACTTTCGCTGGCGTGGAAGTGGCCGATCATGGGGCCGGTGGCGCGGATGGCGGCGGCCGTGTCGCGCTCCTCGATGTTCGCGTGGAACGTGTCGATCTGGACCTTCAGGTACGGGCTGCCGACTTCGCGGGCCATCGCCGTGGCGTCGGCGTCGGTGTTGAAGACGTAGGTCTCGAAGCGGTTGAGCGGCTCGATGGCCAGCATGATCTTCGCCTTCTCGGCGTGATCGGCCGCGGCGCGGAGGCCCTCGGCGCACCACTTCCACTCCTCGGCGGTGCGGGCCTTGCGCGTCAGGAGGCCGACGGGCGAATAGATCGGCCCGCCGACGGCCTCGCCGCCCATCTCGCCCGTGATGTCGATCATCTTCTTGATCTGCGCGACGCCGGCCTGGCGCTCCTCGGCCTTCTCGCTACACAGGTTCATCCCCGGCAGGAGGACCGAGCACGCCGTGAGGCCGACGCCCGCCTTCTGGCACGCGGCCCGCGTGGCCTTGGCGTCGAGCAGGCTCAGGTCGTTGAACGGGACCTCGACGCCGTCGTAGCCGAAATCGGCGACCTTCGGGATGAGGTCGACACGGTCCTTCGTGAATGCGGCCGTGTAGAGGAGCAGATTGAGGCCAAAGCGCACTTTCATCGGTCGGGTCTCCTTCGTTTCGGGGGCGCCGGAGGCACAACCACAGGCGGAGAGGCCGACGGCGCCAAGCGCAGCGCCGCCGAGGGCGAGAACGTCCCGCCGGGTAAGATGCCCCTGCGCCATGGCGTTTCTCCGGAAGTTGTGCCAACACCGGCAGAGTGTGCTATCGCGGCGTGCCAAGACCGCATCAGAACATGGTACCAATCGGCCGGGGAGTGTCAAACATAACCGCGCGGGTTTCGTGGCCGCGCGCCTTCGGCCGTTCGGTTTTACCGCAAAGCACGCAAAGAAAAACGGCAACGGATTCACCGCAGAGACCGCTGAGAACGCAGAGAAAAACAGCAAAAACGGATGAATTGGGGGAAAACAACAACGACTTACATACTGAGGAAAAACGGAAAGGTAGTCCGCTGCAACCGGGTTGCCGGAAAGTGTTGGCACACATCCCTTGGCCGTCAGCCGCGGGCCGTCAGCCGCGGGCCGTCAGCCGCGGGCCGTCAACCTTGGGCCGTCAGCCTCGTAGAGGCGTCTTTTTTAGCCCAGGGTGAAGGGCGGAGCCCGAACCCTGGGTCAGCATAGGAAACTCGGCTCTCAAGCCCCATCGGGGCGCCTTGGGCCACCGGGTCCCGCTGCCAATCGTCCGCCAAGGCGCCCCGATGGGGCTTGACCCTGCACGGGGCCACGCTTACCCAGGGCTCGACTTCGTCTTCGCCCTGGGCTAAAAAAGACGCCCCGACGGGGCTTGTCGGTTGAAATTCATAGCGTTGTAGTCTTAATCGTTTCTGTTGTTGTCTTTTCCCTCTTTCCAAATCAGTCCGCCGTTTCTGTTTTTCTCTGCGTTCTCAGCGGCCTCTGCGGTGCAATCTGTCGTTTTCCGTTTTTCTCCGCGGTAAAATCTTTCGCGCGGGCTACTCCGCCTTCTTCGCGATCGCGTACAGCTTCGACTGCGTGGCGACGTAGATCACGCCGTTGGCCGCCACGGGCGTGCCCGAGATCCCGCTATCCAGTCTGACCGTGGCCAGAACCTTCTTCTCCCTGGCGGCGGCAAGGATCAAGAACTCGCCTTTCTTCGTACCCGCATAGACCTTGCCGTCGGCCACAAGGGTCGAGCCCCAGAACGTGCCGCCCGCCTCATGCGTCCAGTAGGGCTTGCCGGTCTCGGCGTCGATGCAGTGAATGGTCTTGCCGCAATCGGTGATGAAGAGGAGGCCGCCCGAGATGCTCGGCGTGGAGCAGCAGTGCATCCGCAAGGGATAGGTCCAGACCTCGGCGGTCTTGGTGATGTCGCCGGTGCCCGCGGCGTCGATGCACTTGAGCCACGCCTCATTCTTGCCCCACCAGATGTCGCCGCCGCCGGCCACGTACACGCGGTTCTTGTGCAAGACCGGCATGCCCAGGATGTTCGACGGGCTGACCTTGAGGTTGTGCATGTATTTATGCGTATCCTCCTTCGGAGCCGTAGGGTCGCAGTCGAACCACCAGGCCTTCTTGAGGGTCAGCGGTTCGCCGGGCGGCGGCAGGTCTTTCAGGGCCTCGAAGGCGTAGCAAACGCCGTCCGGCCCGCCGAAGAAGACGAGCTTGCGGCCGCCCACCTCGCCCAGGGCCGGCGACGACCACGCGCAATGGACGATCCGGTCGCCCAGTTTCAGGCCGTCGCGGGCCAGGTAGCGGCCCGTGGCCTTGTCGAACACCGCCAGGATCGGCGCGTCGGGCCGGCGGACCACGCGGTGCGTCTTATCGACGCCGTTCGACGTATTGACATACAGGAACGGCCCGTCGAGGAGGATCGACGCGTGGGCGGAATCGTGCGGCCAGATGCCCGCGCCCTTGATGAGGTCGAACAGCCACAGGATGTCGGCGTCGAGCGGCCCGACCTCCATCGCGGGCTGGCCCGGAGGGGCCATGTGCCGGCCCTCGTCCATGAACGGCCCCTGGTTGCCGTTAGCCATGCCCTGGAGGTCCAGGCACATGACCTCGCCGCGGTTACTGACGATATAGATGCGGTCGCCTTCGACGGTGGCGGGCGAACAGATGCCGGCGCTCGCCCAGTCGAGAAGAATGTCGGGAGAGGTGTCTTCCGGGGGGGCCATCCGGTCGAGCTTGGGCACGACGAGCTGCCAGACGAACCGGCCGTCCTTCTCGTCGAAGCACATGAGAACGCCGCGGTTGCCCTTGTGCCGGGGATCGCGCGGCACGGCGTTGTTGGTGCCGATGAGCACGCGGCCGCCGGCCACGACGGGCGTCCCGTGCGTCTCGTTGCCGATCTCGACCACCCATTTGATGTTCTTGCTCGTGGCCGGGTCGAACGTGTCGGGCAGATTCGTCTCGGCCGAGACCATGTTTCGCGTGAACCGCTCGCCCCATTGCGGCTGATCGGCGGCACGCGCGGGGGCGGACAGGGCCAGCGTTGCCGCCAGCGCCAAAGCCACCAGCGTAAGCGCCATCGTAGGAACGCCCAGCCGTGGCGCCGCTTGGACGCCCACGCGGAGCCCCGGCCCTCTCGTTCGCATCCTCGGCATAATCTCTCCTCGTGCGCCGCTACGCCCGCGCCGCACCCTGCTTAAACGCAGCGATTGGGAGAAGGATACGCGGTTTCGGAGGAATGAGCGGACCCCATCAAGAGCTCACGATCACAACCCACAGCATGAAAACACCAGCTAACAATGCGAGAAGGCCCATCACCCGCACATAGACCACGTAGCCCTTAGAACTGACGAACTGCAAGACCCAAGCACTTCTAAGAGGCTTCCACCGATGACTTGCTGACCAGATTGCCATCGCCTGTATCCATCGGGGATAGAACAGGCCGGCGATTCCAATGACGAGCCACGGGACAATGGCCAGTAAGATAAGGCCAGTATGCACCATCGTAGCCCCCGGCCAATCACATCACCGTCACCTGGCCATTCGAGCCTTTACGCAGGACTGCGCACCCTCCGCGACCGCCGGGCGGGCCGCTGCGCGGCGACAGTCTTCGCCGCCTTTTCGTCGCGGGCCTGCAACTTCCGCCAAAGTTGTGCGATCGGGCTCTTGGACGTGGCCAGTTTCCGCTGGATGCGCTCGCGTATCTCCGCGTCCGTCAGGCCACGCCACTGGCGGGTCAAGCGGGCCTGAATCTCGTCCTTCATGCGAACGCAGTCGAATTCTTTGGCCTTCTTCATCTATATGACCTCCTGCGGCGAGCGAATCTCAATCGCCGCATACCCTTGCAGCAGATTCACGGCGTTGAAACCCCGTATCTTGTCCCAATGCACGATGTGCTTGAAGTTCCAACTCACCACCAGGTCCGCCCGCGCCACCGTTGCCAGGGCAATGTGATGGGCATCCTTGGCGTGAGCCGGGCCGACAACCTTCGCGAGCAGGTAGGCGTCGCGCAACCGCTCGGACTCCTCGCTGATGGCGACCCGCTCGGACGATCCCTCCGGCAAGTCCTTCAGCACGCCCTGCAGCACAGGCGGCCCGGCTTCCACTTCGGCCGCCATGAGATCCGAGAGCAGCAGCACGAACCGCCCTTCCCTCGCCGCCTGCACCACGGCCCGGCTCTCCGCGGCAAACTCCTTGTCGAAGCAGCCGCCGATCACCGAAGTGTCAACGTACACTCGCGTTCGCTTCATCGCTTAACCCCCGGCAACGAACGTCTGCTGTCCTCTCGCCCTGCGAACCACGCCACCGGCAACGCCGTCCAGCTCTTCGGCCGCGCCGCAAGCCGCTTTCAGGATTATACCTCAATCAGGGCCGGGAGCAACCTACCGAGTGGTGGCGTTATCCGGTTGGGCCACACGGCCACGGTGCCATCTGATGATGCGCCGAATCGGCCGCCGCTTGGGCCGCGTTCGGCCTTTTCGCCTCTACGCCTGCGCCGCCTTCAGGGCCTGGTCAAGGTCGGCCAGGATGTCCGCCACGTCCTCGATCCCCACCGACAGGCGGATGAACTCCGGCGTCACGCCGGTGGCCACCTGTTCCTGGGGCGTGAGTTGCGAGTGCGTGGTCGAGGCCGGGTGGATCACCAGCGTCTTGGCGTCGCCGATATTCGCCAGGTGGCTCGCCAGCTTCACGTGGTTGATGAACTTCACGCCCGCCGCCTGCCCGCCGCGGATGCCGAAGCCGATGATCGCCCCGCAGCCGCTCTTCAGGTACTTGCGGGCGTTGGCGTGCGACGGGTGGTTCGGCAGGCCGGGGTAGTTCACCCACTCCACCGCCGGGTGCTTCGAGAGCCACTCGGCCACCTGCTGCGCGTTTTGCGAATGCCGCTCCATCCTGAGGTGCACCGTCTCGACCCCCAGGAGGAACAGGAACGCGGCGAACGGACTCATGCAGGCGCCGGTGTCGCGCAGCCAGTGCGTGCGGATGTGCAGGATATACGAGAGGTTGCCCAGCGGCTTCAGCGCCTCGGTGAAGATGATGCCGTGGTACGCCTCGTCGGGCGCGGTGAACTCGGGCCATTTCTTGGGCGTGTCGGCCCACACGAACTTGCCGCTATCGACGATCGCGCCGCCGACGTGCACGCCGTGGCCGCCCAGGAACTTCGTGGTCGAGTAGACGACGATGTCGATCCCATGCTCGATCGGGCGCAGCAGGATGGGCGTCAGCACCGTGTTATCGGCGATCACCGGCAGGCTGTAGCTGTGGGCGATGTCGGCGATCTTGCGGAAATCCGGCACGTCGTTCTTCGGGTTCCCCACGACCTCGATGTACACCGCCCGCGTGTTCTCATCGACGAGGTCGGCGATCTTTTCGGGGCGCAGCGGGTCGAAGAACCGCACCTCGATGCCCAGTTTCTTGAACGTCTGGGTGAAGAGCGTCCAGGTGCCGCCGTAGAGGTTGGTGGACGAGATGAAGTTCTGGCCGGTGTGCGTGATCGTCAGGAGCGACGCCGTGATGGCCGCCTGCCCGCTGGCGAAGGCCAGGCCGCCGATGCCGCCGTCCATCGCCGCCAGCCGCTTCTCAAGCACGTCGTTCGTCGGGTTCATCAGCCGCGAGTA
>PMZT01000210.1 GCA_003170085.1 Planctomycetia bacterium | reverse complement strand
ACTTCATGGGCGTCCCGGCCGGCTCTGCCCGGTCGGCATCCAAGGATTCCGAGGTCCCCGCGGCGCCGGCCGAGAAGGCCGCAGCGCCCGCGTCGGCCGAGAAGTCGGTAGCGCCGCCGGCCGCGGCGCCGTCGAAAGAGGGCGAAACGACCGGCAAGATCGAGGGCAAGGCCGAGACGCCGCTGCCGGAACGAGCCCCGCCGACGCCCGTCGAGCGCCGCCTTCAGGCCGCCAAGTACCATGATATGACGATGCAGATCCTGCGGCCGCTGCGCGTCATCGGCACGATCTTCTCGCTGCTGCTGGCGGCGTCGCTGTTCCTGTACCTCCAGATCGCCCTGCTGGGGCGGCTGGCGGGGATCCGGCAACTGACGAACGCCCTGTTCCTGATGCTGCTGTTCCTGGCGACGATCCTGCCGTGGGACAGTTTCCTGCAGGACATCCACGTGAGTTCGTTCTACGAATTCGCAAAACTGACGGCGGCCCACGCCGCCCGCCTCCAGGGCGACACGGGCGACTTCTGGAAACAGGCGCTGTACTTCATACGATTCCTTGCGATGCCGCTCGTGAGCATCGGCCTGCTGGCGTGGTCGGGAATCCAGTTTGCCGCGGGCTACAGCGAGTCGGTGATCGCGAACGAATAGGGGCGAGGAGTTCCAGGCGATGATTCGTTTTCGGTGTCCGAAGTGCGAAGGCCGCATGGAAGTGGACGAGGCGTTTGCCAACCGCGCCATGCGGTGCCCCACGTGCGGCCAGGACCTGAAGGTCCCGAAGAAGGGCGAGGCCACGCCGGTGCGCGGCGTGCAGGAAGTCGCGCGGCCGGGGGCCACGACGGTCAAGGTCGACGGCGAGAGCGTCGAGATCGTGCCGCCGCTGGAGACGCTGGCGGTCGTCAGCCTCGCGCTCGGGGGCTTCGCGGTTGTGGCGTGCCTTGTGATCTGCCTGAGTGGCATATGGCCGTGGGGCATCGGTATGTTCTTCGGCGCGATCTTCTCGTTCGTCGGCTGCATCATGGGCCTGCGCGCCTACCAGAGCATCCGGCGCAGCCGCGGCCAGCGGGGCGGCAAGAACCTGGCGCAGATCGGCATGGCCGGCGGCGCGGGTCTCGCCCTCATCTTCGCGGTCGGAGCCATCGCGGGCCTTCTCCTGTATCTGTCGCGCCCGCCGTGCGAAGAGAACATGAAGCGCATCAGCCTTGCCCTCCGCACCTATGCCGACAAGCACGACGGCGCCTTCCCCAACAAGCTGGAGGCCCTCGTCAAGGACGGCTACCTGCGCAGTTCCGACCTGACCTGCCCGGCGTACTTCGTGACGCCCGGCACCGTCACGTACATCCTGACGCCCGACATCAACATCAAGAAGCCGCAATGGCCGGCCACCCTGATGGTCCTGAGCGACGGTCCGCCGTACGATGCTCACTCCGATAAGCAGGTGCGCGTGCTCCTCCTGGGCGACAAGCCCGAAACGCCGACCGTCATCACGGTGCCGCTGAGCACGTGGGAAGGCTACCAGAAGACCCAGGTGGCCCTGTGGAATAAGACGCTCAACCAGATCCGGAACCCGCAGCCCGCGACGCCCCCGCCGATGGCGGCACCGGGAGCCGCCGCACCAGCGCCTGGCGCACCCGTGCCTGGCGCACCGGCACCGGCTGCGCCTGTTACACCGGCGCCCGCCACGCCTACGCCTGCCGCGCCTGCGACGGCGCCCGCCAAGGCCCCGGCAGCGGGAGGCAAGTAACCCGTGACGACCTCCCCCCCGCAAGACTCCGGCGACGAGCGCCAGAAAAACGTCAAGCTCATGGTGATCCTGGGCCTCGTGATGCTCATCGTGCCGCTGGCCGGCACGGCCTTCAATGTGGGTCTGTACCTATGGGGTAGCGTCGAGCAGATCCGCTGGTACTTCGGCGGCGTCGGCAAGATCGTCGTGGGCCTGGCGATCGTGAACCTCCTGGCCAACTGGTTCCACTACCGCCACACGCGCATGTCGATGGACATCGTCAGCCGCATCCTCACGTACATCTGGGTGCTGTCGTTCATGCTTCTCTTCCGCGAGGTTGCGTTTTAGTCCGATGGTCTCCCGACGCGTGTGTGCAGCGGCGCGCCTTGCAAACCTGACTTGGGGGATGGGTGGCACGGCCACTGTTTACCCGCCGTGCTCAGTTGGAATCTAGCGCTGTCATACTAAACACATGCCGTCATGGCGCAAGGAGGCCACATGAGTCCGATCACCCGTCGCGAGTTCCTGAGGCACACGGCCACCGGGGCGGCGCTCTCGGCGCTGGCGCCCACGATTGTGGCCGCTGAAGCGACGTCGCCCGCGCCGGCACCCGCCGCCGCGGAGACCCGCTCCGCCACGGCGGAGACCCGCTCCGCCGCGGCGGATCTTCGACGTGGTGGGGCGGGCACCGGGGCTGCGCGGCCAAACATCGTCTGGTTCATCTGCGAGGACTCCTCGCCCGACTTCGGCTGCTACGGCGTGCCCGAGGCCAGGACGCCCTCCATCGACCGGATCGCCGCCGAGGGCGTCCGCTTCACAAACGCCTACACGACCTACGGCGTGTGCGCCCCCAGCCGCGCGGGAATCGTCACGGGCATGTACCCGATGTCGATCGGCGCGCAGCACATGCGTTCAAGCTGCGTGCCGCCGGCCGAGGTCCGGGTCTTCAGCGAGTACTTGCGGGCGGGCGGGTACTACTGCACGAACTGGGCGAAGACCGACTACAACTTCCCCGCGCCGTTGTCGGCCTGGGACGGCTGCCACGAGCAGGCCGACTTTCACCAGCGGGCCAAGGGCCAGCCGTTTTTCGCCGTCTACGACATCATCGTCACGCACGAGAGCCAGCACTGGAACAGCGAAGGCAAGCTCGACCACGATCCCGAGAAGATCGTCCTGCCGCCGTACTACCCCGACACGCCGATCGTCCGGCGGACGTGGGCGAAGTATTTCGATAATATCACGAAGCTCGACACGCGGATCGGCCAGGTCCTGAAGCAGCTCGACGACGAGGGCCTCGTCGAGAACACGATCGTGGTGGTCCTGAGCGATCACGGGCGCGGCATGCCGCGCGCCAAGCGGTGGCCGTACGATGCGGGCATCCGCGTGCCGCTGATCATCCGCTGGCCAGGTAAAGTGAAGCCCGGCACGACGTGCGACGATCTCGCGAGCTGGATTGACCTGGCGCCGACGATGCTCTCGCTGGCGGGCGTGCCGGTGCCGAAGCACTTCCAGGGGCAGATCTTCTTCGGCCCTGACAAGGCCAACCCGCGCGAGTACATCTTTGCCGGCCGCGACCGCATGGACGAGACTTACGACCTTATCCGGGCCGTCCGCGACAAACGGTTCAAGTACGTCAAGAACTTCCAGCCCGAGAAACCGTACGCACAGCTCATCGCTTACGCCGAGAAAATGCCGATCATGCAGGAGATCCGGCGCCTGGCGGCCGAGGGCAAGCTCACGGCGCCGCAGAAACTCTTCATGGAGCCCACCAAGCCGCCCGAGGAACTATACGACACCCTGGCCGACCCGCACGAGATCAACAACCTCGCCGGCAAGCCCGAGCACGAGGAAACGCTGAAGCGGATGCGCGGCGTCCTGGAGCAATGGATGAAGGACATCCACGACACCGGCCCGATGCCGGAGGAGCAGCTCAAGGAGCGAATGCGGCCCGGCGGCACGTGGGCCGTGACGGCCGACCCCGTGGCCAAGCCCGCCGGCGGCACGTTCCCGGGGCCGATCGAGGTGACCGTGACGTGCGCGACCGAGGGGTCGTCAATCGTGTGGCGGACCGACACCGGCGCCGCCGGTGCCGCGGGCGAGGCCGGCGAGAAGGGCGCCCGCAAGGCTGCCAAGAAGGCCGGGAAGGCGGCGGGGCAGGAAGAAGGCGGCGTCCACTGGAACCTCTACACGGGGCCGATCAAGCTGGCGTCGAGCACGACGCTGCACGTCAAGGCCTGCCGCATCGGATACAAGGACTCGAAGGACGTGGCGGGCGAGTTCAAGATCGGATGAGTTCGAGGGGAAAAGCGGGGGCCGCCCCCATGAGTCCGTGCGGCCCCTTGCGCTGGGATGGACAATATATCTACTTAGAATGTCGGCCTGAGGCGGTGCGGCAAATCAATCGATTTCCGCCACGATGGGATAATCAATTCTTGCCGACGGTCGCCGCCGCGGTCCGCGGGGCGATCTCCTCCCAACTGACCACGCGGTTGCGGCCGAGGGCCTTGGCGGCGTAGAGGGCGGCGTCGGCCCGGGTGATGGCATCCTGGGCCGTCACCCCGCCGTCGATGTGGCTCACGGCCACGCCGAAACTGGCGCGGATCGTAATCTCGTTGTCGCCGTACCGGGTGGGGCTCTCCTCGAGCAGCTTCCGAAGGCTGTTGGCCAGATCGGTCGTGTTTTCATAGGTCGCATCCGGCAGCAGCACGAGGAACTCCTCGCCGCCGTAGCGGCAGACGATGTCGCTGGCGCGCAGGCGGCTCTTGAGGAGCTGCCCGACGTGCACGAGGACGGCGTCGCCGGCCAGGTGGCCGTACGTATCATTGACCTGCTTGAAGAGGTCGAGATCGATCATGATGAAGCCGAGGGGGCGCCCGCTCCGGCGTGCCCGGGCGGTCTCAAAATCCAGCAGGAACGACGCCTGGCGGCGGCTGAGGAGGCCCGTCAGAAAGTCGGTGGCGGCCGCCTCCTGCAACGTCAGGTTCGAGCGCTGGAGCTCGTCGCGTATTCTCCGCAGGTCGCGGATCCACATGAGCAGACCCAGCAGGATGGCCACATAGCCGGTCGACAGGGTGCACAGCGTGTCCCAGGCGATGCCGGGCGGCCGGTAATCCGTCTGGACTACCAGTTGCCAGAACTGGACGGCCTCGGCCATCGACACGAAAAGGAGGCCGCCGAAGGCAACCAGGTAGGCCTTCAAAGGCCCCCCCACCCACCGGCGCAGGAAGGGCAGACCCACCATGGCCCCCAGGAGAATCACGAGCCGCACGAGGCTGGCTGAAAGATCCCACGCGTCCATAGCGTCTCCGTTACTCAAGCAGGGCCGGGCACCCTGGTTGCCCGGTACCTACTGTATATCGGCGACACGGGCCGGCGAATTTAGGTGGTTTTGGCGGCATGAGGCGTGATTCGGGGAAAAAGGGGGGCGAATATATACTCGGAGCGCGTTTTGGCTCCGTTAGAGCGAAAAACGCGGTCGTCGGGGCCGACCCGCCTACTGGTTGATGTGCACGACCTTCGCCGGCGGAAAGCCGTTGAAGTACGTGGACGACGCATGGCTGTAGGCGCCGATGTTCTCGCTGTACACGAGGTCGCCCAGCTCCAGGTCGGGCAGCTCCTCGGCCAGCGAGATCGTGTCGAGGGCGTCGCAGGTGGGGCCATAGACGGCCGAGACCTGCGCCGGGCCGCGCTTGAAGGCCTTCACCGGGTAGTGGCAGTGGTCGAAGATGATCCCGCTGTATGTGTGGTAGACGCCATCATTTATGTAATAGCACGTCTTGCCATCGCGGACGGCCTTGCCGACGATCTTGGCCACGAGCGTCGCGGCGGTGGCGACCATGAATCGCCCCGGCTCGGCCAGGATTTCGATGTGCTTGGGGAAGAGGCGGTCGAACTCGAAGTTGAGGCGGTGCGCCAGCTCGCGGAATGGCTTGACGTTCTTGTCGTAGTGGGCGGGGAATCCGCCGCCGATGTCGAGGATCTTCACCTGGTTGAAGCCGCTGCCCCAGGCTTCCATGAAGATGCCGGCGGCCAGGTGCAGCGCCTGGACGTAGTTCTCGAAATTGGTGCACTGGCTGCCGACGTGGAAGCTGAGGCCCTCGACGACGAGGCCGGCGTCGAAGGCGGCGCGGATGAGGTCGATGGCCTCGCCGGGGGCGGCGCCGAACTTGCTCGAGAGCTCGACCATCGCGCCGGTGTTGGGCAC
>PMZT01000312.1 GCA_003170085.1 Planctomycetia bacterium | reverse complement strand
TGGTTGCCGCGTTCGCGATCGCTCTTGGCGGTTATCATGCGGTGTTCATGCAGGGCCGACCAGGAGCCCAGATCGTTCCAGCCGAAGCCGGCGCGAATGCAGAAAATGTTCGACTGCTGCTCGCCGCGGGCCGAGCGCGGCTCCAGCACCGCGTAATCGACACTGATGCTTTCACACTTGGGATACAGCCGGGCGAAGGTCTTGGCAAACTTGCTGGTGCCGTAAGCGGCCACGATCTGCCGGAGCAGCGGCGCCGTTTTGGGCAGATACTCGTCAATGGCTGCGGCCAGCGTTGCCGCCGACCAGATGAACATGCCGCTGTTCCACAAGTAATGTCCGGAAGCCGCGTACTGCTCGGCCTTGGCGCGGTCCGGTTTCTCGACGAACTGCTCGACACGCTGAACAGCCAGCGGCACGGCCGGCCCGGCCAGCCGCAGGTATCCGAACACCGTGGCCGGGTACGTGGGCGGAATGCCGATGGTGCCGAGGCCCCCGCACCGCGCCTGCGCGATGGCGGCAGCCACCGTCCGGCGGAACTCCAGGTTGTCGCCGACAAAATGATCCGACGGGAACGCCACCATAAGGCCGTCGGGCCGCCGCGCGGCCACTGCAAGCGCCGCCAGGATGATCGCCGGCCCCGTGTCGCGCCGGAGCGGCTCGACGATCACGTTCTCGAGGGGAATCTCGGGGGTCTGCTGCCGGATAAAGCCCAGAAACGGTGCCCCCGTCATAATGAGGATGCGGTCGGGCGGTACGAGCAGCCGCGCGCGGTCCACCGTCTGGACGTACAGCGACCGGTCCGCCAGCTCGGTCAGGAACTGCTTGGGCCTGGCGGGCGTGCTGAGCGGCCAGAACCGCGTCCCGATGCCGCCGGCCAGCACGACGGCATAGACGTCGCGGAAGGCGTCGCCCGCCACGGGCGGGCGTTTCGGCCGGACCTTGGCCGACGACGTGCGCGACCTCGGTTTCGCCCGGCCCTTCTGGGTCATAACCGCCGCGGGCTTCGCGTCGCTACGCTCGCGTTTCTTCATGATCCCCTTTCGCAGGCGGCCGCAAACGGGCCGCCACGCAAGGCGTCAGTTCATTCCAGGCGCAACTGGGGCGGTGTCCACCCCACGTCTCCGGCGGCGGCTCTAAAGATTCATCGGCAGAACGGACCCGTTTTCTCGCGGCATAACCGGCCGGCGGATCCGGCGGTTATCCGCTCGTAGCGAAGCATATCGCCGCGCCGCGCCGCGCCGAAACTGCTATAATCCCCCGGACCCGCGTGCCGCGATGCGCCGGGTCGAACCGTGGCTCCTGGCGAGGAACACATGCTGCGAGACAAGAGAGTCGTGGTTGTCATGCCGGCGTACAACGCCGAGAAGACACTCCGCCGCACGTATGACGAGGTCATGGAGCACGGGATCGTTGACCTCGTGATCGTGGTCGATGACGCGAGCCGCGATCAGACGATGGCCGTGGCCCGCACGCTTCCGAAGACGATCGCCCACCGGCATCCCGAGAACCGCGGCTATGGCGCCAACCAGAAGACGTGCTACCGGCTGGCCCTGGAGGCCGGCGCCGACATCGTCATCATGATCCATCCCGACTACCAGTACGCACCGAAGCTGATTCCCGCCTTGGCGTCGCTGGCCGCCGACGTCTATCCCTGCGTGCTGGCCTCGCGCATTCTCGGCGGCTACGCACTCAAAGGCGGAATGCCGCTGTGGCGATACATCTCGAACCGGTTCCTGACGCTCATCGAGAATCTGCTGATGCGGGCGAAATTGTCGGAGTACCACACCGGCTACCGCGCCTTCTCGCGCAAGCTTCTGGAGCAATTGCCGCTGGAGGCCGATTCCGACGACTTCGTGTTCGACAACCAGATGCTCGCCCAGATTCTCTGGTTCGGCCACACGATCGGCGAGATCTCGTGCCCCACAAGCTACGAGAGCGGATCCAGTTCGATCAACTTCGGGCGCAGCGTGGCCTACGGTTTCGGGTGCCTGCGCACAGCGGCCACATTTTTCCTGGCCCGCCTGGGGATCATCCGCTCGCCGATGTTCCCGCGCAACTCTTCAAAGCCCGCCGCAACAGCGTGACCCGCCGCGAGCCGTCCTCAGGCAGATCGAGTTCGATCGTTGGCGGCGGCCTCCCAGTAGTCGCAATTGCGGCCGAGCTTCGCCTTGAGCACGTCGGTCGCGGCCGAGAGGCGGCTGGCGATCTCGGGCGCCAGCGGCGCCGCGGTCGCCCGCGCGTTCTCCTCCACCCGTTGCGGCGTGCGGCAACCGGCCAGCACGCACGCCATCCCCGGCTGCGCGATCGCCCACTTGATCGCCAGGTCGCTCATCGAAAGGCCCGACTCGCGGCCGATCTCGCGAATCGCCGCGAGGGCCGCGTTGACCTCGGCCTCGGCCCCCGGCTCGCCGTGGCGGCACAGCGTGCCGGACTGCCGGCCGTCGAAGTGCCGCGTCCGGCGGTGCAGCGGCGGCACTTCATCGAGCGTCCGGTACTTGCCCGTCAGCAGCCCCTGCATGAGCGCCAGGTACGCGATGACGCCGACGCCGTGCGCGCGACAGAAGGGCAACACCTCGAACTCGATCGCCCGCGAGAGCAGGCTGTAGCAGAGCTGGTTGGCGGCGGGCGCCACGCCCAAGCCCAGGGCCTCCGCCATGGCCACGACGCCGAAATTCGACACGCCCACGTGGCGGACCTTCCCCTGCTCCCGGAGCCGCCGGAGCGCCGCGAAGGCGTCGGCCGCCGCCGGCACCGGAGCGCCCGGCGGGACGTTCCGCGGCGTGATCGGCCAGTGGATCATGTAGAGGTCGATATAATCAGTGCCCAGGCGCCGGAGCGACGCCTCGCAGTGCTCCACGAGCGTCGCGGGGGCGGTGTTCGCCGGCGAGACCTTCGTGCCGATGGCCAGGCGATCGCGCCCCAGGCCCTTGATGGCCCGGCCCAGGCACTCCTCGCTGCGGCCGTCGTTGTACGACTCGGCCACGTCGAAGTAGTTGACGCCCAGGTCGAGCGCCCGCCGCACAACCGCGTCGGCCTCCGCCTGGCTCTGCGGGCCCCAGTAATCGCTTCCCCCGAACTCCCAGCACCCGATGCCGAGGACTGAAAGCCTGAGGCCCGTCGTTCCACATGGCCTGAGTTCCATAAGAAGGTCTCTCCGGTTGATGCACCGCGTACCCTACCCCGCCTGCCCGCCCTACCGCTTCAGTTCGCCGTCGAGAACGTACTCGCGCCCCGCCACGGCGTCGAACTCAGCCGTCTTGTCGCCGTAGCGCACCTTGCACGAGCCGGCGATACCGGCCCGGAGGGCGGCGCGGGTCAGCTTGCCCTCCTTCCACGCCATATCAACCTCAAACCCGCCGCGCGCCCGCAGACCCCTGACGGTCCCCGTGGGCCACGCCTTGGGCAGCGCGGGCAAAAGGTGCACTTCGCCCGCGTGGCTCTGGAGGAGCATCTCGGCCACGCCCGCCGCGCCGCCGAAGTTGCCGTCGATCTGGAACGGCGGGCAGACATCGAGCAGATTCGGGTGCGTCGATTTCTCCAACAACCCCGTGAGCATGAGGTGGGCGTGGTCGCCGTCCTCGAGGCGGGCCCAGAAGTTGATCTTCCACGCCTTGCTCCAGCCGGTGCCGCCGTCGCCGCGCAGTTCGAGCGACCGCTTGACCGCCGCCGCCAGTTCCGGCGTGCCGCGCAGCGTGATCAGGCTGCCGGGGTGCAAGCCGAAGAGGTGCGAGCAGTGGCGGTGGTGCGGATCAGGTTCCTCAAAGTCCTCCTGCCATTCCTGGAGCTGCCCCTTGGCGCCCACCTGGAACGGCAGCAACTTGCCCAGGCGATCCTGGAGCACGCCGCGCAGCTCGGCGTCGGTGCCCAGGACCTCGGCTGCGCGCACGGTGTTCGTGAAGAGTTGGCGGATGATCGCCATGTCCATCGTCCCGCCGGCGGCAACGCTCGCGCGCTGCTTCTTGCCAGTTTCATCGACATACGAAAACGAGTTTTCGGGTGACGTGCTCACGGGCGTCACCAGCCTGCCCTTGCCGTTATCGACGAGCCAGTCGACGTAGAACGCGGCGGCCTCTTTCATGAGCGGGTACGCGTCCCTGGCCAGAAACTCGCGGTCGACGGTAAAGAGGTAGTGCTCCCACAGGTGCTGGCACAGCCAGCCGCTGCCCATCGGCCAGAACGAGCAGATGGCCGCGTTGTCCACCGGCTGCGCGTCGCGCCACAGCGTCGTGTTGTGATGGGCCACCCAGCCGCGCCGGCCGTACATCTCCTTGGCCACGCGGCGGCCGTCGACGGCCAACTCGCGAATCATACGCAGGAGCGGCTCGGTGCAATCCGAGAGATTGCACACCTCGGCCGGCCAGTAATTCATCTCGGTGTTGATGTTGATCGTGTAGCCGCTGGCCCACGGCGGGATGACATCCTTGTTCCAGATGCCCTGGAGGTTCAGCGGCTGCGCGCCGGGCCGCGAGCCTGAGATCATGAGATATCTGCCAAACTGGAAGTACATCGCTGCCAGGGCCGGATCGTCCGTTTTGCTGATCTGCTTCAGGCGGGCATCGGTCGGCTGACGAGCGAGTTCCCCCGCGCCGCCGAGGTCAATCGCAACGCGGTCGAAAAGGCCCTTGTAGTCCTTGACGTGCCGCGCCAGAAGGTCGGCGTAGCCCGTCTTCGCCGCCGCCTGAAGAACCCCATCGGCCTTCTTCGCGGAATCGACGCCCTCGCGGCTGGGGCTTTTGTCGAAACCGTTGTAGCTCGACGCCGCCGTGTAGCGAATCACCGCCTCGTCGGCCCCGCTCACGGCCAGGGCGTCTTTGTCGGCCGCAATCTTGCCGCCCTTGAGTTCGACCTTCAGGCGGGCGTCGAAGAACTCGCCGCGGCCCTTGATCTCGTCGCCGTAGAGAACCGGCTTGGCCTGCGGCAGGCGATTGCCCTGCAAATCCCAGAGTTCCGGATATTTCCACGTGTCCTTCTTCTGCTCGACCCACTCCAGCGTCCGCCGCAGGACAAGCCCCGGCAACTGACCGTGCATCGCCAGGCCGGCCGCCTCGGCGTCGGCCTTGGTCGCGGCCGTGGGGTGCGGCGATTCAAGGCGGATGCGGAAGCTGAGCGCCCCGGGCTTATCAGCCGTCAGGCGGATCACGATCGCCTCATCCGGGTGGCTCGCGAAGAGTTCGCGCGTGAACTTCACGCCGCCCGCCTCGTAACTCACGCGGCAGACGGCGCTCGAAAGGTCGAGCTCGCGCCGGTAGTTCTGGATCGCCGTGGGGTGATCGAAATCCAGGTACAGGTCGCCCAGCGGCTGGTAACAGGCCCACGCGCGGCCGAGCCACCGCGCGGTCACAAGGCGGTCGGCCTCGACGTATTGCCGCTTGGCGATGAGACCGGTGATCTCGGCCCAGTCCTTGTGGACATCGAGCGGAAGGTCGCGGTAGCCCGGCTCGTCGGACGTCAGCGTGGACTCATTCAGTTGCAGGTGCTCCGCCGCCGGCCCGCCGAAGACCATCGCGCCCAGGCGGCCGTTGCCCAGCGGCAGGGCCTCTTCCCACTTCGCCGCGGGCTGACGGTACCAGAGGACGAGCGTGCCCTCGGGCGCCGGGGCCTCGCCGGTGAGCGTTACGGCCGGGCCGGCCGTCGCGGCTGCCGCGGGCCTCTTCTCGCCCGTCGCCTTTGCTGCCGCAACCTCATTGGCCGTCTTTGCCTCCTCAGCGACCGCGACGCCCGCTGCGGCCAGGCAAACGGCCGCAACGCAGATGGTCCGACACAGTGCGTTCATGGTCAACTCCCGGCCTGATGCGTAAAACATCCTTCCCCGGCCCAGTATCCTAAACGCCTGCGCCGCAAAGTCAAACACGTAGGGTGGTCGCCGCGGCGACCACTATGGATGTTCCTCTACGAAAGAAACGCCGTAAGGGTCTTCCGCAACCGCGGCCGCGGGCTGGGGTAATGAAGCTCTTGCCCGGGAAACTCTCGCAAAACTTCTCTTGCTTGTATCGCCCGCGCACAATAGAATTTGTGTTTGACAAGGCACGGCGGCCTCTCTGTGAGGGTTTTTGCGATGAAGTCTCTTTTTGCGACTCTGCCGGATGCGAGAAGCGAGGCATTCACTAGGGATGGTGTGTCCATATCTTATGGTGATGTTGCCGAACTCTACGACTCATGGGGCCACCCGGTGGTAATAATCTCCGATGGACCCTATGGGGTGGCGGGTTTTCCCGGCGACCCGCCCCGCCCCGAGGGACTTCCTGCTTGGTATGAGCCGCATATTGCGGCATGGTCAAGAGGAGCCACGCCGTTAACCACTTTGTGGTTCTGGAATACGGAGGTGGGTTGGGCAAACGTTCACCCCGTGTTGGTGAAGCATGGCTGGTTATACCGGTGCTGTCACATTTGGGACAAGGGCATGGCCCATGCCGCGGGCAATTCCAACACGAAGAGCCTTCGCAAGTTGCCTGTTGTCACGGAAGTCTGTGTGCAGTATGTCCGGGAATCCGAGTTCGGCAAGAACGGCCGGCACGTGAGCATGCAAGAATGGCTGCGCTCGGAATGGGAGAGAACGGGCCTGCCGCTCTCCGAAACGAACCAAGCCTGCCGCGTCCGCAATGCGGCTACGAGGAAGTATTTCACCAAGTGCCACCTTTGGTACTACCCGCCGATTGAGGCGTTCGAGCAACTTGTTGCCTATGCCAACAAGTACGGCGAGCCAGCGGGAAAGCCCTACTTCTCTCTGGACGGAAGAAGGCCCCTCACGGCAAGACAATGGGCCAAGATGCGTGCCAAGTTCTATTGCGAGCTGGGCATCACCAATGTGTGGAGCGAACCGGCCGTAAGGGGCGAAGAGCGCCTGAAAAATGGCTTGAAGTGCATCCACACAAACCAGAAACCCCTGCGCCTGATACAACTCACCATTCGCCTCTCCTCGGACCCCGGCGATCTCGTGTGGGAGCCGTTCGGAGGTCTTTGTTCCGCCGCGGTCGCGGCCCACAAGTTGGGGCGACGCTGCGTAAGCGCGGAGATTGTCAGGGAGTTTTACGAAATCGCGGTCAATCGCCTGGAGACCTACGATGCCGTCTAAGCCCACGCCTCCCGTACAAGTTCAACCTAATGCCAAATGGAAACATTACGAACTTTTCACCCGTGTTCGCGACGCGGTTACGGCACTCCCACTGCACTTCAAGACAGAGACTGTCATAGCGGGCATAATGGCAACCGACCTCTTCACGCTGGCTGCCGCCCTGGGCGCTACCATCGAGCAGCAGGTCGTCGATACCCTGAATGACATGCGGGAAGTGTGGGACCCCGATCACAAGTACGAACTTTACCACTTCTTCCGGCAGTCCCAAACGTTTCCTGACGTTCTGCTCAGGAAGAGCGCGGATGCGACCGACATCATCATGGGCCTTGAGTTGAAAGGCTGGTACTTGCTGGCCAAGGAAAGTGAGCCAAGTTTCCGATTCCAGGTTACGCCCAAGGCGTGCAACCCTCAAGACCTCATTGTGGTGGTTCCCTGGGCGCTCTCCAACGTCATTTCGGGCACGCCCAGGGTTTTTGACCCCTACGTGGTTTCCGCGCAGTATGCGGCCCAATACCGCAACTACCATTGGCGATATCTTCGGGACGCAAAGACTGACTCTGACATAACATCCCCAACCGACGTCGGCCCTTACCCTCAAAAGGTCGATGCAATAAGCGACAAGCCCAAGTTCGATGATGGAAAGAACTTCGGCCGGTTCTCCCGAACAGGACTCATGGATGACTACCTGAAAGAAGTTGCCCTCCAACACATTTGTGGCATTGAGGCAACCCATTGGAGAACATTTTTCAAGGCATTCCAAGAACAGGCAACCCCGGAAAGCGTCCAGAAGGCAATTGAGAGATTCGTCGCCGATCTCAAGAAAAACTCACCCGCCGCCGACCCGACGGTGCTGGTCAGCGTAGAGAAGATCATGGATGAACTGAAGAAGCTTGTATCGGGCTGATCCCGCGATGCGATCTCTTCGCCCCGTTGATACGACAAGGGAGCTTTTCTCGCCCCGGCGCGGCGGGGCATCCGTTCCGACAAGATGCAAGAAACCGTTCTGCAAACGGTCTGGCAACCAGGAGGAAAACGATCATGGTACGCGGTGAATTTGCCTCGATTACGGCTCTCGCACTTCCGGCGTGTCTCATTGTGGCGGCGTGTGCGGCGCTCGCCCTGTGCAGCCCGGCTTCGGCGGCATGGGAGCAGGCCAAGGGGCCGCTTGGCACGCAGTGGGACAAGGACGTGACGCCCGACAACGCCCTGCCGGAGTACCCGCGGCCGCAGATGGTCCGCAAGGACTGGCAGAACCTGAACGGCCTGTGGGAATACGCCATCACCGAGAAGGATGCGGCGCAGCCGGCGAAGTTCGACGGCCCGATCCTGGTGCCCTACCCCGTGGAGTCGGCCCTCTCGGGCGTCATGAAGACGGTGAGCGAAAAGGAGCGGCTGTGGTACCGCCGCACTTTCGACGTGCCCAAGGACTGGGCCGGCAAGCGCGTCCTGATTCACTTTGGCGCGGTCGACTGGGACGCGGCCGTCCTGGTCAACGGTAAGCCGGTCGGCCAGCACAAGGGCGGCTACGATCCGTTCTCGTTCGACATCACCGACGCCCTGAAGACGGGCGGCCCGCAGGAGATCGACGTGAGCGTCTTCGACCCGACCGACGCCGGCCTCCAGCCGCACGGCAAGCAAGTACACAAGCCGGGTGGAATCATGTACACCGCCTGCACGGGCATCTGGCAGACGGTGTGGATCGAGCCGGTGCCCGCCACGCACATCACCGAAATCTTCCAGTTGCCCAGCGTCGACGGCAAGTGCCTGCGGCTGCATGTGTTCGCGGCCGGCGATGCGGCGGCCGAGGTGACGGCCGTCGCCACCGATGGCGATAAGGAAGTGGCCAAGGCCTCCGGCAAGGCCGGCACAGAGATCATCCTCCCGCTGGCCGACATGAAACTCTGGTCGCCCGATTCGCCGTTCCTCTATGACCTGAAGATCGAACTGCGCAAGGGCGGCGACGTGGTCGATGCGGTCGCGAGCTACTTCGGCATGCGCAGCATCGCCGTGGCGAAGGACGAGAAGGGCATCCAGCGGCTCATGCTGAACGGCAAGTTCGTTTTCCAGGTAGGCCCGCTCGATCAGGGGTTCTGGCCCGACGGCATTTACACGGCCCCGACCGACGCGGCCCTGAAGTATGACATCGACATGACCCGCAAGTTCGGCATGAACATGGCCCGCAAGCACGTCAAGGTCGAGCCNNTGGTACTACTGGTGCGACAAGCTGGGCCTCCTGGTATGGCAGGACATGCCCGCCGGCACCAACACGGTCCGCCAGCGGAAGGACGCCGCCGGCAAGGTCATCCCCCCGACGGCCGAGGACGAGCAGCGGACGGCCGAGGGCCGCAAGCAGTTCGAGACCGAACTCAAGGCCCTGGTCGAGACGCACCGCAATCACCCCGCGATCATTATGTGGGTCGTCTTCAACGAGGGCTGGGGCCAGTACGACACCGAGCGCCTGACCGGCTGGGTCAAGGAGATGGACCCGAGCCGCCTCGTCAATAACGCCAGCGGCTGGACCGACAAGGGCGCCGGCGACGTGCATGACATCCACAGCTACCCGAATCCGAACTGCCCGCCGCTCGATGAGAAGCGCGCCGCCTGCCTGGGCGAATTCGGCGGCCTCGGCCTGGCGATTGATGGCCATACCTGGAAGAAAGAAAGCTGGGGCTACCGCGGCATGGCCGACCAGGACGAGCTGACCCGCACCTACGAGAAGCTCCTGCAAAAGGCCTACGAGTTGAAGGTCACGCCCGGCCTGTGCGCCGTCGTCTACACGCAGACGACCGACTGCGAGGTCGAGTGCAACGGCCTGATGACGTACGACCGCGCGGTCATCAAGGTGGACCTCGAGCGCGGGGCCGCCGCCAACCGGGGCGATTTCTCGAAGATCCCGCCGCCGCCCGTCCTCAAGACGGTCGTTCCGACGTCGGAGGAGGCCGGCATCGAGTGGAAGTACACGACCGACAAGCCCGCCGGCGGCTGGTTCAAGCCCGACTTCGACGACGTAGCGTGGAAGAAGGGGCCGGGCGGTTTCGGCACGCGGGCAACGCCGGGCGCGGTGGTCCGCACCGAGTGGAAGACCGACGACATTTGGCTCCGCCGCGAGTTCACGCTGCCCGAGGGCAAGTTCACGTCGCTCCAGTTCCGCGTGCATCACGATGAGGATATCGAGGTATACATCAACGGCGTTATGTCGCTCAAGCTGCCCGGGTTCCAGAGCGAGTACGAAGCGCGGCCGATGACGGCCGAAGGCAAGGCCGCCCTCAAATCCGGCAAGAACACGATCGCCCTCCACTGCCACCAGACCAAGGGCGGACAGTACGTCGACGTGGGCCTTGTGGACGTGATTCCGGCCAAGTAGCGCGGCGGCAACACTTGAGACTGGGTGGCACCCGCCGCGGCGGGCGCCTTTGCGTGGCCGTGCGCCCCCGCGCCGGGTGGCATGCCCACGCCGTCCGTTGCGTGGGCATGCCGTGTGACCGGGGCAGAACATGCCCACGCAAACAGCCGCGTGGGCATGCCACCCGGCTAAGCGCGCAAGGAGGGCGTCCGATGACGGGACGACGTGCCAACCGCGTGGGGCTGTTTCTCGTACTGTCGGCCGCAATGCTGGCCGGCCCGGCGAATGCAGCGGACGAAACCAAGTCCCCGGTCCCACCGACCGAGGTAAAGCCCGCTGCCGCCCCGGCTGCCGAGAAGCCCGTTTCAACCTCGGACATCCCGTGGGACGCCACGCTTTTCGCCTACCGGCGGCCGGAGCGCCTCGTGGTCGAAGAGACCACGCCTACCCCCGAGCAGGTGGCTATCTGGAGCAAACCGCCGAAGGAGGCCGGCGACGTGCCGGCGCCCAAGGCCACGGGCCCCGCCTGTCACGGGGCGCTTCAAAAC
>PMZT01000306.1 GCA_003170085.1 Planctomycetia bacterium | reverse complement strand
GGCGACCGCGGCTGCGGCGCCCGTCATGATGGTCTCGGCGAGTTCGTCGGCGTCGGGAACGTGGCGCGGATCGGAAAACGGCGGCTGCCTGAGATGCACGTGAAGGTCGATGAAGCCCGGGACGACCAGCCGCCCGGCGCAGGAGAGCGTTGTATCGCCGGGGCGCGCCACGGCGTCCGGTCCGGCGGCGATACGATCGTCNNGCGGCCGCCGGCCAGCACGATGCGGGTCATCGGCCGTTACCCCTCCTGGCCCAGGGTGTCTTCGCCGTTGCAGGCCCGCTCGCGCTCCAGGGCGCCGATGCAGAGGCTGAGCACGGCCATCCGGGTGGCCACGCCGCAGGTCGTCTGATAGAGGATGACGCTCCGCGGCCCGTCGGCGACCTCGTTCGTGAGTTCGATGCCGCGATTCACCGGGCCGGGGTGCAGGACGATCGCCTCCGGCTTGGCCCGCGCCAGCCGCGCCGGCGTGAGCTGGTAATTGCGGACGTACTCGTCGATGTTGAGGACGAGCGACTCGTGCCGCTCGAACTGGACGCGCAGCATCATGACGGCGTCGCACTGGGGCAGGACGGCGTCGAAGTCAGTGGTCGTCTCGGCCTGGACGTCCAGGTCCTCGAGGAAGACCTGCGGGCCGACGAAGATGACGCGGTTGCCGAGCTTCGAGTGGGCAAGCAGGTTCGACCGCGCGACGCGGCTGTGCCGCACGTCGCCCACGAGCGCCAGGGTCAGGCCCTCGATCCGGCCGAGCCGCCGGCGGATGGCCTGGAGGTCGAGCAGGGCTTGGGTCGGGTGCTCGTGAGAGTCATCGCCGGCGTTCAGGACCGAGCACCGGACGGCCTCGGCCAGCCGATGCGGCGCGTTGCGTTCAGGGTGGCGGATGACGATCGCCTCCAGGCCCATCGCCTCGACGTTGCGGGCCGTGTCGGCGAGCGATTCCTTCTTGTTGAGGCTGCTCGTGGTGGCGTGGAACTGGAACACGCGGGCCCCCAGCCGCTCGGCCGCGAACGTGAACGACGTGCGCGTGCGCGTCGAGTCCTCGATGAACAGGTTCATGATGGTCCGCCCTTCGAGGACCTGCGGGGCGGGCTTGCGGCCGGCCGCGTAGGGAAAGAACTCGTCGGCCGTATCGAGGACCATCCGGATCTCTCCGACCGAAAGATCCTCGATGCCCAAGAGGTGCTTGTGCGTCCATTGAGGGGTGGAAGGTTTCGCCATGGTCTCTTCCTCGCCAGCGGAAAGTTCCGGAATCCACTTCTCCCGACGACTATAGGCGGGCCGGGCCGCTGCGGCAACCAAAAACGGCGCCGCTGTTTTTGCTGGCCGCACGCCCGTCGAGGCGGTAATCTTCTGGCGGGGAACGTTTCGGTGCACGGGGGCGGGACCTCTCTGGTGAACCCGCAAAGGCCACGATAAGGCGAGGGACCATGACGAATCTGAATCGGCTCCGAGGAATGGCGTGGATCGTGCTGGGCCTGGCGGTCGGCCTGTGGCCGGTTGCGGCCATGGCTCAGGACGAGGACTGGAACAGGCACATGCGAACCGCCAAGGAGGCCTTCCAGAAGGGGGCTTTCGGCGACGCCGAGGCGGCTTACCTCAAGGCCGTCGAGGCCGCTCGCGCGCTGCCCCCCGCGGATGAGCGGCTGGTGTCCACGCTGAGCCGGCTGGCGATGGCCTACGATGCCGAGGGCAAGTACGCGGAGGCCGAAGGGCCCGTCCGCCGCATCCTCGAGATTCGCGAGAAGGCCGGCGGGCCGGACCCGATGCCGGCCGCGATGGCCATGAGCGACCTGGCGGGCGTCCTCAAGGATCAGGGTAAGCCGGCCGAGGCCGAGCCCCTTTACGCGCGGGCGCTGGCTGTTGCCGAAAAGGCCGGGCCGTCGGCCCAGCCGCAAGTGGCCACGATCCTGGAGAATATGGCCGAACTGTATCGCGATGAGAAAAAGTTTGCCGAGGCCGAGGACGCCATCCGCAAGGGCATGGCCATCCGCGAACGCACCGACGGGGCCACGAGCTTCACGGCGACCGCGGCGCTGCACACGCTCGGCACGATCCTCTCGGCCGAAGGCAAGCACGCCGAGGCGATCCAGGCCCACCAGCGTGCCCTCGAATTGCGTCAACGCCAACTTGGCTGGAACCGCCCGGTGATCATGCAGAGTCTGGCGTTCCTGGGCGACGGCCTTGCAGCGGCAGGCAAGCTCTCCGACGCCGAGGGCCGCTACAAGCTGGCCCTCCAACTGGGCGAGAACGGCCTCGGGCCCGGCAACACCGTGCTGGCCGCTACGATGGAGAAGTACGCGAAGCTCCTCCATGTGATGAAGCAGGACGCCGTGGCCGCCAGGATGGAGCAACAGGCCAGGGATATCCGCTCCGGTAAGCTCCTGAGGGCCGTGTTCATCCCCGGCGTGCTCGAGCCTGCCCCGGTAGCGCCGGAGAAGCCGACGACGGCTGAGCCGCCCGCGCCGGCAGCGCCTGCTCCGGCCGCGCCTGCCCCGGAGAAACCAGCGACTCCCGCGCCGGCCAAGTAGACACGCAAAGGGGGGTTCAGGTGGTCTGACCGCCGGCGGCGGCCTGGCGGACGCGCGACTCGGCAAAGAGCATCGGCAGGGCAGACACGAGGCCGCGCGCCGTGAACAGGGCCTCGACTTCGCCGCGGCAGTTGTACCAGCAGGCGCGGCAGGTATTCGCCCGCCACCGCTGGCGGAGCCGCCGCACAAGTTCCGGCATCGGCGTCGTGACGACCGAGCCGATCGGGTGGGCGCGATCTTCCACGCACTTGGCCACAAGGCCCCGCTCGTCGATGTTGAACGTGGCGCGGCCGGCCAGGCACCCGTCCACGCCGCCGTCGAGCGCCGCATCGAACCGCGACAGGAAGTACGGGTTCGAGAGAAACGCGCGATACCGTCGCCGCAGATCCAGCAGGTGCTCCGATACGGGCGGCTGCGCGCGGTGCGACGCGTCGCCGGTCTTCAGTACGCCGTACGGCTGAACCATGAAGTTGGCGCCCATCCGCTGGGCCAGCGCCACAACGCCCTCGAGGTCGCGCTGGTTCTCGGCCGTCAGCACGCTCATCACGTTGACCCGCTGGTGCGGCGCCGTGCGCGTGTCGCGGAAGACTTCGACGGCGCGGACGGCCGCGTCCATCGCCCCCGGGCGACCACGCTGCGCATCGTGGCGCGCGGCATCGGGGTAATCTATCGAGACGCTGACGCCCCACAGCCCGGCGTCCCAAAGCTCGCGGGCACGCTCGGCCGTCACGCCCCAGCCGTTGGTGGTCAGGAAGGGGAAGTGCCGCCGCGCGAGGACCGCGACGATCTCGGCCAGGTCGGGCCTGAGGAGCGGCTCGCCGCCGGCCAGGTTGATGAGCATCGAGCCCGTGCGGGCCAGGTTGGCGGCGCCGCGGGCGAACTGGCGGACCGTCAACTCCTCGGCCGCCGTGTGCGGCTCCTTCCAGTACGAGCAGATGCGGCAACGGTAGTTGCACCGGTAAGTGACCTGCCACGCGCACCACACCGGGCACCGCGCGAGGTAGGCGCGGACCAGGCGCGACTTCTTCTCGCGGGTGAGCAGAGGTTCTTCGGTCATTTTCATCGTTTTTGTCGCACGGGCGGGGCAAGGAACGGCTTGACCGCCACGTCATACAACGTGCCGCGTTTCCCGATTGTGACGCGCCGGCTCAGTCTTATCAAGGGGACGATGTGCGGCCGCAGGACGGCGAAGGGCAGGGACTCCAGCGCGGTGATGATGTCGTCGGCTGACAGGCGCGGCAGCGCGACCGCCGGTTTGCCCGCCAGATGCGCCGCCACCGGGTCCGGCACGAGCCAGCCGTTTTCGCGCGCCGCCTTATCGGCCGGCGTGCCCGGCACGGGGTAGTGCAGCACGGCGTCGACGCGGTCCGGGTCGAGCCGCCGCAGGAACTCGACCGTCTGCTGGAGGCTGGCGGGCGTTTCGTACGGGGCGCCCACCTCGACCGACGCGGCGCTCCGCACGCCCGCCTTGCGCAGGGCCGCGAACGCCGCTGCAAGGGCGTCGTCGGTCACGTGCAGGCCGAGGATATCGTTGCGGATCATCGCCGATCCGCTGCCGACGGGCACGCGCACCTCTCCACCCTTGGCCACAGCAAGCAGCTCGGCGGCCTCGGGCGTGATGTCGGGCGCGTGCAGCGTCGTGCGGAAAGGAAACGCCACTTTGCGGGCGTAAAGCGGGGCGAACTCGGCCAGCCATTTCGCGTCCGACACCCACCGCTCGTTGCCGATGCGAAAACCGCCGAGGTCCAACTGGACCTCCGCAAGCTTGAGCATCTCCTGGATGACCGACTCCACCGGCCGGTGGAGGACCGGCCACACGCCGGACATGGGCCACGTGCCGGCGCCGTGCGGGTCCGTGGCGGCCGGCGATGCGCCGCCTTCCCCGCCGCGCGCCACGCGGACGTACGCCATCCCGGCGGCGTCGAGAACCTGGTCCGAGAAATAGAGTTCCCGTGCAGGCAGCGGCTGATGGTCCAGCGACTCCGGCGGCCGCGAGGGCGGGTTCCGCATGACGCCCGTCTCGCACTTCACCCAGAAGCCGGGCATACGCAGGTAATCGAGGCTATTGCGGCCGGCGGCGAGGTAGCCCGGCGCCGTCACGTCGGCGGGGCTGATGGCGACGGCCTCGGCGCCGGTCATGCTCAGGCACTCGTCGGGTTTCAGGGCCGCGTGTGGGCCGAAGGGAAGCGTTGGCGCCCGGTGCAGAAGGGCCAGCGCCCCGGCGATGCGAAACGCGAGGTCGGCCGCCGGACTCTCGACGTAGATAAAAATGAGTTCCGGCTGCGACCCGGTCATCGCCGCGGCCAGCGCCACCTCGTCGCACGTGTCGAGCACCGTGAGGGTGACCTTGTGGCCGTGCGCCAAGAGTGTGGCGCCGAGCGCCGCCACGTCCTCGCGGTAGGGGAACCGCTTGGCCCACGCACCGGCAACGGGCTGGACGATGGCGAGGTTCATCAGCCTACTCCGGGGGCGCCGCCGGCGGCAGCATGAGCCGCTCGTGCAGCGGCTCGGTCAGCAGGAGCCCGCACACCTGGCTCAGGATGGCGGCGGGCGGGCTGGTGCGGCGCATTTCCTGGAGGCGCACGGCGCTGGGGTCGGCCGGGTTGTCGTAGTCCAGCGCGGCGCGGATGCCCAGGATCACGTGCGTGGGGTCCACGCCTTCCTCGAAGCACAGGCGGGCCGAGCCGATCAGGCGGTCCTGGGGGCCGAGTTTGCGGAGCGGGTCGGCCGCAACGCGCCGCACTTGGTCGCCGAGGGCGCGGTTGCGGTAGCGCCCCAGCAGGTCCTCTTCATGCGCCCGCTGCGCCGCCGCGTCGAAGCCGAATCGCGAGACGAGCGCCCGGCCGGTCTCGTTCATCGCGCCGCGGACAATGCGCACGATCGCCGCATCGTCCATCACCTGCCAGATGAACTCGATGCCGGCCTGATGCCCCATGTACGCGGCCACCGCGTGACTCATGTTGTGCGAGGCCATCTTGCGGCGCTGGTAGGCCAGGATGTTCTCGACCGGCTCGAAGCCCTGAATCTTCGGCACCGCTCCGCGACAGGCCAGGGCGTCGATCGGCAGGCGCGCGTATGGCTCGCACGCGATCCAGAGCGGGTCGCGGCGGCGGATGTCGTCGGGCACGATGGGCACCATGCGGCTGACGACGGCCTCGACGAAACCGAAGCGTGCGTCGAACTCCAGGCTGCTCGCCGCCGGGCACTCGCCCGCGGCCATGAGCCGCTCGAGTTCCGTCCAGACGAGTTGGCGCAGGAACATGCCGGCGCCGACGAGATTCTCGCACGTCACGATGTTCAGCGGCGCCGCGGCGGCCGAGCGCATCCGCCGCGCTATGCCGCGGGCCAGCACCGGCGCCACGGCCCGCAGCGCCCGCACGCCCACCGCGGTGCAGGCGAGGGTGGCGCCCGCGATGGCCTCGATGACGGCCTCGCCATCGGTCGCCGACAGGGCCGAAACGCCGGTGATGGCGACAGGCTCGTCGCCGGCGTTCGTCACATGGTGGACCTCGTAGCGGCCTCGCGCATTCATGGCATCGACGAGGGCACGGTCGACGTCAACGAACACGATGCGGTAGCCGCTCAGGTGAAACAACTCGCCGACGAAGCCGCGGCCGATGTTGCCGGCGCCGAACTGCACGGCCACGGGGGCGGTGTTCCTGGGTCCGGGCATGCCTGCTCCTGAGTACTCTGCGTATTACAGTGCCACTCGGCGCGGCGGGGGCGGTGACCCGCCGCGCAACACNNCGAAAGCATGGCACCCACAAAAATAATGTTGATGCACCGCTAGTCCGCAACTCCTCGCGCGGCCGTCCGGGCCGTCTCCGGCAGACACAGCCGGTGGATCATGGTCTCGAGCGCCGTGCGCTCATCGGTGCCCGACTTGGCATCGAGGTCCGCCTCGACCAGCGTCTGGTAGGCGTTGGCCAGGTGCGCAGCGGAAAAGGCGGCGGCGGCGCGGCGGACGCGGTCGCGGGCGAAGTAGGTGACGCCGGCCTTCTCCATCGCGGCGTCGACGCTCATGCGGCGCGTAAGGGCCTTGACGCGCAGCAACTGCCGGAACGTGGGCCTCAGAATTCCGACGATCTGCGCCGCCACCATGCCTTCCGTGAGGAACGCGTCGAGGAGCTCGAGGGCCCGCGGGATCCGCCGCTCCGCCACCGCATCACACAGCGCCCACACGCGCTCATGGTGGCCGCGGGTGACCAGGGCGTCTACGTCGGGCGCGTCGATCGTCTTCTCGGCGCCGGTGTACAGCGCGAGCATGTCCACCGCCGCCAAGAGGCCCGCCACGTCCATGCCCAGGTACTCCAGCAGCATCTGCGTGGCAGCGACCGTCAGGGTTTTGCCGAAGGTTTTGCGGGCCTCGCGCTGGAGCCATCCGGGCATGATGGCGGGGTCGGTGATCTCGCACAGGACGAGCTTGCCGGCCTTGGCAATGCCTTTGGCGAGGTTGGTGCTCTCGTTCCACGCGGCGACCTCGAGCACCAGGCACCCGGTGGGCGAGGGCTTTTCGAGGTATCGGAGCAGGGCGTCGCGCTGGTGGCTGCCCCCGCCGGCGGTCTTCTCCTCGGCCTCATCGCCGTCGTCCGCCTCGGCGCGCTGGCCGAAGAACTTCTCGGCCTCGCGGAGGATGACCAGCCGCCGCGGCGCCAGAAAGGCCGGCGTGCGCAGGGCGTCGAGGACATCGGCCAGGGCCGCGTCGGCGCCGTTCAGCTCGAGAATAGCCATGCCTGGGTCGGCATCGCCCAGGACGAGTTGGCGGATGGCGCGGCGGGCCTGGTCCATCAGGTACGGGTCCGTACCGCGGAGGACGTAGACGGGCTTAGGCTCGCCGGGCTGCTTCCGGAAGTCGCCCAGGCGGGTGCCGCCGCTTTCCTTTTTGCCGCCGGTTCGGGCCATGTCTGACTTTCTCTCGTGTGCGAGTAAGAGTTATGGCAAACTTCGGCGAGAAAGGCAAGAGGACTTGCGCGGTGCGTCGCGGGATAAACAGGGCACGGCCCGCTTCGCCGTCAGTCCGTGCGCGCCGGCGGCGGCACGTCGGCCTGCGGCGCGGGCGACGACTTCGGGCGCATGGCCGGGATGACCACGTAGAAAGTCGTGCCGTGGCCCACCTCGGTCTTGAGGGTGATGCGGCCGCCGTGGCGCGTCACGATGGCATAGACGGTTGACAGGCCGAGGCCCGTGCCGCCGGTGCCGTGCTTCGTCGTGAAGAACGGCTCGAAGATGTGACCTTGCACGTCGGGCGGAATACCCAGGCCAGTGTCCGCCACGGTCAGGCAGACGCAGTGCCCGGGCTTGAGGCCAGCGGCCCGCGGGTCGTCGGCCGAGAGGTCCAGGTTGGCCGTGGAGACGGTTAACGAGCCGCCGCTCTTCATGGCGTCGCGGGCGTTGACGGCGAGGTTCATGATGACCTGGTGCATCTGGGTCGAGTCGCCGCGGATGAGGCGCAGGTCGGCGGCGAACGATGAGTTCAGCTCGATGGTTTGCGGGAACGTCCGGCGAATGAGGTCGCAGGCCTCGCCGACGACCTCGTTCAGGTTCACCGGCTCGGCCTTGGTCGGATGCTTCTGGCTGAAGCTCATGAGTTGCCGTACGAGTTGTGTGCCGCGCTGGCCCGCGTGCTCGATGTTGACGGCGGCGTCGTAGTCCTCGGATCCCGGGGGCAGCGAGTCGCGAAGGAGGCCCGCGAACCCCAGAATGGCCGTCAGGAGGTTGTTGAAGTCGTGGGCGATGCCGCCGGCCATCATGCCGATGGTTTCCATCTTCGAGGCCTGGATGAGCTGCTCGCGAAGCTGGAGGCGCTCCGTCACGTCCATCATGACGCCGAGGGTGAAGGCGACGTTGCCGGCGGCGTCGAGAACCCGCGCCAGGCTCATGAAACCGGTGAATCGCGAGCCGTCCTTGCGTGTGAGCGGGTACTCGCCGAACCAGTTTCCGCCCTTGCTCAGGCTGGGTAGGATCTCCACGTTGACGTCGTCGCGCTTCTCCTCGACGTAGATGAGGCCGATGTGGCGCCCGAGGACCTCCTCCGCCGCCCAGCCGAAAAGGCTCTGCGCGCCGCGATTCCAGAACGTGATGATGCGGTTGGCGTCGACGACCACGATGGCCACGTGGGCGTTCTCGACGAGGAGGCGGTATCGCGCCTCGCTCTCGGCCAGTTGCTCGTACAGGCGGGCATTCTCGAAGGCGACGGCCGTGTGGGCGCTCAGCGTTTCGAGGAGCGTTACATCGGTCTCGTCAAAGGGCACGTCCTCGCTACGCCCCAGGCTCAGGGCGCCGACGGCCTCACCGTGGAAGAGCAGGGGCACCCCGATCGTGTGGCGGAGGCCGGCGCGACCGACGGCGGTCTGTGCCCCGACGGCCGCGTCCTCCACGGGCCGGTCCGACAGGCACGGCTTCTTCTCGGCGTAGGCGCGGCCGGCCAGGCCTTCGCCCGAGGTGATGGCCAGAGACAGGGCCTCTTCGGGCAGGAGGCCCCGGTGCGCCCGGACCAGCAGGACGCGGCCTTGTTCGTCGGGCGTGTAGACGGTCACGTAGGCGGCCTTCAGGAGGCGCGACACGGCCTCGACGACCTCTTCCATGACCGCCGAGGGTTCCATCGTAACGGCCAACCTCGAAGCGAGCGCATGAACGGCCATCATCCGGGCCATGCCGTGTTCAAGCCGCGCGCGGTCCGATCGTTCCAGTTCCACGACGAACAGGAAGAGCCAGAGCGTGGGGAGGAGCGGCATCAGGAAGTCCTCGATGTTGGCCACGCGCGGAAGGAGGTTGGCCCACTGGAGGAAGCTGACTTCAACCATCAAGAGCGCCAGGATGTAGATGGTGACCAGCAGGGCCTGCGAGATGCCGCTGAAACACTTGGCACACCGCGCCAGGAGGATCAGCCCGACAAGCAAGGTCAGCGTCGAGACCACATCGAGGCCGGCGATGACCCACCCGGGAATCATGTGGTGGCCCCCCGGGTCTTCCTGAACGCACGCAGGATCAGCACCAGAAGCCAGATCGCGGCAACCGCGTAGGCCAGATGCGCGATACAGTGAAACACCTGTGTGGGTACCGGCGCAGGGCCGAGTGTCTGGGCTTCCTGCGTGTGCGTGAAGACCAGCGTGAAACCGCCGCGGTGTTCCCGGAGAAAGTCTTCAACGACCGTGGCCACCCAGCCAACGAACGTGACGAGGAAAGGACCGCGGAAGGACGACAGTACCGGGTGCCGACTGATGCGCTGCCAGTTCATCACCAGGTAGGCGATGGCGATGCCGCAGATGGCCAGCGTCAGGAGTTCGCCGAAATCGAGCATAATCCCCCCGGCACGCGATGAGGCTGGGGTGGCACACACACGCCCTCCCCAGGATCATCGACAACGCAACGGGCGCGCGCACAACCTCCCTAACCGAATGGTCCTCTCTCCATCATATATACCCTCCGCCCCGGCGGCGAACAACTGGTTTCCACATTGTCTTTTCCCCGGTGTCTTCGCGCCGCCTTGTCATAGGATGGCGCAAAATCTCTCGCAGTCGCTATAATGCCGGCATCCGGAACCCATGCCTTCGCGGGAGGCCAGACCATGAAGCGTGCAGCAATCATCCTTGGCGTGGCGATGGCGGCCAGCGGCATCCTCGGCTACGTCCTTGCAGCGGCCCCGACGAGGGACAAGGGCCGGCCCTCCGGCGCTGCCGCGGGGGCGGCGGAAGTCCAACTGGGCGTTGGCGCCGACCTCGGCGGCCGGCGCGTCCTTCCGCCGGACAATCCGTGGAACACCGACATTTCAAAATCGCCGGTCGACCCGAACTCCGACAAGCTCATTGCCTCCATCGGCGTCGAAAAGCCGCTGCACCCCGACTTCGGCAAGGGCGGCGGCATCCCCTACGTCGTCGTGCCGGGAACGCAGCCGCGCGTGCCCGTGACGTTCCAGTATGCCGACGAAAGCGATCCGGGGCCGTACCCCGTTCCGCCCGATGCCCCGATCGAGGGCGGTCCGGATTCGAAGGGCGACCGCCACATCCTTGTCATCGACCGCGACCGCTGGATCCTGTACGAACTCTACTCTTCGTATCCGCTGGACGGGGGGAAGAAGTACAAGGCGGGGTCGGGCGCGATCTTCGACCTGAACTCCAACAAGCTTCGCCCCGCGGGCTGGACGAGCGCCGATGCCGCCGGGCTGCCGATCTTCCCCGGCCTGGTGCGCTACGACGAGGTCGCNNGGCCTGGTGCGCTACGATGAAGTCGGCGTGCGGAAAACCCTGGACCACGCCGTGCGGTTCACGTGCGTGAAGAGCCGCCGGGCCTATGTGCCGCCCGCCACGCATTTCGCAAGCCGCTCCAGCGATCCGAATCTGCCGCCGATGGGCATGCGCGCGCGGCTGAAGGCCGACTATGACGTCAGCAAGTTTCCGCCCGCGGTCCAGATCATCCTGACGGGCCTCAAGAAGTACGGGATGATCCTGGCGGATAATGGCTCGGACTGGTACATCACTGGAACGCCCGATGCGCGGTGGAACGACGACGAACTTCACGCCCTCGCGCGCGTCAAGGGCAAGGATTTCGAGGTCCTGAGGATGGACGGACTCGTAGCCAAGTAGCCGGCCATTCCGCGCCGGCTTCCGTTGGTAAGGAGGCAACCTCTCGTGAATCGACGCGACTTCTGCAAGGGACTGGCGGTGGGCGGGGCGGCGATGGCGCTGCCGCAATGGCTTTGCGGGGCCGAGGCTGGCCCGGCGGCCGGCAAGCCCAACATCATCTTCAT
>PMZT01000149.1:24373-26339 GCA_003170085.1 Planctomycetia bacterium | reverse complement strand
GTTCTCGCGGGCCAGCGTCTTCGTGAGCTCGTTCTGGACCTGCTTGAGCTGGTCGTGCGCGCTCTTCAGGCGCAGGACGAAGTGCAGGCGGTACTCCAGCGCCGCGGCGTCGAAGTCGCACGGCAGGAAGTCGTCGACGCCCGCTTCCATCATGCTCTGGCGCCGCGCGACCGGCAGGCCCTCGTCGGTGATCATCAGGACCGGCAGGTACCGCTCGATCCGCAGGCTCCGGAGGACCCGCGCGGTGTCGATCGCGTCGAACTGGCCCGGGCAATCCGAGAGCACCACGAGGTCGAGCTCCGCGGTCTTAACGAGCGCCATGGCGGCCAGGCAATCCGTGGCCGTCTGGACGGCGGCCCCCGCCGACTCCAGCCGAGCCACAATGCTCTGGCCGGCCGACGGGTCTGCAGCGACGGCGAGGATGTTCACGTGATACGGCATGCGGCCTCCTGTGCCGACACGCGAGGGCTGCTCTCCTCGTCAGCGTCTCACGTGCGGTCTGAAAGTAAACATACGCACGGCAAGGGGCGCAGCAAGAAGAGGTCGGCGAAAAAGGGAATGATGGCGCGTAACCCCGTCAACAATAAGGAGTTACGGCGAGCGGCAAGGACGCAACTTTCTACGGAATCATGCGCGCGATCGAGGAATTCCCGTGAGAATTCCCGACCGCGGACCGCCGCAAGGCGCGGGTCCCGGCCTCAACTCGCATGGCCGTGCGAGGCGAGCACTTTCGAGCCGGTCCTGAGGTATCCGAGCCACGAGATCACGCCAAGCCCCACCGTTACGCCCCAGATGATCTGGAGGGCCGTCCATGTGGCATCGGGGGCCAGCGGCAGCAGGTCGGGGACCGCGCACATCGTCACTACCGTGACGAACTGCATCACCGTGGCGGCCTTGCCGCTGAGGCTCGGCAGGCCCTGGAAGAATCCCACCAGCAGGAACAGGACTACCGTACCCACGAGCATGAAGACGCTTCGCGAGACGAGCGTGACCGAGACCCACACGGGCAGCCGCACCTCGGGGTCCTTATCGAGGATGCCCGGAATGCTCATCGTTACCAGGGCGCTGATCATGAGGGCGTAATCGGCCAGCGGGTCCAGGAGCGAGCCGACCCGCGTGACGGCGCCCGTGCGGCGGGCGATGATCCCGTCGGCCGAGTCGCTCACCCCCATGAGGATCGCCAGCACCATCGCCGCGTACCGGTAGCCGGCATGGTCCGCTGCGCCCAGAAGGAGCACGATGAACGGTGTGACCAGGAGCAGGCGCAGCACGGTGATGCGATTTGGCCACGACATACGGCGGTTCCCCCTCGCCCTGGAGGTGCTCAGACGCCGCCAAAGTACGGCAGCGGGCGGAGAGTGTCAAGAAAATGACGGAGTCAGAGTCAGAACACAAGACCCGCGTACCCCACGGCCATCTCGAAGTCCTCCGCGCCGGCCTTCTCGGTCGAGACGTCGTAGCTCGTGGTGTACTGGACCAGGCAGCCGCGCTTGGCCCCAAGCTCTCGTGCCGCCGCCAGCGTGGCGGCAATGGCGCCCGCGCCGCAGGCGTTGGCGCTGATACGGGCCTCGGCCACGGCCGCCTCGGCGTCGAGGCGCAGCAGAAGATCGATCATGCGGCGGTCGTTCACGTCGCGCATCCACTTGTGGGCCGCCGGGCCGATGCCCGCGGGGGCAAAGCCGTACCCGGGGCCGTAGTGCGTCAGGTCGGTCGATCCCACGCACACGGCGTCGGCGGCAAGGTTCTGGATGACCTGGCCGACGATGCGGCCGACAGCGGGCGCCTCGGCGTCGGGCAGCACGGCGATCGGCACGATGCGGGCCTCGGGCATGAGGTACCGGATCAGCGGCACCTGGACCTCAAGGCTGTGCTCCTGCTCGTGTGCCCGCGGGTCGTCGGTGATAAGGCCGGGGGCTTGGGCCAGGATCTCGCGGGCAAGGCGGTCATCGACCTGCACGAGGCCGAG
>PMZT01000149.1:0-24365 GCA_003170085.1 Planctomycetia bacterium | reverse complement strand
CCCATCCCGCGTGCGGGACGATGGCCGCAACCGGCCGCTCGGGCAGGTCTGCCGGCGCCGGGGCCGCGGGCTTCATCTGATCTATCATGCGGATGCACGTATCGCGCGTGCCAGGGTAGAACTGCCCGGCCACCACCGGTTCGCGAACCATCATGGCGCACCCCCCGCGGACGGATGACCTATGCTCAGGCCCCAAGGAGCGGCGAAACCGCCTGCGGCAATGATGAAGGCAACGTCCGCCATCGCCGTCACCGTGAGGTTATTATACTTCGGCGTGCGTGCCTGCCTACGCGAAAAGCGAAGGGCGGGACGCTGTGGCCGGGTGCCACATCGCAACTCATGACCTTGCGCGGTGGGCGTCTCGACCCGCTGCGCAAGACCCTGGCAAGAAAGCGCTAATCGTTCGGCTCGGTGATGCGTTTGGGGTCGAGGGCCTTTTCGAGGTCGGCGGCGCTCATCAGCTTCTTCTCGAGAATGAGTTCGCGCAGGGTCTTGCCGGTCTTGACCGACTCCTTGGCGATCTCGGCCGCCTTGGCNNTGGCGGCTGAAGGTGCCCAGGTCATTGGCGATCTCGGCCGCCTTGGCGTAGCCGATGTGCTCGTTCAGGATCGTCGCCAGGCCCACCGACGATTCGAAATACGTGCGGCAGCGCTCGGCGTCGGCCTCGATGCCGACCACGCACCGCTGCGTGAACGCGGCGAGGGCGTTCTTCAGGATCTCCATGCTCCCCAGGACGTTATGCGCGATCAGCGGCATCATGACGTTCAGCTCAAGCTGCCCGGCCTGCACGGCCATCGCCACGGCGGCGTCGTTGCCCACGACTTGCATCGCAACCATGTTCATACATTCGGCGATGCTCGGGTTCACCTTGCCCGGCATGATGCTCGACCCCGGCTGCGCGGGGGGCAGGCGCAGCTCCGCCAGGCCGGTGCGGGGGCCGCTGGCCAGGAGCCGCAGGTCGTTGGCGATGCGGATGAGTTCGAGCGCGAAGTTCCGCATCGCCCCGCTGACGCCCGCCATCGGGGCCATCGATTGCATGGCGCACCTGAGGTCCTGCGCGGGCGCAAGCTCGGTGTCGGTGATCTCGGTCAGACGCTCGAGGACCGTGGGCACGTACTCGGGGTGCGTGTTCAGGCCCGTGCCGGCGGCCGAGCCGCCCAGCGGCAACTCGCGGCAAAGGTCGAGGGCCACGTCAACCGCCTCGGCCCCGCGGTGCACCGCCAGCGAGTAGGCCATGAACTCCTGGCCCAGGCGCACGGGCACGGCGTCCTGCAGGTGCGTGCGGCCGCTCTTCGCGATGCCGTCGAACTCCTGCCCCTTGGCGGCCAGGGCGTCGGACAGGTTCTCGGCGGCCTCGACCACGCCGGCGCCCAGTTGCACGGCCGCCAGTTGCATGGCTGTCGGGAAGGTGTCGTTGGTCGACTGACTCATGTTCACATGATCGTTCGGGTGGATGGGCTTGTAGGTGCCCAGCGGCGCGCCCAGAATCTCGTTGGCGCGGTTCGCCAGGACCTCATTCGTGTTCATGTTGAACGACGTGCCGGCGCCCGCCTGGAAGACATCGACGACCCACTGGTCGGCCAGCTTGCCGCCGAGGACCTCGCGGCAGGCCTTCTCGATGGCGGCGGCGAGCTTCTCGTCGAACTTGCCCAGGTGCGCGTTGGCTAGCGCGCACGCCATCTTGACCGAGACCATTGCCCGCACGAGTGCGGGGTGCGCCCGCAGGCCCGAGATGGGGAAGTTCTCGACCGCCCGCTGCGCCTGGGCGCCCCAGTAGGCCTTCGCGGGAACCTTGACTTCGCCAAGGGTGTCGCGCTCAACGCGGAATTCGGGCATGGGAGCCCTCCAACCTTCGATTATTTGAAGCCGCCGCCGGGTTTCTGGCCGTACTTGGTGTGATAAACGGTCCAGAGCCGCCGGGCCTCTTTGGGCGGAATCGGAATCGGCTTGCCGAGGGTCATGGCCAGGTGTACCGTGCGCGCGATGTCCTCGATCACGACCGCGGCCTTCAGCGCCCCCAGTGCACTCGCGCCGACCGTGAAAACGCCGTGGTTTCTAATGAGCACGCCCGGGCACTGGAGCTTGATCTTGCGGAGCACCCGCACGGCCTCCCGGCCCACTTCGATGCCGCCGATCTTCGCGTACCGGCCGCATGGGATCTGGATGCCGAACGCGTCGCCGTGCTCCGTCAGGCACACGGGAATACTTTTGCCGAGCGCCGCAAACGCGGTGGCGTACCGCGAGTGCGTGTGGACGACCGAGTTGATCTCGGGCATGTGCTTGAGGATGTAAAGGGCGGTGGCGGCATCGACGCTGGGCTTGAGGGCGCCCTCGACCTGGCGGCCATCGAGGTCCATGACGACCATGTCGGCGGGCCGCAGGTCGTCGAAAAGGACGCCCGACGGCTTCACGACCACCAGGCCCGTCTTGGGGTCGCGCACCGACACATTGCCGCTCGTCCATGCGACGAGCTCCGCCCTGGGCAACTGCTTATTCGCCCAGCAGGCCTGCTTTTTGAGTTCCTCGAGCAAGACAGTGCCTCCGAACGCTCCGTAGGAGTAACCGTGCCACCACTTTACCTGCAACGCGGTGCGGAGGAAAGATGTTTTCGCGGAAGCCGTGAAGGCGAGTTCCGGAGGCAGAGCGCGACGGGTGGCACGGCCTCGTCGAAGATCCGCCGTGGCGGGCGCCTTTGCGTGGCCGTGCTTGCTTCGGGGGGCGCGGTTGCCCAATATCGGTGCAGCGTGTCCTCAGCCTTCCTTACGGGCCACCACCGCGCACTCCGGCATCCACGACTGCTGGAACCGTCCGGGCAGGAACCCGTGCAGGAAGGTCCAGCTTGCCACCGGTTGCAGGCTGTGCCGCGCGAGTTCCTGTTTCCAATCGCCGAGCGACCGCATGCCCACGTGGGCCTCGCGGCGGTCGGCCCCGGAGTAGATGAGGCGTCGCAGGAGGTTCAGGTTGGGGCCGCTCATGCAGAACCGCCCGCCGGGGGCGAGGATGCGCACCGATTCGCTTAGCAGCCGCACCTGCTGCCCGGGGGCGATGTGCTCTATCACTTCGGTGCACAGGATGGCGCTGAAGTGGGCGTCGGGATACGGCAAGCGGCCGTCGTGATCGAGCACGGTGAACCGCGCCTTCGGCAACCGCCGCGCCGCCTCCTGGATCGCCCATTCCGAGACATCGCAGCCGGCCAGCTCTCGCCCGTCGTTGAACCGCGCCAGCAGGAAGCCGTACGCGCATCCCACGTCGAGTACAGGCCCGGTGCCCGTGTGCGGCCGGAACCAGTTGGCCAGGCGGTCAAAGTAGCTCGGCACGTCGCGATACCCGCCGAGGCTGTAAAAGAAGGATCGCCGGCCCTGGAAGTACTTCTTGTCGTATTGCACGCGTGCTCCTGTTTGAGGTCCGCCGCCGGCGGCTACGAAACGATCTCCCGCCAGAGTGGGTGCCTTCCTTCGACGGGGTATTATAGCCGCACACTGGGGCGGTTCTCAATGGGGTGAGGGAGGATGTGGGAAGGGGATGAGGGAATGGGACGGTGGAATGGGAATCTTGAATCGCGGATTTCAAGTTGCAGATCGCAAATCTCAAATTTGAAATCGCGGATTCCAGGTCTCAAATTTCAGATCTCAGATCTCAAATCTCAGATCGCGAATCTCAGATCTCAAATTTCAAATCTCAGATTTCAGATTTGAGATTTCGCATGGCGTTTTCAGGTGGGCGGCACGGGGTTCGAGGTGTCCTTCGCCGTCCGGCTCTTTCGCCCCTCTTCTACCAGCCGGTCGATCGTGGCGAAGAACTCCTCGGAACTCTTCTTGCCCTTGACCCGGCGGCGGGTCTTCTCGGTCAGATATCGCGTGCCCTTGATTTCAGAATTCTGAAGGCTGTCGGCCCACGCCCGCAGTTGGCGAGAGACGCTTTCGCACAGCGATTTGAGATCAGAGATTTCAGATTTGAGATGGGAAAAGCCGCGCAGCCGCTCGGCCAGCAAGAGCATGGACCGCACCTCGCCGGCTGATCCGCGTGCGATGTACAGAAACGTCAGCAGTTCCTGCGTGGTGCCGCGCTCAAACCCCTCGGCCACATTATTGCCGACCGAGATCGCCGCCCGCTGGAGTTGGTTGCGCAGATCGCCCTTGCAGTTGAACGCCTTGTCTTCAGTCAGGATGAAGATGCGCTCGGCCAAGGTCATGCCCGCCTGCCAGACGGGAAGTTGCTCGAAACGGTCGTACTTCATGCCCGGTTCCCTTGACGGTTCCTTTGACGACCGCCTTGACTGGGTTAGGTTTCTGAAATCTTAAATCTCAAATCTGAAATTTCAAATCTGAAATTTGAAATCTGGAATCTGAAATCTCCCATTTGAAATTTGAAATCTGAAATTTGAGATCTGAAATCTGAAATCTCCCATTTGAAATTTGAAATCTGAAATTTGAGATCTGAAATCTCCCATTTGAGGTCACCTGGGTCCGCAGGCGCGCCGCCATGCGGCCCACGCCCGCTTTAGTTCACTCCACCCCCTTCAGCGCCTTCAGGCGTTTCATGACATCGTTGGTTCCGCGGCCGAAATAATCGTGCAGCGCATCGTACTCGGCAAAGATCTTGTCGTACGCGGCGTGGGCCTGGGCGCTCGGGCGGTAGGTCTTGTCGCGGACGCCGGCCATGCGGGCTGCCGCCTGCTGGATCGTGTCGTATCCGCCCGCCTGCGAGCCGGCGGCCACGGCACCGTGCATGGCGCTGCCGAGGGCGCAGGTCTGGGCGCTGCGGGCGATCTTGAACTCGCGGCCACTCACGTCGGAGTAGATCTGCATCAGCAGATCATTGCGCTCCGGCAGCCCGCCGCAGCAGTAGATCTCCTGGATCGGAACGCCGTACTGCTCGAACGTGCGGATGATCTTGTACGTGCCGAAGGCGGTGGCCTCGATCAGCGCGCGGTACATCTCTTCGGGCCGGGTGCCCAGGTGCATGCCCAGCATGAGGCCCGTGAGGTTCGCATCGACCAGGACGCTACGGTTGCCGTTCCACCAGTCCAGGGCCAGCAGGCCCGACTGGCCGGGCTGGTACGCCGCCGCCTTCTCGGCCAAGAGATCGTGGACGCTCTTCTTCCGTTTCTTCGCCTCGGCCTCGAACTTGGCCGGGATGCACGTCCGGACGAACCACGCAAAGATGTCGCCGACGGCCGACTGCCCCGCCTCGAAGCCGTACAGGCCCGGCAGGATGCCGTCGGCCACCACGCCGCACTGGCCGGGTACGTTCTTCTCGCGCGTGCCGCAGACCATGTGGCAGATGCTCGTGCCCATGATCATGACCATCTTGCCGGGGCCGGTGACGGTGCACGCGGGGACGGCCACGTGGGCGTCGACGTTGCCCGCGGCCACGGCGGTGCCGGCCTTGAGGCCCAGGCGCTTGGCCATCGCGGGCGTAAGGCCGCCGGCCCGTGCGCCCAGCGGCAGGACCTCGCGCGACATTTTTTGGTCGATGACGTCGGCGAAGGCCGGGTTCAGGGCCTCAAAGAACTCGCGCCGCGGGAAGCCTTCACGCTTCGACCAGATCGCCTTGTAGCCGGCGGTGCAGAGGTTGCGGGTCTCGCGGCCGCAGAGTTGCCAGATGATCCAGTCGGCGGCCTCGATCAGGCGGTCGGCGGCGGCGTAGATTTCGGGGGCCTCGTTGAGGATCTGGAGGGCCTTGGGGATGAACCACTCGCTTGAAATCCTGCCGCCGTAGCGCTCCAGCCACGCCTCGCCCATCCGGCGGGCGGTGGCGTTCACGCGGTCGGCCTCCGGCTGCGCCGCGTGGTGCTTCCAGAGCTTGACCCAGGCGTGCGGCTGGGCGCGGAACGGCTTGAGCGTGCACAGCGGCGTGCCGTCCTTCTTGACGGGCAGCATGGTGCAGGCCGTGAAATCGGTGCCGATGCCGATGACCTGGTCGCCCTTGACCTTGGCCTGCTTGAGGACGGCTGGGACGGTTTTCTCGAGGGCGCGGACGTAATCCTCGGGGTCCTGGAGTGCCCAGTCGTGGGCGGGCAGGCGGGTCTTTGTGCCGGGGAGCTGCTCGCTGATCACCCCGTTGGAGTACGGGTAGACGGCGGTGGCGACCTCGCGGCCGTCGGCCACGTCCACCAGCAGCGCCCGGGCGCTTTCGGTTCCGTAGTCGATTCCCAACGCGTATTTGGCTGCAGCCTTGGCCATGGTGGCCTCCTTGCGAGTCAGGGACGACCCATTCTTGACACGGGGCGGGGCCGTTGTAAAGCAAAAGCCGGGCGAAGAATTTTTGAATTTCGTGGGACGTACGCCCGTGGCAATCGTACAGGTATATGCAACGTGCGATGCGTTGCGGCAGCATGCGGGCGCCCGCGTGGGCTGTCGGGGTTCCAAGGAATCCACGACGCCCGGGGTGACGGTGATCCCCGGGGGGAGGTCCCGCAATGCCACACTCCATACCCGCCTCGGACGGCCGGTCGCCGCGTGCGGCCGCCCTCGACGCCTCGACGATCCTCGAGGGCCAGAACGCTCTCGATACGGTGATCGGCTGGGTCGCCTGGTATCTGCCGACGTGGGGCACGAGCCTGCTGCTGCACGCGGCCGTCCTCCTGATGGTTGCGTTCACGGTCTCGTTTGCCGAGCCTGTGAAGACGCCGTTTGTTCCCGTGTTCGGGACCCCCGTTTTTCAACGCCAGCCGAACGTGCAGCATCGGGCTGTGCAGCCGGAAAGAACCAGCAGGACCTCTCGCGAGCGGCCCGCGGTCAAGTTCGCCGGGGCCGCCGACAAGCCGCAGTCGGGGTTACGGGGCAGTCTGCTCAACGAGGCCTTGCCGAACCCGATTCCCGATGTAGCCGATAACGGGCTGCAACCGTTGGACGTATTCGGTATCGGTGGCGGGGGGAATCATAGAGGCGGGTTCATCGGGCTGCCCCTGGGGCGCAGCATGGGCGGTCTTTTCGATTCCCCCGCGGTGACCGGCCACGGTTCGCCCCCCAGGATCGTCTACATCGTCGACCGCTCGGGCAGCATGACCGATGCGTTCGAATACGTGAAGCTGGAGCTCAAACGGAGCCTCGACGATCTGGATGAGGCCGCCGAGTTCCACGTCATCTTCTTCTCGACCGGCCCGGCCGTCGAGATGCCCGCCCGCAGGCTCGTCAGCGCCAGCGACCGCAACCGGCAGGCCGCGTTTGAGTTCATCGACAGCGTCGTCCCGATGGGCGAGACCGATCCGACGCAGGCCATCGAGCGGGCGTTCGCGGCCGGCCCCACGGTCATCTACCTGCTGACCGACGGTGAATTCGACCGCAGCATCGTCTCCAAGGTGAAGCGGCTGAACACCGGCGGCAAGGTGACCGTTAACACGATCGCTTTCCTGTACGAAGGGGGGACGGAGGTCCTGCGGGAGATCGCGAAACAGAACGGCGGCGAGTTCAAACTTATCACGGAAAAGGACTTGGCGGCGAGCGGCTCACACTGAGGGCGCCCAAAAACGAGCGTCCCGCCCACGGGGGGCAGGACGCTCGCGGAATGATTCGCTAAAGACTACTTCTTCTCGGCCGGAGCAGCGGGGGCCGCAGGCGCAGCAACCGGAGCAGCAGGCGCCGCAGCCGGGGCAGCGGGCGCCGCAGCCGGAGCGGCAGGGGCCGCAGCCGGGGCCGTGCCGGTAGGCGCGGTCGGCGGCACCATCGGACCCATGGCCTTCGGGCGCAGCCAGCGGACCTTGTCAACCTGGTAGTAGTCGTCCTTGCGTGTCAGATCGACGATGAAGATCATCGGGCCTTGGCGCATGGCCAGCTTCGGATGATCGACGTTGCGGTCAATGGCTTCCCAGAAGAGGCTGGCATTGGCCGTCATGACCGAGCGCATGGCGAACGATTCCTGGTGGAGGAGGCGGGCCAGCCAGTTGTTGAGGCCCATCTGGGCGGCGCCGATCGGGCTCCACAGGAACTGCTTCAGGACGATACCCTGCGGCTGATCGGCAGCCGGTTCCACGCGGGCGCCGGAGGCGACTTCGTTGTACAGGTCTTCCTTGATGGGGGTGGCGGTATCCAGGTCGCTCAGGATTTCTTCCGACCGCTTCAGCAGGATATCCTTGTGGCCGGCCCAGGTGTCATCCCATATCCGGGCGGATTCCATCATGACCTGGACGGGCTTCATGGTCTCGGCTTCGGTCGTCATCTTCTCATAGAAACGGGCGGAATACTGCTTGTAGATCCTCTCAAATTCTTTCTCGCTGGCGCTCTTGCCCGCATTGGACCCGCTGCAGCCGATATACAGCGCAGCACAAGCAGCCACCAAGACGCAGACCAGTACCTTTCTCATGTTCGCCTCCTCAGTCAGTGGGTTTCGATGAACAACGCCTTTCCCAGAATCACTACCTCTCCCAGTATGACGCCCGGTTCCGCCTAAAGTCAAGCCTTTATCTCATCGGACACCGGGCGCCCCGAACTTGAGCCTTAGAAATATCGGACAAGCGATTTTTTAGCGAACGGTTGCCGTTCCGGAACGTATCAATGGTGGAGCGGGCGGGTCTTGGGGGTCGAAGCGACCGTGTCAGGCTACCAATTGACAGGCCCCCTTCTTGCGTTTACCATACCCGCTCTGGTCGGCTTGGAGGCGGAGGAGGTGCCCGGATGGCGTTCAAGTTCCGTTGCACGCAATGCGGCAAGAGGCTGACGGCCAACGAGCCGCCGGGGTCGGAGGTCACGTGTCCGCACTGCAATCAGTCGACGGCGGTGCCCCCGGACGCCGAGCCGACCGAGGGTCTGGATGCCGCTCCCCCCGTGGAGGCGGTTGCGGTGCCCGTCGAGGCCGTGGCCGAGCCGGTGGCGGCCACTCAGTTCCCGGCACCGGAGGGTGAGGAGCAGGCCGGCGGCATGGATACCGTCGTCGGCTGGCTGGCCCTGTATCTGCCCAGTTGGGGCACCAGTTTCGTTCTCCACGTGGCCGCCCTTGCCCTGGTGGCCTTCACGGCGTGGACGACCCAGACGGTCCAGCAGATTCCCTTCGAGTACAAGTCGGAAGTCGTTCAGGCCACCAAGCCCAAGATGGAGAAGAAGGCCGAGAAGAAGGACCAGCCCAAGGATAAGCCCAAGCAGCAGCAAACGGGGCGAGGTAAAGGCCGGCCCGGGCCGACCAGCATCGTCCGGCAGTTCACGCAGAACCCGTTCCCCGACGTGGCTTCGAACAACCTCGAGCGGCTGGAGGTCTTCGGCGTCGGCGGCGGCGGCAAGGAAATCGGCGGTTTTGAAGGTCTCGGCACCGGGCGCGGCGGCTTCTTCGGCGTCGGCGATACCGAGGAAAAGGCCGTTCAGCACAAGATCGTTTACATCGTCGACCGGTCGGGCAGCATGACCGACTCGATGGACTTCGTGAAGTTCGAGTTGAAGCGTTCGATCGGCGAACTGGGCGAGGAAAACGAGTTTCACGTCATCTTCTTCTCGTCGGGCCCGCCCGTTGAAATGCCCACGCGGCGCCTCGTCAACGCCACCGAGCGCAACAAGCAGGTGGCCTTCGAGTTCATCGACAGCGTCGTTCCGCAGGGCGAAACGGACCCGTCGAAGGCCCTCGAGCGGGCCTTCGCCTGCGGTGCCGATCTCATCTACCTGTTGACGGACGGCGAATTCGACAAGGAGATCATCGGCCTGATCAAGCGCCTCAACATCGGGGGCAAAGTCACGGTCCATACGATCGGCTTCATTTACAAGGATGGCGAGCAGATTCTGAAAGAGATCGCCAAAGAGAACAATGGCAACTACAAGTTCGTGTCGGAGAAAGACCTTGCGACCCTGGCTCAGTAAGTGGGGCGGGGCGGCCCTGCTGGGCCTGGCGCTGGTGGCGATGGCCGCCACCGCCGCCCGGGCGGACCGCATCCTGACCACCAAGCGCATCGGCATCAGCGGCCAGATTACCGGGCTGGAGCCGGGCGGGCTGGTCATCGACTCGGAAGGCAATAAGCAGGTCGTGCCGCTGGCCGACATCGACAAGATCAAGGTGGACCAGTATCCCGACTTCGAGAGGGCCGAGACGGCGTATGCCAAGGGCGCGGCCGGCGATGCCGCGGCCATGGCCGAGGCCGAGAAGCTTTATCGCGGCCTGAGCGGCTCCGGCGTCCCGCCGTGGTTGAAGACCCTGGTCCAGGCGCGGATGTTCAAGGTGTATGCCGACACCCTCCGCGTCCCCGAGGCGCTCGACGCCTTCCTGGAGATTGCGAAGAACCAGCCGAAATTCGCCGCCAGCCTGAAGCTGCCGGATCCGAACGACGAGGCCCACGAGGCCAATGTGGCGATGCTCAAGAAGGTCGAGGACATCCTGAAGACGGCCACCGGGAAGCTGTACACGCCCGCGCTGAACACCTTCAAGGTGGAGTTGATGATCCTCGAGGGCAAGCCCGAGGAAGTGCAGCCGCTGCTGGAAAACCTGTTGAAGAGCCCCGACGAGAAAACGCGCCTGGCGGCCATGCTCAAGCAGGTGGACATCCTGGTGTCGGGCGGCAAGGTTGACGAGGGCGCCGCCAAGCTCGAAGAATGGGTGCCGGCGCTCACGAAGGTCCATCCCGATGACATCGCGTATTGGCGCGGCCGCATCCTGAAGGATCGCGGCCAGCACCTGGAGGCGGCGCTGCAGTTCATGCGTGTGGCCATTGTGTATCCCGCGATGGACCGGAGCCGCACGGCGGAGTCGCTCTTCCTGGCCGGCCAGGAGATGCAGGCCGCCAAGGCGCCGAAGGCCGAAATCGCGAAGGTCTATACCGAGGCCGTGAGCAAGTACGCCGGGACTTCCGGCGCGGAACGTGCCAAGCGGGAACTGGCCCGCCTGGGTTCCTGATAGACGAGCGGATGCTCTAAACCGCGTGTTTTGGGCACAAGGGACGAAGGAGTCGAGACACATGCGTAAGAACTGGGTCTTCATTGGACTGGTGGTGGTGGGCCTGATCCTGGTGGTCGGCTCCAGCGCCTGGGCGGCCGATGCCTCGAAGCAGCCCCGCACCCTGTGGAACATGATCTATGTGTCCACGTTCACGAACTTCATCGGATTTATGGACCATTTCACCATCTTCTGCTGCTCGCTGGCCTCGATCGCGCTGATCATCGAGAACTCGATGTCGCTGCGCCGGGCGATCATTATACCCGAGATGTCGATCGCGCAGATCAAGAGCATGTTCGACGAGCGGCGGTTCCGCGAAGCCCTCGAGTTCTGCCAGACCGACCCGTCGTTCGTTTCCGGCGTCGTTCATGCCGGCCTCATCGAGGCCGCCAACGGCTACGAAGCCATGGCCGGCGCCATGGAAGACGCCGCCGCCGAGCGCACCTCGCGCCTCTACCGCAAGATCGAGTGGCTGAACCTCATCGGCAACGTGACGCCGCTGTGCGGCCTGACCGGCACGATCTGGGGCATGATGACGGCGTTCGGCGCCGTCGAGGCCAAGGGTGGCAAGGCCAACCCGGCCGACCTGGCGGGCGGCGTGCTCATCGCCCTGGTGTCGACGTTCTCGGGCCTGCTGACGGCCATTCCGGCCCTCGTTTCCTACGGCATCTTCCGCGGCAAGATCGAGCAGCTTTCGATGGAAGCCTCCCTTATTGCCGAGGAACTGCTGGCCAACTTCAAGCCCTCCGTCGGCTGATCGGGCGGGCAGGGCGTGGCGGGGTTGCGAGGCATGGGTTGTGGCTAAAGGAAGTGGCTCATGAGAACCAAGAAACATGTATCGTCGGCGGAGATTCAGCCGAACCTGACGCCGATGATCGACGTCGTGTTCAACCTCCTCATCTTCTTCGTCGTCACCATCCAGTTCAGCGAACTGGACATGGAGGCCGGCGTGATGCTGCCGACGTCCACCGCCGCCGAACAGAAGGACTACACCGACTTCCGCAACGTGGTGGTCAATATCGTCAACCCCGATAACCCGACCTTCATGGTCATGCACCGCGCGTTCACGATGCAGGAACTCACGGAATACCTGAAGGAGTGCCGCCAGGCCGCCACCGACCAGAACCAGTCCCTGAATCTCATCCTGAGGGCCGACAAGGAAATCCCCTACGACGAGGTGGCCCGGGTCATGCTTTGCGGGTGTAATGCGGAAATCCAGACCTGGTGGATCCAGACCGATATCTCCGATCGACTGGCCGCCAATGCGGTCGTGCCCTAACGGCCAAGCGAGAGGGATGAATCATGAAGACCAAGCGACCCCCCATACCCGGCAAGATCCAGCCGCCGATCGTGCCGGTGCTGGACGTCACGTTCAACCTCCTCATCTTCTTCATCCTCATGCCCTCCACGGGCGTCGATGAGGGATACCTGACGTCGAACATGCCCACGAGTGTCGGGCCGGTGGCCCACAAGCCGACGATTCCCGAGGTCCGCATCAAGGTTCAGTTGTACGATGTCGAACCCAACGGCGAGTACATCAACGGGGCCAAGAACGAGCACGTGGCCATCGCCGTCGAAGGCGATCAGTTGAGCAGCGCCGACGGCAAGCCCCTGATCGACCAGGCGGCGCTGGCGGCCCTGAAGAAGGTGCTTGAGGATAAGCGGGCCCAACTCAAGGAGCAGGCGGCCACAACGCCGATCCTCCTGTCGCCCACCATGCCGACGCGCCACAAATGGGTCGTGGCGGCGTTCGACCAGGGCGTGGCGACAGGCTTCAACAAGATCCATTTTGCCGTACCTTATGATTGATGGGGCGTCCGGGGAACTGAGCGGCAGGGGGCGTCTCCGGCCCCGGATGATCGCCGGCACGAAAAGCCGGGGCCGCCGTTTGAAACCAAGGGAGCGTGGCGAGACGTGATGCAAATCGCGCGATATATGATGGGTGTGGGGGTTGCGGCCGCGGTCCTCATCGCCTCGGCGTCGGTTGGCCGCACCGAGGGCGCGCCGGACGATCTGTTCGTTAAGGGCCTCGGGGATCGCGGCCTGACGACCCTGCTGGAAGCCTACCTGAAGCAAAAGACCAGCGGGGCGGAGCCGTCTCCCGGCGCGACGCCCGGCGCGACCCCTGGCACAACCCCCGGCGCGGCGGCGGGCGCGACCGGCGGTGAGAAGGCGATGCTCGCGGAGTTGGCCGTCAAGAAGGCCGACGGCGCCAAGAACGTCGGCGAGAAAGAGGGCTTCTACAAGGAAGCCCGCAAGTTCTACGAAGAAGCGATTGACGAGGGCGTAAAGGCCTTTGCGGCGATCCCCCTCGAAAAGACGGAGGACCGCAACAAGCTCCGCATCCAGATTCTCAAGCAGCGCCTGGACTTGGCGAATCTCATCTACCAGAAGTGGCTCGACACCGACATTCAGTTCCTCGAGATCACCGATCGTCGCGGCGGCGACCGGGCGCATGCCGGCGAACTCCTCAAGGTCAGCGTCGAGCAGTACAAGGCGATCGCCACCGACACCGCCGCGTGGCTGTCGGAAATCGACCGTTTCAGCATCACCGAGCGCTCCAAGTTCCAGAACACCGGTTACGACCGGCAACTCAGGAAGGTCCAGGCCCAGGCCAAATTCTTCGAGGCCTGCGCCTCCTTCTACTATGGCTGGCTCCTTCCGGTCGATTACAAGCCCGCCGATAAGCAGGCGACGCGAAAGCAGATCCTTGACGAAGCCATTACCGCGTGCATGGAGGAGACGCGGATTCTGCGCGACAACATGCCGCAGAAGTGGTACTCCTACATTCTCATCGGCGCGGCGTACCGGGAGCAGGGCAAGTTCAAGGAAGCGCTCGAAGCGCTGGCGATGGCCAACAACAAGAGCGCCACCGACTCGATCAAGATCCGCGCCGACTACGAGCGGGCCCGCACACTCCTCAGGCAGGGCGATTTCGCGGGCGCCCGCAAGCAGATCGACGACGCCCGCAACCAATGGAAGGAAAAGCTCGACGCCGACCTCTACGGTCTCTCCCTGCCGTTGGTCGAGGCCGAGTCCTACATCCTTGAGTCCCAGAAATCCAACGACCCGGCGGCCAAGGAAAAGGGCGTGGCCCTCCTCCGGACCGTCAGTGAGCGCAAGCCCCCGTGGCCCACCGTCGTCCAGTGGGTGACCGAGGGCCTCCTCGGCAGCCAGGTTACGGATATGGATAAGATGGATCCCTTCCAGCTCATGATGATGGCCGGCGACAATATGCAGAAGGGCAAGGACTCGGGCGACGTCAAGGCCATGGAGACCGCCGCGGCGCTCTACAAGAAGTACATCGAAAAGACCGGCGCGAAGGACCCCAAGTACGCCGAGGCCCTCTATTCCCAGGCCGCCTGTCTCCTCCAACTCGGCCGCAAGGCCGAAGCGGCCGAGTGCTTCCAGAAGGTGGCCGAGGAGAAGCCCGACTACCCGTACGCGGCGGCCGCCGCCAAGTACACCGTCAGCGCCCGCGGCCAGGTCTACGACGCCGCCCAGACCGACGAGAACCGCCAGGCCTACGAAGACGCCCTCAAGTGGTTCTGCGCCAAGTGGCTCAAGACCGACCCCGAGCAGCAGTACTACTACGCCTATATTCTGACCCGCGGCAAGAAGTTTCTCGAGGCCGGCGAGGCCTTCGCGAAGGTCCCCGAGACGGCCGAGCACTACCTGGAAGCCCGCTACTGGGTGGCGCTCTGCGGCATGGAGCAGTTCCGCGACAAGATCCTGCCCGCCAACGACAAGCAACTGGTCGTAACGCGGGCGCGCGTGGTGGCCCAGGACCTGATGGCCTTCGTCGATTTCGCCATGAAGGCCAACGCCGATGAGAAGAAGAAGGCCCAGCTCATGGAGTGGGCCGAGGCCGCTTCCATGGCCGTCGCCGACATCTACCTGTATCCCGAGGTCGGCCTGCCCGGCGAGGCGATGCCCGTCCTCGACTCGGTGGAGCAGCGGTTCAAGCTCGATGACGAGGCGCGCGGCCGCGTCCTCAAGCTCCGTATCACCGCCCAGCAGGCGCTCGGCAAGCTCGACGATGCGCAGAAGACCCTCGACGCCTTCCTCAAGCTGGCGAAGCCCGAAGAGGTGGGGCCGGTCCTCAGGGGCCTCTTCAAGGCGCTGACCGACGACGTCCGCGAACTCATCCGGCGCAGCCAGAAGGAGCAGGCGGCCGGCAAGGTCGAGCAGGCCAAGGTCCTGGGCGACCAACTCCGCGACTGGCTTGCCAAGAGCGCGCTTCCCGACAAGGCCGAGCGAATCGAAGGCAACCGCTACGACCTGGCCGAACTGTACCTCGCCGTCGGCAAGATCGAGGGCAAGGTCGATGGCTACGCCACCGCGCTGGCCATTTACCGCGAGATCGGCGGCGACCATCCGGAGAAGCCGGCCAAGGACAAGGACGGCAAGGACCTGCCGATGAAGGAGGACTGCGTCACCGGTCTCGGCCGCATCTACGAGGCCATGGGCGATGCCGGCGGCGATCCCAAGACGGCCAAGGACAACTACGAGGCCGCCCTTGGCATGTGGAAGATTCTGCTTGCGGCCGCCGAAGGCGAGCGCGGCGTGGACCTGCAACTCGTGTGGGAACGCCGTTACCACTTCTTCTACTGCTTCTTCAACTATGACAAGCAGGCGAACGCCAAGGACGTCCGCGACGCCCTCAAGAAGCTGGAGGTCATTAACAAGGGCCTCGGCGGCAAGGACCCCGCGATCAAGCAGAAGTTCGCGCAGCTCTACGGCCAGGCCATCGCCATCGCCGGCGTCTGAGTCGTCTTGTGTTTGACTCCCATAGAATAACGTTGACGCACCACTATATTGCCATTTGCGCGGCGGGTCTCCGCACCCGCCGCGCAAAACTTGGAATATAGCGCTGCCATACTGAGCGCACCCTCAGTCTTGTTGCCCCCCTTGCCGCATCCTATAATCTCCCGCTACGATGGAAGCCCCACGTGTCCACATTACGACGTACGGTTGCCAGATGAACCAGCTCGACGCCGAGTTGGTGGCGGAGGTTCTTCGCGCCTCCGGGGCCGAGGTCCTTCCCGACCCCGCGGCCGCCGACGTGCTGCTCTTCATCACCTGCTCGGTCCGTGCTCACGCCGAGAACCGCGTCTTCTCGAACATCGGCAAGCTCGCCCCTCGCAAGCGGCGCCAGCCGGGCCTTATCATCGGCCTGCTTGGCTGCATGGCGCAGGAGTACGGGCCGGAGGTTCGCCTCCGCGCGCCGCTGGTGGACCTCGTGTGCGCCCCCGGCCGCCTGGCCGAACTGCCCGCCCTGATCGCCCAGGCCCGCGCCGGCCGTGTGGCACGCCCGCCCTTGAGTGTGCAGGCGAGTGAAGAGAGCGATTTGCGCGGCGGGTCTCCCGACCCGCCGCGCGCCTGCGCGATCGCGCGGCCCCCGGGTCCGGTCACAGCGCTCGATCCGCAGCGCGGTCAGGCGTCGCGCAGCTCGTTCGAATCGTCCGACGCCGCCCTCGACGAGGCCGAGCTCCGCCGCCCCCTGTGCGGCGATGCCCCCGGCCAGGCCTACGTCGTGGCCATGCGCGGCTGCGACAACTTCTGCTCCTACTGCGTCGTGCCGCACGTCCGCGGCCCGGAGCGGAGCCGCCCGCCCTCGGCCATCCTTGAAGAGGTGCGGCGGCTGGTGGGGCAGGGCGCGCAGCAGATCACCCTTCTTGGGCAGGCGGTGAACAAGTACGCTGCCGCCGAGGCCGGGCGACGGTGGGACCTCGCCGATCTTCTCGAAAAAGTGGCCCGGACGCCGGGTCTCGCGCGCCTCGGCTTCATCACGAACCATCCGCGGGCGCTCTCCGAGCGGCTGGCTGCGGTCTTTCGCGACGTGCCTCGGGTGATCCCGTACCTGCACATGCCCGCCCAGTCGGGGTCCGACGCGGTCCTCGCGCGTATGAACCGCGGCTACACGGCCGGGGAGTACCTCGACCGCGTGGCCATGGTTCGTGCGGCGCGGCCGGACGTGTCGGTGGCGTCGGACTTCATCGTGGGCTTTCCGGGCGAGACGGTGGCCGATTTCGAGGCCACGTGCGAACTCGTCCGCCGCGCGCGGTTCTCCGGCGCGTTTGTCTTCAAGTACTCGCCACGTCCGAACACCGTGGCCGACCGGCGTTACGCCGACGACGTGCCCGACCCCGAGAAGCGCCGCCGCAACAACGAGCTCCTTGCCCTGGTCGACGAGATTACGGGCGAGGAGAATGCGAAGCTGGTCGGCCGCACGTTCCGCGTGTTTGTCGAGGACCTCGCGCCCCGGCCGGGGCTGAACAAGCGCGCTCGCCAAGGCGAGCGACCAAGCCGCGCTCGCCAAGGCGAGCGGCTAAACGAGGTTGAGCCGCAATTACGTTCGCGCACGCCCTGCAACCGGATCGTGGTCTTCGACGGCCCGGCCGGGCTCATCGGCACCGAGGTCGACGTCCGCATCGAAACCGCCAGCCTGCGGACGCTGTTTGGAACGCTTGTTTCCGAATCGCGTTAGCGCGCCGCGAATCTCGTCTCCGGCCTATGGCACAAAAAAAGCGCGGCAGGTCACAAGACCCGCCGCGCTTGAGTGTACGCTCAACCGCTAACTCTGAACTTTCGCCTTCTCGCGCCGAACTTCCGCTGACCGCCCCGGCAGGCTGAACAGGATGCCGATCACCAGTAGCGTCGCTCCGGCCACCATGCTCACGAACCGGAACTTGTCGTCGCCGAAAAGGGCCAGCGACACCATGTACGGCGGCGTGTTCACCACCACCGGCTTCGGCTCCTGGTCCGGCACGGCGCTGCCCGGCCTGACCTTCTGCGTCATGCGCATCTCGCCCGGCCGCACCAGGCCCAGTTCGTGCCGCACGACCCGCTCGGTGTACTGCGGATCGTTCTGGAGGGCCTTCTCGGCGGCGGCCAACTGGTCGCGCGTCTGCGTGAGCGTGTCCACCTCGGCCTGCATGACCGCCAGGTGGCGTTCGACAGAAAGGCGGCGCACGGCTTCGGGGCCGAGCACCGCCAGACCTACAAGGATCACGCCTCCGAGGCAGATCGGCCAGAACAACCATCCGCTGGCGATCCGATCGGTCCACACCTCAGTTGTTGTCATGCTTTCTTCCACAGGAAGTTGCCGTACAGCGCGGCGTCCCCGAGTTCCTCCTCGATGCGGAGGAGTTGGTTATACTTGGCCACGCGGTCGGTGCGGCAAAGGCTGCCGGTCTTGATCTGCCCCGCGCCGGTGGCCACCACCAGGTCCGTGATCGTCGTGTCTTCGGTCTCGCCCGAGCGGTGGCTGACCACGGTCGTCCAGCCGGCCCGGTGGGCCATGTCGATGGCCGCCAGCGTCTCGGTGAGCGAGCCGATCTGGTTCACCTTGATGAGGATCGAGTTGGCGCTGCCCTTCTCGATGCCCGCCGCCAGGCGCTTCGTGTTCGTGACGAAGATGTCGTCGCCGACGATCTGGATCTTGTCGCCCAGCCGGTCGGTCATCGTCTTCCAGCCGTCCCAGTCGTTTTCGGCCATGCCGTCTTCGATCGACCGGATCGGGTACTTGCCCACCCAGTCGGCGTAGAACTCGACCATCTGGTCGGCGGAGAGCTTACGCTTCTCGCTCCTCAGGTTGTACTTGCCGCCCTCGAAGAAGCCGCTCGATGCCGGATCGAGGGCCAGCCACACGTCTTTGCCGGCCTTGTACCCGGCGTCCTTGATGGCCTGGAGGATGAGCTTGCAGGCCTCTTCGTTGCCTTCCTTCAGCATCGGGGCGAAGCCGCCCTCGTCACCGACGTTCGTGTTGTAGCCCTTGGCCTTCAGCACCTTCTTGAGGGCCTGGAAGATCTCGGCNNGTCTTGGCGCCGAACGGCATGACCATGAACTCCTGGAGGTCGATCTGCCAGCCGGCGTGGGCGCCGCCGTTCAGGATGTTGCACATCGGCACCGGCAATATGCGGGCCGACGGGCCGCCCAGGTACTTGTACAGCGGCAGGCGGGCCTCGGCGGCCGCTGCCTTGGCCGTCGCCAGGCTGACCGCCAGGATGGCGTTGGCGCCGAGCTTGGCCTTGTTGGGCGTGCCGTCGAGGTCGATCATCGTCTCGTCGACCGCCACCTGCTCGCGGGCATCCATTCCGATGATCCGCGGGGCGATGACGTCGTTGACGTTCGCCACGGCCTTGAGCGTGCCCTTGCCGCCGTAGCGTTTGGCATCGCCGTCGCGCAGTTCAACGGCCTCGTGCTCGCCGGTCGAGGCGCCGCTCGGAACCGCGGCGCGACCGACGGCGCCGCCTTCCAGGCAGACGTCGACTTCAACGGTGGGCGTGCCGCGTGAGTCCAGGATTTCGCGCGCATGGATACAACTGATTGTGTTCGGCATAGTAACAGTGACTCCTTGGGAAACCGGCGGATGTCCCCTCGCTCGGACAACGCCTTGTCCAGTTATCGGACTTCCTCGCGGCCTCACTTGACACGAAAAACCGGAGAGCGGGTCCGGTTTTCGCGCCCACAAGGCCCCCGCGGACCGGGCGCCGAACGGCCCGGCACCCACCGCGGCAGGGGAGTATAAAGCCCCTCCGGCGCCTGTCAATGCTTATCGTGCGGTTTGCAGGTGGAGTGTCGGCAGGGTGCCATGCTTTCGCAACAGCGCGAAAGCATGGCACCCATCGAAGCAAGCACGGCCACGCAAAAGCGCCCGCCGCGGCGGGTGCCACCCAACTCCAACCGCGACCGTTTCGCCATTTGAGGGTTATACCCTTGGCTGTCACGCTCGCCGCCCGTGTGCGAGACCCGTACGGGCGGGGCGCAACCTTTGATTCTTCGGGAGGCACGGATGACCCACTTCGGCGTTGGGATGTTGGCGATGGTTGCGGGGTTCTCGATCGTACTGGCGGCGGCAAGCGCGCCGGCCGCCGAGTCGTCGCCCGACGTCCTCAAGACCCTGCGCGCCGGTCACCCGCGGCTTTTTCTCACGCCCGACTCGGTCAAGGCCCTGCGCGCCGCCGCCCAGTCCGACCCCGCCGAGAAAGACATGTTCGCCAGGATCCGCACCCAGGCCGACAAGATGCTGAAGGATCCGCCGGTCGAGTACGTCCTCATCGGTCCGCGCCTCCTCGATAAGAGCCGCCGCTGCCTCGAGCGCGCCACGACCCTCTCGTTTGTCTATCAGCTCACGGGCGAGGAGAAGTATGCGGCGCGGGCCGCCAAGGAACTCGAGGCCACGGCTGCGTTCCAGGACTGGCACCCCGCGCATTTCCTCGACACGGCCGAGATGACCTGCGCGTTCGGCATCGGGTACGATTGGCTGTATTCCTACCTGTCGAAGGAGCAGCGGGCGGTCTTCCGGAAGGCCCTGATTGAGAAGGGCCTGACGCCCGGCCTGGAATCGTACCGCGGCACGGGCAAGTTCGGCTGGTGGGTGAAGGCGCACCATAACTGGAGCCAGGTTTGTAACGGCGGCCTGGCGGTGGGGGCGCTGGCCATCGCCGACGAAGAGCCGGCCCTGGCCCGCGAGGTGCTGGACTCGGGCCTCAAGGCCGTGCAGGGGGCGATGGGCAACTTCGGCCCCGACGGAAGCTGGAACGAAGGCCCCGGCTACTGGGGCTACACGCTCATGTACACATCGTACTACTTGGGTGCGATGCAGACGGCCCTCGGCACGATGCGGGGCCTGGAGCAGGCGCCGGGACTCTCGGAGGCGGGCCTTTTCCGCCTCTACTTTACCGGGCCGACCCAGAAGACGTTCAACTTCGCCGACGCCCACGAGGGCGCCGGCTCGGCCCCCGCCATGTTCTGGCTCGCCCGCACGTTCCGCAAACCCGTGTGCGCGTGGCATGAGCGGCAGATGATGAAGCCGAGCGCGTTCGACCTCATCTGGTACAGTCTTGAGGGCAGAGGCCCCGCCGCCGAGGGCCTGCCGACGGCCAAGTACTTCCGCCGCGACGACGTCGTTTTCATGCGGAGCGCGTGGGAGGACCCGCAGGCCCTGTGGATCGGCGTGAAGGGCGGCGACAACGCGGCCAATCACAGCCACCTCGACATCGGCTCGTTCGTGCTCGACGCCCTCGGCGAGCGGTGGGCGTGGGACCTCGGCGGCGACGACTACAACCTGCCCTCGTATTTCGGCAACAAGCGATGGACCTACTATCGCCTCAAGACCGAGTCGCATAACACGCTCCTCATTAACAATGAGAACCAGAACCCGAAGGCCAAGGCGCCCGTTGTCGCCTTTGCGGCCGAGAAGGGCGATGCGTACACCGTCATCGACCTCTCGCAGGCGTACCCGATGGCGAAATCCGTCCAGCGCGGCGTAAACATGCAGGCGGGCAAGCGCATCCTGATCCAGGACGAGGTCGAGGCCGGGGCGCCCGTCGATTGCCTTTGGGGCATGATCACGCGGGCGAAGGCGAGCGTGCAGGGGCCCGCCGTCGTGCTCGAGCAAAACGGCAAGCGCCTGTACGGCCGCGTTCTTAGCCCCGCCGGCGCGGTCTTCGACACCGTCGGTGCCAATCCGCCGCCACCCGAGGGCCAGCAGCCGGATGCGAAAAAGCTCGTCGTGAAGCTGCCCGAGAAGTCGGCGAGCGTGCGGCTGGCGGTCGTGTTCTCGACCGATCCGAACGGCGCCGCGCCGTCGGCAGCGCCCCTCAAGCCGCTGGCCCAGTGGCCGGGTCACTCGAAATAAGTTGCAGCGGCGCCGGGGGCCTGTATGCGGTTGCCCGTCTCGCCCCGCCGAGGGGGCGGAAGGCCCCCCAACGGGGTTTTGACGCTTGCTGAATAGGCCATGACAATGTAGCCTGTCGGGGGCATGGGGCGGCCGATCGGCCTTTGCTGACCACGCGGATCTTACGCGGGAAGGGTCATGTACTGGGGTGATCATGGCGGGCATCTTCCAGAAAGAGCGGCTTAGGCCCTCGCAGGCAAGAACGGTCGCCGATCGGCGCCTCGGGGATGCCGAATGCCTGCGGAAAAGCGGGCAGAACGCGCGAGCCAATGGAGCCATGTATCTTGGCGGCATAGCGATTGAGTGCTTGCTCAAGGCGAAGCTGATGGAGAAACACCGTTGGCTGCAAGGCTCCGTCAACCTGGCCCATCGTTCGCCAGAGGAGCAGGACCTGTGGCGGCTTTGCTATCGCGAACACGACCTGGAAGGGATCCTGGAGCAATTGCCCGAGGTGAGGCCGCGCCTCCAGAACGCCTACCCGGATGGGCGGCTTGCAGAGATGCTCGCGAGCCTGGCGGCCGAATGGACGATTTATGCACGCTATTCCCCAAGAACGGCTACAATGAGTGAGGCCGTGGTCTTTCTCGGTAAGGTTAAGGAGGTCAAGGAATGGCTGAAGTGAAGAACCCACCCAGGCCCGTCGTGAAGCGGCGTTCGGGCCGGTCTCACCGCACGGCGTCGGAACCCGCCGGGTCGTTCGACACACGGCTTCGAAAGGCCATCCTCAAAGGGCTCGGGCAGGCAGGTATTGATGCCAAGGTCGAAACGGAGCCTGTGCCGACGACGAAGCTTCACCGGGTCCTGATCACGGCCAGGCAGTTCAAGCAGTTGAGGCCCTCCGAGCGACAGGACCTCGTCTGGCGGATCGTGGGGGCGTCTTTTGCGCCCGATGAGCAGTTGCGCATCAGTATGATTATCACGCTGACCCCGGATGAGTTTGCCGGACGGTAATGTCCGGCCTCCTGTCCTCAATGAACGCTCCCGGCGGGCGCCGGATTCGAGTTGCCCCTGCTGAAATAAGTTGCAGCGGCGCTGGGGGCCGCGCTATAATCTCTACCTGTCGGGCGGAAGTCTTCAGCCCGCGAGAAACTCGAGTGGAGGAGCCTGTCATGGCAATCGGCGGAAGAAAGTCTTGGCTCATGCTGGCGATGGCCCTGGCCGCGATCACCCTGGCCGCGGCCGGATGCAAGACGTCGCCCGATGAAGGCAAGCCCAAGGTCAAGCCCGAGCCGACCGGCCCTCACGCCTCCCTCCTGCGCCTGTTCCCGGAAGCCGGCGACGTGACCGACTGGAAGGCCGCCGGCGAGGTCAAGATCTACGGCCCCGTTGCCAGCCCGACCGAGAGCATCGAGGCCGTTGAGTCCGACATCCCCGCCGGCGCCGCCCTCCTGAAGGGCTACGGCTACGTCAAGTCCGCCACACGCAAGTATACCCGCGGCGCGCAGGGGGCCGAGACGGTCACCGTCCGCGTCTTCGAGATGAAGGGGCCGCAGGACGCGTTCGGCATCTTCAGCATCAGCTCGGCCGGTACGCAGTTCCCGATGGTGGGCCTGGCGGCGCGGATGAGTTCGAGCAGCCTCGCGTTCACCAAGGGCTCGGACTTCGTGACGATCGACTACACCGGCGCGAACGATCCGACGCCGGTCCTGATGGAGTTCGCCCGCTACGCCGCCGATCAGATCGCGTCGCCGGGGTATCGGCCGGCGATTCTCGAGAGCTTCCCGCTGGGGTCGCAGCCGGGCGAGCGATACTATCTGCACTCGTTCCAGACGCTCCAGGCCCTGCCGTTCGTGCCGAAGGGCGATCCGGCGACGATGGCCCGTATGTTGTCCCTGACGCCCGAGACCGACGTGGCGATCATGGGCTACACGACTGAGAAGCCGGGCGTCCTCAACTATCTCTTTGTCATCCACTATGCGAATGACGAGGAAGCGCAGGCGGCGTTCAAGGCGTACGAAGGCTACCTGATGAACAGCACGAACCCGGCCGAGCACAACATCGCCGTCGCCCCGCCGATCCAGGCGTACCTCGCCGGCACGTTCAACGCCGAGGAGAATTCGGTCAACGACCAGTTGGCGAAACTCCTGGCGGGTCTGGGTGGGTGAGGCGGGTAATCGGGCATCGGATGAAGGAAACGGAAACGCAGTTCTCCCGCGCGGCGGCCCTTGTGGTCGCCGCGATCTTTTTCGCGTAAACTGCGAATCCAAGGTGCTTCTCAGTCCGTGGCCGGGCTCAATCCGAAATTAGTTCTACAACGCCACTTGGCCTTTGCGCGGCGGGTGCGGAGACCCGCCGCGCCAAGTGGCGCTGTAGTATAAGTGCGGCCCGTAGTGCAAATTCTGGGCCAGTTTTTTCCGTGTTTTCCCCGGTCCGGCGGGGGTTCCGGGGGAAAAATCTTGCAAAGACGCCCGTCTGACAATAGACTGCCCCTTTTACGCAGAAGTTTCGTCGTTATCTTAGGTTATCTGCGCCTGACGGGGGCGCCGGAGAGGGAGGACACCGTGTCTACGCACTTTGCAGACCGGATGCTGGACGCCATCGAGCAGAAGCAGGCGCCGCTGTGCGTGGGTCTCGATCCGATGTACGAGCACATGCCGAGCCAGATTCGGCAGATCGCCGCCAAGTCCAAGAGCGGACTCGGCGAGCAGGCGGCGGCCGCGCGCGAGTTCTGCCAGACCGTCATCGACATCGTCGCCGACCAGGTGCCATGCGTCAAGCTTCAGAGCGCGTGGTTCGAGCGCTGCGGCCCCACCGGCGTGCGGGCCTACTTCGAAGTGGCCGACTACGCCCACGAGAAGGGCCTGATCGTCATCGGCGACGTCAAGCGGGCCGA
>PMZT01000088.1 GCA_003170085.1 Planctomycetia bacterium | reverse complement strand
GGTTTCTGCCGGTCTGAGCGGCAACTTCTCGCCGGTCTCAATATGTTCGGCGGTGGATACCACGGCCGCCAGGAGGCCCTGTCGGCCGGTCCGCTGGACCACCAGCCATCCAGTAGCGGCCAGGCGGCGGAGGACCTCGCGGACGGTCCGCTCACTTCTCGCGAGGCCGGCGGCCAGGTCGGCCACGCCGATCGCCGCCGGCTCATCACGCGGCCCCATACGGCGGCGGATGGCCGCCCAGGCCGCCGCCGCCAGCGGGCCGCATTCCGCGTTTAACCGGGCCGACCATTGTCCCCACACCTCGTTGTCAGGCATTCGTGCCGGCATCATGCCTCCAGGAGCGGCGTCTCGGTGTTACGTAACAGTGACGGGCCATTGCAGATAAGAAGTTCCGGGGCCGGATGCTGGCCCTTGTGGCCGTTGTTTGCGGAGTGGCACAGGGCCTTCTTGGCACCGACCACCGGCCGGATGGTCCAGCCTTCGTAAAACCTCCGGATCTCGGGATGGTCGTAATAGGAGACCACAATGCGGGCCTCGCGGAAGCGGGACAGCGATCGGGCCAGGCGTTCGTGGTCCGCGGGCTCAAAGTCGTGCAGATACCGGTCCGACTTTGCGACATAAGGCGGGTCAATGTAGATGGCGACGCCGGCGGCATCACGGATCTTGTCGAGAACCCCGAAGGCGTCACGATGAAGGATCGTCACGTGCCGCAGCCGCTGGTGCCACCATGGAATAGTCTCTGGCACGCGAGACCAGCCCCACCTACCGCCCGCCGAGGACCAGCGCACCGACCAGTGCTGGTTGTAGGTGTTGGTGCCGGCCGTGCCGTTGAGTCCCTGCCACGAGACCACCAGGTAGGCCCATGCGCGGTCAACGTCGGCTTGGCCGACATGTTCAGGCGACGCGGGCGGGAGCCGGTCCTTTTCGCTGCGAAGGCGGTCCCGGCACGTCAAGTAGAGCGACTCGGCGGGTAGTGTGCGCAGGGCCAGCGAGCAAAGGTCCTGCCATCGGTCGGACGCCAAGACCATCGCCAGGTTGATGAGGTCACCGTGGAGATCATTGATCTGTTCGAAGGCGAGCGGCGGCTTTGCGAACAGGACCGCGCAGGACCCGCAGAACGGCTCCCAATAGGCCGTGTGGGGCCCGAGTTCCTCGACGATGGCCGGCGCGAGTGTCCGCTTGCCGCCAAACCAGGGCGCAAGGGCGGAGATGCGGGGTTTCTCAATGGTTGTCATTTCATCCATATCGTTCACCATCAGGGCAACCGTCGCGCCGACCGTCAAGGGCTTTTTCTCCGTCATCTTCGCACTCGTTGCAGACGCCACACTCGCCACCGCCGGCACAGGGCGCGCCGCCCCCCATCTTCACGCTGGAAGTCTCGCGGCCAGTCTTCTTCGCCTTCGGCTTCTTCGCCTTCTCGGCGACCGGCGCCGTGGTCTCGGGCGCGGCCTTCGGCAAGAAGTCGTCCAGGACCGGCTCCCGCGGGAGATTTACGTCCAGGAGGCCCGCCAGGCGGCGGATGATCCAGAGGGGCGTATCGCCAAGGTCTTTCTCGAAGAGCGACTCGGCCGTTATGTCGGCGGCCAGGGCGACCTGGTCCTCCGGCCGGGCCCTTGCCATGCGCTTCAGGACCGCGTCCACTGTCTTGCGGGTCTTCTCGTCGGGCGTGGCGACCCACGACATCACGCGGCGTCTCAGGGTATGTCCGGCCTGGGCCATAAGAAAACACGCAAGCCGTTCGTGGCTGGCGACGATGGCCGCCGCCACCAAGCCCCGGACCCCGGTCTTCCAATCGCCGTGGGCGTTGCGGAACTTGGTATCCGGCCGCTCATCATAGGGGATGGCCTTCGGGCCGGACTTGGCGCCCGCGGACGGCCCCGGCTTGATGCCCCGGGCCTGCGCGAGTTGCCGCGCGACGGTCGCGGGCTTGACGTAAGTGGGTGCGTTGGCGCCACGGACGGCCGACGCCGTCGGCGCCACGTCCTTCTTGCCCTTCAGGCGGGCGATGGTCTTGCGGATGGCCGCCTCGGCCGCCCGCATCTTCGCGTTGTAGCAGACCAGGTTCAGGCACCTGGCCTCGGGCGCCTGGTCCGTCGCGTCAATCCCGAAGAGGACCGCGTGCGCCGAGTTGTCCGGGCAACCATCGCAGGCCGGCCTGCCGGCGAAGGCCATGCCGGGCTCCCACGGCACCCCGCGTAGCGTGGACAGCCGCTCGGCGACGACCTTGCGGACGTGGCGGACCGAGTCGACGCGGATGTCGTCCTTTGAGTCGGGGTTGTGGTAGTCACTGTCGTGGACGGTCCACTTCGCGACCTGCGTCTGCTCCGAGGCGGAGGCGAGCTTCGCGATCTCGCGGGCCTGGCCCAGGGGCAGCCGGCGCCCGGCCACCATCTCCTGGACGGCCGGGCAGAGGCGCGTCAGGTATGCCCGGTCGCGGACCCAGGGGACGGAGCGGACCAGGAGGTCCGCCACGCGCTGGAGATGTTCGGGCGAGGCATCGGTCCAGACGTCGGCCTTGCGGCCGGAGACCGACTCCAGCAGCCGCGAGACCACGAGCACCTCCTCGACCGGGTTGAGGTCGGCCCGCTCGATGTTCTCCGTGGCCTCAATACGCCGGACCGTCTGGGCCTCCATCGCCACCCACGGAGGATAGACGACGGCGCGTATGACTGCCCAGCCCAGGCTCCTGGCCGCCGCCAGGCGACACCGGCCGTAGAGGATGCGGTAGGACGGTCCCGCCGGGCCGATCTTGGCCGTGGGGGTCGTCTGCACGACGCCCACGGGCTGGAGGAGGCCCACCGCCTTCATGCTCCTGGCCAGGGTCTCGATGTCGGCGTCGCCCTGCCGGTGGTTGCCGCCCTCCGAGGTGATGTCGGCAACGGGCACGTCGGCGATGGTCGTCCCAAACCTCAAGGACAGGTCGTCTTCTGTGGCGGTCGTCGCCGCCGGCACTGCGTCCTGCGTCTGCTTCTGCTTGCCCATGTGTGTCTCCTTTGGGTTGTGCGCCGCCTACTCCAGCGCCTGTTCGATCTTGTCCGCCAACCTGGCCATCTCTTCACCCAGCGCGAGCATGCGCTGCGCGTGCTTGGCACGCACTGCCGCGTCCTTCTTGGGCCGGAGTGTCGCCCGCGCGAACTCGTGGACGTGGTAGGCCCGGCTCGTCCGAAAGTACGTCAGAAGCAACTGCACCACCGCACGGCCTTCGTCACGGGTCAGGCATTTCGCTGCCATCGGCCTTCCTCCTCTTGGCGCTACCGTTCTTCACTTCGCTTGGCGCGGCCGGCCGGCGTGATCCGAGACCCCACTCCTGGCACACGCTGCACAGGTCGTGTTCGACCCACCAGCATGGACCCGCCGGCGGCGGGCAGCCGTAATTGTCGGTGCATCCGCAGACGCGGCAGGACCGGGGCCGCTGGAAGAGCCAGTCGCCCTCCTCGAGGACCGGATGCCAGACGCCGTCCACCACGATGTGGGCCGGCGAGTCGTCGGACTCGCGGGTCCCGTCGTACTCCGACCTCGTGAGGCCGCCGTTGGCGTAGCGGAACCCCTGGAATCCCCGCATGGGAATCGGACGTATCCAGCGCCAGGAGTCCGCCTGCATGAAGGCGTAGTATCCGGCGGGCCACTCGCGGCCGGTGGTCTGACACTGCATCGGAAATTGCGACTGTTCGATGTGACTGACGACCGCGAACCCGCGAACAAAGCCGTCTTCGACGTAGTAGATGCGGTCGCCCGGGCGCAACTGCCCGGGGGCGTAGGCGCGCGGGAAGGACCGGAAATACTCGGTCCCTGCGCCGGCGCACCGGGCGTCCGCCGCCTCCTGGGCGGCCGCGGCCATCTGGCTCTTGGGCGTGGTGACAATGATGTCCATACGTCTTCTTTAGGTTCGACTGCCGGGCGCAAGACCCCCGAAGAGGAGGCCCTGGGCGCCGGCGCTATCCTTGATGCCCCGGTTCTCGGCCACGGCCGACTCGTAGGCCCGTCCGGCGTCGGCCAGGTCCAGGTATCGCTGGCCCGAAATCGTCTCGCGGATGGTCCGCTTCAAGGCCCGGCAACGCCTGAGTTGCCGGCAGACGCGGCCATACAGGTTGCGGTAGGCGAGTCTCGCATCACGCGCGGTCTCGATGACGAACGCACCGCCGCCGTTCGAGGAGATGGTGCCCACGGGCCGGCCGGCGAGGACCAGGGACTGCACCAGCTCGTACATCTCGCGGTCCCCAACCACCAGGCCCGTCTCCCGCTCCAGATCCTGCCGCAGCCGCGCGTAAGTGCGCGCCCCGGCGACGCCCCGACAATGCCGATGGAGGTAGCCGAGCAGGATCCTCTCGGCGTCCGCCAACTCAGGCCTTGTCGGGTCGCGTTGCATAAGTGCACACCACTCCACACGACTTCGCTCTTCGCCGGTAGGGGGCCCCGGCGGGGGGACACCGAGGCCGCCCTGTCCGACTCGGCCGGCTACCTCCGAGGGTTGCCGACCTCGCGGCGGACCGCCCGCCGCGTTTCAAGACGGCCACCGCCCTCACAGGACGGCGGCCTGGATCGGAGCGCAAGGTTTCGGCTCACGCTCCGTTGTCTCTTCCGCAAGGTCCGGCCTGTGACCCGGCCGACCCAGCACCCGCATGAGGGCGCCCAGGTCGGCCGTGACGAAGTCGGCCTCGATGTACGCCAGCTCCGCCCTGGGCGCCGGGTCGAGCAGCACGAGCGTCCTCTTGCCCATGCCGACGGCCAGGCCAAACTCGGTGTGGGCGGACGCCCCGCACGGCAGGACGAGGACCAGGGCGTCCGCGGCCCCCAGGGCCGTCATGTCGAGTTTCCATTGGCGATCGGCCCTTGGCGACCGCAGGGCCGCCAGGAACACCTCCGGGCCGGCGTCCTCGGCCAACCCGATGCCGGACCACGTGAATGGCTCCATCGGCGGCTGGCCGACCCTCTGGATCTTCTCGGGGTGCCGGAAATCGTAGCAGAGATGTCCCGCGGCCCGCAGCGTCTCGATGACGGCCGTCAGCCGAGGGCACCGCCAGGAGGATGCGACGTAGATCCGCATGGGTCACTTGCCCTTTCCGGTCTTCGGCTTCTCCAGAACCTCGCCCGTCTCCGTGTTCACCGTCCGGCCGTCCTCGGTCGTGAGGACCTCCTGGCGGGGCGTGTCGCGGGTCGAGCCGCTCCGGCGGACCTCCAGGAGCGGCGTGCCGTCCTCGTCCTCGCCGGGCATGGCCAGCGTGATGGAATCCGGCCGGCTCGGCAGGGCGATCTTCGAGCGTGCGGTGACACTGAACGTGGCGTTCTCGGGCCGGACCTCCGGGTCGCGGCCGACGTCCTCGCACGTGAGGATGACATCGAAGGTCACCTTGGCCTTGCTCTTCTTGGCGAGACCACGGTGTTCCTCCAGGTAGCGGACCAGGTAGGCCTGGGCCTTGCGGAGGTCCTCGTCCACCTTCGCGACGAACCGGCCCTCGTCGATGAGGGCGAGCTCGAGCGGTGAAAACTTGGGGTGTGACATATCGCTTCTCCTTTGTTCCGCCCGCCAAGGCAGTCACGTCGCGGGACTGGTTCGTGGACCCGACGACCCGGTACCGCCCCGGCTGCCAGGGGCGGCCCTTGTCGCCGCGCGATTCGGCTTCTGCCGCGCGCGGTCATCTCGGTCAGGTCCTGTTCGCGGGAAGAATCTTCCACTCGGCGTGGCGCGGGAAACCCATCGCCACGGTCATCGTGTCGCCGGCCTCGCGGCGTATCACCTCCAGAAGCTCCTCGAAGACCGCCACGCGGACGACCGGCAGGTCGCCGGAGGAGAGGGTGACGAGCACGCCCCGGGTCTCGTCGCCGTCGAGCGCGATGTCGATCTCCATCTTGCGCTCGCTGGTGGCGACGTAGAGCGGACATTTGATGGTGAGCACCTCGGGCAGGTCCACCGGCTCCATGCGTCCGGCACCGCCGCCCTGGATGGCCGTCTCGACCATGAGGCCGTTGACGCACTTCGCGCCGAAGCCCTGCGCGAGTTCGACCTTGCGGCTCAGCCTCACCTGGTTCAGCATCATGGCCAGGTCGCGACCTTCCGGCTCGATGATCTGCCGGCGGTTCTCACCAACGAACCGGAGGAACGCCTTCAGGGGCAGCTGCACCGACGCCGGTCCGACTGCGGCCGGCTCGTCGTCGCCCGCCCGGCTGACGGGGGCAAGGGCGTTCGCCCAGGGGGCGAAGAGCGGGTGGATGAGCGGCTCGAAGAGAAGTACTTCGAAACCGCGCTCGGCCGTCTCATCCAGGATCGCCGCCACCTGTTGCCGGGCCGGGTCGGCCAGGATGACGGTGTTGTCGCTGCCGAACTTCTTCAGGTAGCGGCAGAAGCCGCCCACGTCGTAGAATTCGTGCGTCCGACGCGGGCTGGGCTCGCGCACGGGGTCCGCCGCCGGCTCGGGATTGAGCCGGCGCTGCTGGATGGCCAGGACGACCCGCTTGTGCTCCTCCTCACCCTCGCCCAGGAGTTCGCGGGTGACATCCACCGCCGTCTCCTGCCCTGGCACGACCGTGCGCAGGAGTTCCTTCAGGTTCTGCCATTTTACTTCTTCCATGACACGCTCCTTTGGCTTGGCGGCCCGCTGCCCGGATGGCATCGTGCTTCGCCGCGATCCTCGCGGCGCGACGTGCGGCCCGCTCTTGTCTCTGTTTCAGGGTCAACATGCCCGGCCTCGCGGCCGGCGCGGTCTATCCGGTCGATGTCGGTGAGCGTCGGCAAGCCCGGATGTGCCGGCGGGCGCGGGGCGGGATTGCGGAATTGCAGCGGCGGCGGCTCGATGTCGGCGTCGCCCAGGTCGATGCCGTCGCCCAGGTCTCCCGCGGCCTCCTTCGACAGGCCGCGGAGCTTCATGTGCCACCAGAGGCGCAGACGCTTCCAGAACGATGTCTTCATGGGGCGGTCCTTTCACCGAAGGGCAGGTGGATTTCGACCAGCAGCAGGCTCCGCCCCTGGCCGTCGCGGCGATAGACGAGCTGCGAGCCGCCCGTGCGGCGGCTACGCCGCAGGGCGGTCTTCAGGTCCGCGATGAGGTCCAGGACGTCCTGCGTCGACGAGAGACAGAGCGGCACCATCGCGCCGGCGAGCGGCGGCTGGGCTGGACCGGCCTGGGGGGGGAGTGGCGACTTTGAAGGGGACATTGAGACCTCCTGCCGAACCAGAAGGCGTTTGCAAGGACGGGTTTTGTGGGCTATACTTATGACCTTGGGCGAGCCGGGACCGGGAGGATGCAAGGTCCGATCCCCGCGTAAAAACACGAGACGCAGGCCGTTGGCCTCCGTCCGTGGAAAGTGCGCGCCCCTGGCCGGGTCCGTTCTCAGGTAGGACTGGGCGAGCCGAACCGAGACGGTCGGCCAGGGGCTTCTGGGCGTCGGCGTGCAGGGATCGCAAAAGCGACCATCCGCCGCCGGTCTGTCGTGCTTGGGTCATCGGCTCGCCCGCCTGATGCATTTCACCTGCGTGACAGTATCGTCACGTCGGTGAAATAACGCAAGAGAAAAGCGGGCCAGCCGTGAAAAAACCTTCACCGGAAGACATCGCGCATAAGTCGGCCTTCGGCAAGCGGTTAGAGTCGCTTGTCGTCGGGTCCAAGGGGGAGTTCGCTGAAAAAATCGGAATTTCACGGACGCAATTGTCAAATCTGCTCAGCGGCCGGACGCCGCCGAGCCGATTACTCCTCAAGCGACTAGCGGATATTTGTGGCATCTCGGAATCGTGGCTGGCGACGGGCGAGGGGCTGCGCGAAGCGAATGGCAGGGATGGACATTCTGCCATATCTGGCGAGACCTGGCACGAAGTGTCCCGCACCCGCATCGGCGACGTGGAGGTCATCATCCGGCATCGGACCGGTGTGGCGAGACCGCCCGAATAGGACCGGCGCGAACAGGCACTTGCGAAACGGCGGGGCTTTCGGTAGGTTTGGGGTGCGCGAGGGCGCGGCCCTCGCGACAGGATCGTGGGCACTTTCGGGGAGGACGAACGTGGGCACGCGAAGCGACAGACTCAAGGCAACCCAGGCCGAGATGGACCGGGGGCCTGCACCCATCGCCCCCATCACCAAGGCGACGGAAGGCCGCCTGAACGACAGGGCGGGCATCGGCGTCGTCTCCTATATCTGCATCGGCCTGGCGGCCCTGGGAGCCATCTATGCGCTGAGCGGCCTGGCGGGGGCCGATCCGCCTGCCCTGATGAAGGGCCTGGGAATGGCCGTCTTCTGGGGCCTGCTGGCCTGGGGCAATGAAGTCCTTCGCGAGCGACAGCGCCGCCGCCGCGAGGAATAGGCGAGGCGGCGGGGCATATAAAAGCCCTTGAATTGGATGCACGTGACATTAGAATATCAGTGAGCGGTCGAGGCTGGCCGCGCACGTGAGGCCGTTCGGGGCCTGAACCCCGGCGGCCTTTTCCTTGCGCGGAGGCGACACCACATGTTGGAGGCGGACCTGGAGGACAGCCTGGCCGGGTTCCTCGACGCGACCGCGCTCTTCCGCGTCTTTCGCCAGGTCATCGGCCGTCCACTCTGGACGGCATGCCCCAACGCAGGACGGGTACGCTGTGACCTGCTGCTCCTCTCCTCGCAACGCGGTCTGGGCGCAGGGTGGACGCATGGCCCCATCCTGATCGAGGTCAAGCGACCCGGCGAGCCGATCGGCCCTGCCCTCTCGCAGATGATGGACTACCTGCGGTGTTCCTGGCTGCTGCCCAACGGCGTGCCCATCATGGCGTCCTGGGCATTCGTCTATCCTGCCGATCGCATGCATGGCCCGCTCGCGAGCGTCTGTGCCCAGAACCGCATAGGCACGGCGCACCTGGCGGCGGGCGAACTGGACCTGTACTGCGGGGAGCAGCGGGTGCTGACGGTCCTCGAGGGCGGCGTGCTGCGCGTGGGCGACACGCGGATTGGCCTGCGGTACGGGCACCGGTCTTAGGTACTACCTGGCCGGAGGCCTCGGCGGAGGTTACGCAGAATAGGCGGCGAAGGCGGTAGAGTTTATTGAGCGGAAGCGGCCCGCGATGCAGCCGGCAAAGGGGATATACGCATGGATACTTGGTGATGGAGTAGGCGCCGAGCGCGGCCGGCGGCAGCGACGCTGTCCGGCAGCGCCGTGGTGTTACAAGCACCGCGGTATTTTGCACGCTCGACGCCCAGTCGAGACACCCGAACTATACAGGCGGCGACGGAAACGGCAGCAAAAAAGTGAAGGAGCAGATTGCGGCGTCGTTGAAGAAATTCGTCGTGCCGATGGGGAGCCTCGCGCCGGACCCGGCCAACGCGCGGCTGCATCCAGAGGAAAACCTGGACGCCATTCGCGGCAGCCTCCTGGCGTTCGGCCAGCAGAAGCCCATCATCGCTGATGCCAAAGGGGTCATCGTGGCGGGAAACGGCCTCTACCTGGCGGCGCGTCAACTCGGATGGACCCGCATCGCGGCCATCCGCACGAGGCTTGCCGGCGTCGATCGGACCGGCTATGCCATCGCCGACAACCGCACCGCGGAACTCGCGGAGTGGGACAACGAGGCGCTGGCGCGGCAACTCCGCGACCTGGAGAAGGAAATGGACCTGGCCGACATCGGGTTCAGTCCTGATGACCTGGCCCGCCTGCTGGGGCCGCCCGGTAACGAGGGCCTGACCGATCCTGACGCCGTGCCGGCGCCGCCGGACGAGGCGACCACCAAGCTCGGCGACCTGTGGATCCTCGGCAACCACCGGCTGCTTTGCGGCGACAGCAGTAGCGCTGACGATGTGGACCGGCTCTTGGCGGGCGCCGCCATCCACCTCGTCAACACCGACCCGCCGTACAACGTGAAGGTCGAGCCGCGCTCGAACAACGCCATCGCCGCCGGCCTGTCGTCGTTCCCGGGCGACGACCTCCAGCAGAAGAAACTCTTGAACAAGACCTGCCGCGCGGAGGGCGCCCGCGGCGGCCTCACGCACCACCAGTCGTTTGACGTGGCGCGGCAGGGCGTGAAGCACGCCACGACCGAGAAGTTGCGGCCCAAGGACCGGCCCCTGGTCAACGACTTCGTCTAGGACGAGGCGTTCGAGAAGATGCTGCGGGCATGGTTCGGCAACATCGCGCGTGTGCTGGCGCCCGGCCGGTGTTTTTACATCTGGGGCGGGTATGCGAACTGCGGCAACTACCCGCCGGTCCTCAAGGGCTGCGGCCTCTACTTCTCTCAGGCCGTCATCTGGGTCAAAGAGCACCCCGTCCTGACGCGCAAAGATTTCATGGGCAACCACGAATGGTGCTTCTACGGTTGGCGCGAGGGGGCCGGCCACCACTTCTTCGGGCCGAACAACGCCACCGACGTGTGGAGCGTGAAGAAGGTCAACCCCGCCAGCATGATTCACCTTACGGAAAAGCCCGTGGAACTGGCCACGCGGGCTATCGAGTACTCTTCGCGCCCAGGCGACAACGTTCTGGACCTGTTCGGCGGGTCAGGGAGCACCCTCATCGCGGCCGAGAAGACGGGGCGCCGTGCCTACCTGATGGAACTCGACACTCTTTACGCGGACGTCATCGTCCAGCGGTGGGAGCAGTTCACGGGGAACAAGGCCAAGCGGGAGGGGGCATGACCATGTACCATGTCCGACCCATTCCGCGAAGCCTGATGGCCGCGTTCGTGGCGGCGCACCATTACGCGGTGCGCATGCCGCCGCATTGCCTGCTCTCGCTCGGCTGCTTCATCGGCGGCGACCTGGTGGGCGTGGCGTCGTGGGGCTACGGCGTCCGCCCGCGGCACACCATCCAGCGCCTGTTCCCGAGTCTGACGACCAGCGACTACTATGAGTTGAACCGGCTGTGCATGCTCGATTCGGAACCGCGTAACGGCGAGAGCCACTTCCTCAGGCTCTGCCGGGAATATATCCGCGAGCGCGAGCCGGGCAGGATGGTGCTCTTCTCCTGGGCCGACGGCATGCGCGGCAAGCCCGGCTTTGTCTACCAGGCCGACAACTGGCTCTATGGCGGGTTCATCCGAACCGAATTCTACGTGACGGCCGCCAACGAGGTCGTGCATCCCAGGCAGGTGACCACACGCTGCGGCCGGCGTGATCGGGTGCTCACCCGGAGCATGGGTCTGCGCCGGGTGCGTGGCCGCCAGTTCCGGTACTGCCGTTTTCTGTGCGGGCATGGCCTACGGAAGCGTCTCTTGTGTGAGTCGCCATTTCGCTGGGGCCAGGACTACCCGAAGAAGGACGACTGCGTCTGGACGGTCGAGGATGCGGCGGAGGGCTCAAGGGAGAGCCGGGAACCTCCCAGGTTCCAGGGGTCGGGTCAGTTCCGACACGCCGCTCCACCTTTCGTCCAGTCTCAGGCCGAAGACACGCCCGAGCGTGCTCCGCCCGGGCGCATCGGGGATACAGACTGATGCTATTTCGCCGCGGCGACCGCCTCGAACAGGTTCTTTCCGGTCTTACGGAACCGGGCGTCCTTGCCCTTCGCGGCGATCTCGCGGATGATGGCTGCGTACAAGGTGGCGGACGGCGTCTTGCCCTTCGTCTGCCACACGCCCTGGGCCAGGACCTTCTCGACGATGGTCCGGCAGTTCATCGGGGCACTGGCGTCCTTCAGGACGTCCGCGGCCAGTGCGAGGAGGCCCGGCTTCCGCTCGCCCTTCGGCTTGGCGGCCTTGGCCTTCTTCGCCTTGCGGTTTTCCTCGGCGGTCTTCATGGCGGCGTCGAGTTCCGGGTCTGGCTTGGCGAGCTTCTCGGCCACCTCCTTCCGCATCGCGGCGACCTTGGCGGCCTTCTCCCTCTTGGCGGCATCCTTCTGCGACTGGTAGTGGGCCTCCAGGGAGTTGGTGGCTTGGCCCCCGGCGGCCGCGGGCGCGGTCCTGGCCTCCTTGGCCACTCCGGCGGCCGCCTTGGCCCCCGTGGCGACGTGGGCCGCCCCAGCGGCCTTTCGGACAACCTTCTTCACCTCGTGCTTCTTCATGACGGCACTCCTTTTCTGGTGCTGCAGTGCGTTACCAGCGGCCGCTTGCCGGATGGCTTCGTGCTTCGCCGTGATCCTCGCGGCGCGACGTGCGGCCCGCTCCTGTCTCTGCTTCAGGGTCAACATGCTCGGCTCCTACTTGCTTGGCGGCGTGTACCGCGTGCCGCAGTTGGTGCAGTGGACCGTCTCGCCTTCCTCCTGCCAGACCAGGCTGTCCGTGCTTCGCTCGCCGCACTTCGGGCAGGCGTCGGCCTCGAGCACCAGGTCGTCGGCCTGGCCATCCAGGTGCAGCTCGACGTCCTCGATGTCGACGCCCCGAAAGCCGGCGACCGCCTCGACCAGGCAACTGCGAAGCCGGTAGAGGTCGCCGGCATAACCGAAGTTGCGCGCGTCAGCCTTGGCCTGCGTCTCATGCTTCCGGAGTTCCTGGCCCAGGAACCCCAGAAGGCGATCGATGTCGCGCCGTCGCTCGGCGTACATCTCGGCGGCCGTCTGCCCGTCCTTGGCGGGTGCCGCCCGGGCGGCAGAGCGGTCGATGTGCCCGTCCGATTCGGGCACGGTGACCCGAACCTTCTTACTGCCCACATCTACCTCGTAGGTCTTCGGTTTCGTTCGCTTCTTCGTCAGGTGCGTGATCTTCATCGTGGCCTCCTTTGGGGTTCGTGTTCGCCCCCACCAGGTGGATCAGGGCATGCTTTGGGCGAGGAAGCAAGGCTAAAGAATGGACCCGCATCAATAATTCCGGAGGGACGGCCGTGGGCGCGAGCAGCCTGACGGGAGCCGAACATCGCGGGGTCCAGTGCCCGGAGTGCGGCTGCGCCCGCCTGGAGGTGCTCCAGACGCGGCACACCCATGACATGCGCATCCTCCGCCGGCGACGGTGCCGCCGTTGCGGCACTCGCATCACGACCGCCGAGCACCTGCTGGCCGGACCTCGCGGGCCCTGCTGTCGCTACCGGTAGTGCACATTTGCATTTTGGTGGTTTTGTCGGGCGCATGGAGCCGACAAGACGATAGAATGTGCCAGAACGCGAGCGGGCGCCGTGCCGGAGCGCCTGCCGCTAATGGGCCGTTCGGGGCCGAACCCCCGGACGGCCTCTATTTTGGGAGACGCATCTGCCGCCTCGCCGAAGTCAGCCCGACGTCCGGAAGACCCTCACCGCGCTGGTGCAGGCCGCCGCCGGTGGAAGGTCCGATCTCGGATGGTTGCACAAGGCCATCCGGAAGGCGGGCTACGTGCCCGCCGCCGACGCCCTGACCCGCGAGGATGCCCGCCGGACCTGCAAGGCGATTGTCGAGGCGCTTGTCGACGCCGAGACGACCGCCGAGACCCCCTGCTGCAAGGACTGCCTACATCGCGCCATCGATGCCCTCGCCGCCCTTGCCGCCGGCAAGTAGGCGTTTCCTTGGGGAGGTTCTCCAGGGCCTTGCGCGGGAGCGCGAGGCCGCCGCCCGTGGCGCGGCCCGCTACCTGGAGCATCGCCGCTCCGTCGGAGAGACACAGGCCGCGCGGGTCCGCGCGGCGCAAGACATCGCCCCGGTCCCCGGCCGGGCCGACGCAGCCCGCCACGACCGCTGCCGATCGAGCCTTCGCCTATTCTGCGAGACCTATTTCGCCGAGGCGTTCTTCCTCGCCTGGTCAGCCGACCATTTGAAGGTCATCGCCCGGCTCGAGGAGGTCGTGCTGAAGAGCGGCCTGTTTGCCTTCGCCATGCCGCGAGGGAGCGGCAAGACGTGTCTGGCCGAGGCGGCAGCCCTCTGGGCCGTCCTATACGGCTGGCGTCGGTATGTGTGCATTCTGACCGTCAGCGCCGAGCGGAGCCAGGAACTCATCGAGCACATGAAGGGGCTGCTCGGGTTCCGCACCGATCCGGAGGGGCCGCTCACGCTGGACTTCGGCCCCGAACTCGCCCCGTTCCTCGCCCTCGAGGGGGAACCGCGCCGGTGCATTGGCCAGCGGTGCGGCGGCAAGCCGACCTTCGTGCGGTGGCAACAGCGCCGTCTCATCTTCGGCCTTGTCCCCGGCAGCCTCGCGTCGGGCGCGGTCATCTCGGCCTCGGGCCTGACGGGCGGAGGCGTCCGCGGCCAGCGTTACCGCCTGGCCGACTCCCGGAAGGTTATCAGGCCCGACCTGGCGCTCGTGGACGACCCCCAGGACGATGATATCGCGGCGTCGGCCACGCAGACGCGGACCCGGGTGCGCCTGCTGAACGGGGCGGTCCTCGGCATGGCCGGCCCCACCCGCCGCATCGCCGCGCTGGCCGCCGTCACGGTCATCCAACCCGACGACGTTGCCAGCCGTCTCCTGGACCATGAGAAATCCCCCGATTGGCGCGGCGAGCGGATGCAGATGCTCCACGGCACGCCGGCGAACCCGAAACTGTGGGACGAATACCGCAGCCTCCGCCTGTCGGATCTGGCGGCGGGGACGGACACGTCCGGGGAATTTTACCAGACCCACCGCCCGGAGATGGACGCCGGCCTGGAGGCCGCATGGTCCAGCCGCCACGACGCCGAGGCCGGCGAACGGTCGGCCATCCAGGCCGCAATGAACCTCAAGCTTCGAGACGAGGAGACGTTCCAAGCCGAGTACCAAAACGATCCGCTGCCGGCCCAGGCCAGGGCCGAGACACTGACGCCGGACCGCGTGATGACGAAACTGAGCGGCCTGGCGCGCGGCGAGGTCCCGCCGTCCGCGACGCATCTGACGATGTTCATTGACGTGCACGATCGGCTGCTCTTCTATGTCGTTTGTGCCTGGGAGGAGAACTTCACCGGCCACGTCCTGGATTATGGGACGTGGCCGGACCAGCGCCGGGGTCAGTTCACGGCGTCCGCCGCCCCGCACACCCTGGGCAGCGCCTATCCCGGCGCGGGCATCGGCGGCGCCATCCAGGCCGGCCTGGAAGCGCTCGTGGCATCGAGCCTGGCCCGCGAATGGAAACGAGGGGATGCCCTGCTGAAGGTGGACCGGCTCCTGGTGGATATGGGCTACAAACCATCCATCGTTGCGGCGGTCAAGCGGAAGGTCGGCTCCTCCGTCATGTGGCTCTCGCGTGGCGCGGGCCTCCGCGCGAACCGTAAGCCGATGTCCGCCTGGGTCCGCAAGCCCGGCGAGGTCCACGGCCATTACTGGTACATCCCGACGGTGCGGCGGACCGGAGAGCATCCCCATGTCATCGTGGATGTGAACTACTGGAAGACGTTCGCAATGGCCGCGCTGGCTACGCCCGCCGGCGACGCGGGGGCGATGACCCTCTTCGGCCGCGATCCCCGCGCCCACGAACTCTTTGCGGAGCACATCGCCCGCTCGGAGTTTTCCACGGAACTGACCGGCCCGTGGGGGACCGTGCGGGAGTGGTCATCCTTGCCGGCCAGGCCGGACAACCACTGGCTGGACTGCCTCGTCGGCTGTGCCGCGGCGGCCAGCATGACGGGGATACGTGCGGCGGGCCAAGGGGCCGCGCCCGCCGCATCGCGGAAGACGCGCAAGAACAGAGCGGCCACCTACCTCTAGGAGACGAGTCGTCATGGCAAAAACACGAAGCACCGCCGGGCGCCCGCACGGCAGCCGGCCCGAAATGGATCCTCCCGTCGTCGAGGCGCAGCCGCCCAGCGCGTGCCCGAGCTGCGGCGGCACTCGCCGGAGCGAATACTGGGGTAAGCACATCCAGGACTACGCCGGGCTTCGACCCGACGGCCGTCCGTACCGCGTCATCGTCCGCCGCCGGGCCAGGTGCCTCGATTGCGGGCAGGTCCGCATCGATAAAACCTACGAAGATTAAATTCGGCTAGCCGAATTAGATCTGAGAAGCGGGATGGACATCTGCCGGTCGGCGTGCAAGGATGTCTCTGGCGGCCGGCGGGCCGCAGCCTGATCGGGAACGAGAAGAGAGGCCGTGTGGGGCCACACCCCCGCACGGCCTCTTTTTCTCGACAAGGAGCAGCGAGTGACCACGACGGCGGAACTGGTGGTGGCCAAGATTGAGCAGGCCATCCTCGAGTGCCCCCTGGCCGAGCAGATTTCGCTCGACGGCCACTCGGTCTCCATGCCCGACGCGCTGGCGAAACTGGAGTACTGGCGGAACCGAGTCAAACGAGAGCAGGGCGGCAAGCCCATCATCGCGGGCTTCAACCTTCAGAGGGCGTTCTAGTGGTGGCCCTAACCGATCGACGGCGGATATTGCTGGATGCGGACGGCACCCCCGTCGTCCGCGCTGGCTACGACGCGGTCGACCACACCAACCGCCGCCGGGCGCCTGAAATCCTCCTTCAGAGCGAGGACCGGACGCTCCTTCCGGAGCGCCGCCGGGCGATGGTCGCGACCGCACGAGACATTCGCCGCAACTACTCCGTCGCCGCCTGGGCGCTGCGTAAGCATCTCGATTTCGTGAGCACTTTCAAGTTTCATGCCCGCACCGGCAACCCCATCGCCGACGGCGCCGTCGAGGAGTTCATCAAGTGGTGGTCGCGGCCCGAGAACTTCGACGTGGCCCGCCGCCACGGCAGGGACCGCTTCGTGCGCCTGGTCGAGGGCCACGCCCTCGTGGACGGGGATATCCTGGTGCACAAGATCGCCGACGGCCGCGTCCAGGGCATCGAGGGCGACCGGATCCGCACGCCCCTCGGCGGCCTCCCGCCGGAACTCGCCAACCTCCCGCCGGAGTTTATGGACGGCGAACCGTGGCCGGGGTCCGTTCGCCTGGTGCACGGCGTCCAGGTGGACGACGCCGGCCGGGCTATCCGGTACTGCGTCTGCAAGCGTTTCGGCCTGTCGGGCTTCGTGTTCGAGCGGCTCCTGCCGGCGGCCTGGTGCGAGCACCACGGCTACTTCGAGCGGCTTGACCAGGTCCGCGGCGTCACGCCGCTCTCGACCGCCCTCAATGACCTCCGCGACCTGTACGAGGCCAAGGACTATGCGCTGGCGAAGCTCAAGATCTCCCAGTTGTTCGGCCTGATCTTCTTCCGAAAGTCGGCGGAGGAGATGGGCATGGTCTCCGAGGTGTCGCCAGAGACGGCCGACGCGGACGACGAGGCATCCGCGTCGCCCCGGTATCAGGTGGACCCGGGCAAGGGGCCGTTCAAGCTCGAGCTCGATCCCGGCGACGACGCGAAATGGCTGGAGACCGGCACGCCGGCGACGGAGAGCCAGGAGTTCATGGCGTTCATGATCGAGGCGGCCTTGAAGTCCGTCGACATGCCCATGAGTTTCTATGACGGGAGACGCACCAACTTCTTCGGCAGCCGCGGCGAGCTCAACCATTATCTGTTTGGCGCCAAGATCAAACGCCAGAACCTCGTTGCCCTCCTCGACAACCTCGTCTCCTGGCGGCTTCCGATGGCGATGGACGACGGGATGCTCACGCTGCCGAACGGCATGAAGCTCCGAGATCTCCGCTGGGCCTGGGTGCCCCAGGGGCTGCCGTGGTGGAACCCGGTGCAGGAGGCCACGTCGGCCACCATCGAGATCGCCGCCGCCATCAACAGCCGGCAGCGGGTGTGCATGGAGCGGGGGGACGACTTCGACGAGATTACCGACGAACTCGCCTATGAGAAGGCCCGCCTGAAAAGCAAGGGTCTCCCGACCGACGTCAAACCTCCGAACGTCTCAATCTCCGAGGACCGGACGGGCGACCCGCAGGGAGGGAAGAACTGATGCCTCAGCCCGAATCGCTGCTGGCCCAGATTGCCGCCCGCACGGTCGCGATGGCCGGCCCCGACGAACTGCATTTTCCGGCCTGTGCCGCCTCGCATCTCGGGCCGTGGTTCATCGAACCGGATTACCTTCGGCAGGCCCTGGAAGAATTGGCCTCCGGTGTCTGGGTGCTGCCGCGTGCCGCCACGCAAGCCCTCGACGAAAACGGGGACGTCGCCTACCACCTCACGAATGATGGCATCGCGCAGTTTTCCCTCGTCGGGCCGCTCGAAAAGGGCAGGTCGAAATTCGGAACCTCCACCGTGCGCGTGAGGCAGGCGCTGCGGCAGGCCAGGCAGGACCCCGCCGTCCGTGGCGGGATGCTGCTGATTGATTCCCCGGGCGGGTCCGTAAGCGGCACCGAGGAGCTGGCCAGCGAGGTCGCGGCGTTCGCCGCCGTCAAACCGCTCGATGGACATATTTCGGGGGTCGGGGCGTCGGGCAGCCTGTGGCCCGGCGTTCAGGTGAGGCGGCTGTCGGCGTCGCCGCTCAGCCTGGTCGGGAGCATCGGGACGGTGGCGGTCGTCCGGGATACGTCCGGACAGCTGGCGAAGGATGGCGTGAAGGTCCATGTCATCTCCACCGGACCCTACAAAGGCGCCTTCGCGCCGGGGTCCGAGGTCACGGACCAGCAACTCGAGTACCTGAGAGGCTATGTAACCGACCAGAACGAGCACTTCCTGGCGGCCGTCGCCGCCGGCCGCAAGATGCCGCTGGAAAAAGTCCGCGCGATCGCCGATGGCCGCAGCCACATCGCGGAGCGGGCCCGGCAGATGGGCCTCATCGACGCGGTGGAAGGCCAGGATGCCGCGATGGTCGCCCTTCGAGCGGCCTGCAAGCAAAAGGAGTCGACGATGAGCGTCCAACATGAAGCCTCCCCCGGCGCCGTCCAGCCCCCGCTGACCGCCGGCGAATCCGCTCCGGCGCCCGAGGCGTCCGCCACCACCCAGGCCACTCCGCCGGCCCCGCCGACGGAGACTGCCCGGCCTCCCGCCCCGGAGGCCCAAGTAACTCCGCCGACGCCTTCCGAGGCCGCCGTGGTTGTGATCGACCTCGTTGCGACCACAAAGGCCGACGTTCAGGCCGAGTGCAAAAAGTTCATCACGGCCTTCGGCCCGCAGGGCGCCGCGTGGTGGTCCGAGGGCAAGACCTTTGAGCAGGCCCAGGCCCTCCATGCGGACGCGATCAAGGCCGAGCGGGACCGCCTGGTCGCCGAGAACGCGGAGCTCCGCAGCCGGACGGCCGCGGCCCGCGGCTCGCCGACCCCGGTCAGCGGCACCCCGGCCGGCGGCGAGCCCGGCTTTGTCTCCACGCAGACACTGACCGAAAAGGTCGGTCCGAACATCGCCCGCGTGGCCGCGGGCCTCAAGTTCGCCAAGAAATCGGAATAGCCGGTCCGACAAGCGGACCGCAAAAAAAAGGAAACACACATGACAATGCCTACGCTGCTGGACATCGCCAAGGCCAACGGCTCGGACGCCGTGGTCGGCCTCGTCGAAGAGGGCGCCCGGGCGCACCCGGAACTGCTGCTTGCCCCCGCGCGGACCATCAAGGGTCTGAACTACAAGACCCTCGTCCGCACGGCCGTCCCGACGGGCGGCTCGTTCCGCGACGCCAACGAGGGCGTCGCCGCCTCGAAGTCGACCTTCATCAATCGGTTGGTGGAGGCCTACATCTTCAACCGTCGGTGGGAATGCGACAAGGCGGTCGCCGATTCCTACGAGGACGGCGCGGCGGTGTACATCGCCCTCGAGGGCGCCGCCCAGATGGAAGGCGGCATGCAGGACCTGGCCAGCCAGTTCTATTACGGGACGGGCGTGGGCGGCCAGGCGAAGGGCTTCCCCGGCCTCCTGGCGGCCTACGACGCGACCAACATGGTCGTGGACGCCGCCGGCACGACCGCGACGACCGGCTCGAGCGTCTGGGCCGTGCGGTTCGGCCCGAAGCACGTCACCTGGGTCTGGGGCCTGAACGGCCAGATGGCCCTCTCCGACGTCCGCGAGGAATCCGCCTTGGACGCCGAGGACAACAAGTTCACGGCCTACATCCAGGAGCTCCTGGCGAGGCCGGGCCTGCAGGTCGGCTCGACCTACAGCATCGCCCGCATCAAGAAGCTGACGGCCGACAGCGGCAAGACCCTGACCGACGCCCTCATCGCCCAGTTGCTGGCGAAGTTCCCGGTTGGCACGCGGCCCGACGTGCTCTTCATGTCGCGCCGGTCGCTCTACCAGCTCCAGGGGAGCCGGGAGGCGGTGAACGCGACGGGCGCCCCGGCGCCGATCCCGATGGAAGCGTTCGGCGTGCCGATCGCGCCGACCGACGCCATCCTGGACACCGAGGCACTGACGCTCTGAGCGTCGTCTCGGCTGATGTTTGACAAGAATCGGGGACGCCCCGCGCGGCGGCCCGCAACTGAAAGGAGCCCATCATGGGCTATGGCCTGAAAGACGCAGATCTCCGGGTGACGCGGGCGCTGCCCGCCTCCGCCGGCACCGTGTACTCCGCCGGCATCGACCTCGGCGCGGGGGACAAGCTGGCCCCCTTCGAGGTGATGCTTTCCGCTCCGGCGCTCACGGTGACGCAACTGCCCAACGCGAAGACCCAGACGTACTCCATCGAGCAGGACGACAACGCGGCGTTCAATTCGCCGACGGCCATCGAGAACGGGGTCGTTGTCCAGACGGGCGCCAACAGCGCGGGGGCCGTCGCAGTAGCCTTCGCGTGTCGCGTGAAGACGGCCTGCGAGCGGTACATCCGCCTCAAGGTCGTCGGCGGCACCGATGTCGGCGACTGCTCGGCCGCCGAGGCGACGCTCGAGCTGCTGCTCTAGTCGGGCGGGCTGCATGGGCATCTTCGAAAACAGTCGACGGGCCCTCGCCGGCGTCTTCGCCGGCGTGGCCGGCGAGCACATCCGCTACGGCCGCGGAGACCAGGTGGTGGGCGTCATCGCCTGGCGAAGCCCCGAGCCGGCGTCCCTGGCCGTCGATTCGGGCGGCGGGGCGCTCGTCGAGTACGAGTCGTGGGAGTGGCACCTGGAGGCCATCTCCCTGGGCGAGTTGACGGCCCCGGAGCCGGGCGACTGGATTGAGGCCGCGGACGGGCGGACCTACGAGGTCCTCCGCATCCCCGGCATGGGCTGCTTCGCGGGGGACCAGCTCCTCCGCATTCACACGAAGCGCATCGAGGCATAGATGGCCGCCGCAACCGAAATCACGGAGCCGTTGGAGCCCTGGCTGGAGCGGATCATCGACCGCGCGCTCCTCAAGCACGAGAGCCACTGCTGGGAACACGGCATCGGCGCCCATGTCGTCCGCATTCGCATCCGCCTCGGGATCCTGGTGGGGTTCATGGCGGGGTCGGGCGTCCTTGGCGGCGCCGCCGGCGCGATGTTGGCTCGCGCGCTGGGGGCTCCCTGATGGCGACCATTACCGACATCGCGGATGCCATCGTGGCGGAGCTGAACGGCCACGCCTTCTCCGAGGAACTGACGGCCGTCCGGTTCTACCGGCCGGTCTTCGACCTGGGCGAGATGTCCGACCTGCACGTCTCGGTCGTGCCTAAGGGCGTGATCATCGAGCGGGCTGACCGCACCACCAACCAGGAGGAATATGCCGTCGACGTGGCGGTGCAGAAGAAGTTTCATGCGGGCGACAATGCGGAACTCGATGCGTTGATGTCGCTGGTGGAGGAGGTCGCGGGCTTCTTCCGGTTCCGGCGCCTGGTGACCTATCCGATCGCCTGCTGGGTCAGGACCGAGAACGCGCCGGTCTTCTCCCCCGGGCACCTGGAAGAGTTCCGGCAGTTCACGAGCGTCCTGACGCTGACCTATCGCGTCGTGAGGTGATTCATGGCCTATGAGAAAACCGTGACGGTGACAGAGGAGTGGGTTCCCGTCGAGACCGAACGCACCGTCCTGACGGTGCTCGTGACGGCCGCGGCCGACAATGAAGGGACGCTCTACCTGCGCGTGCCCGGCTACGACGCGGACCTCGCGCCGGGCGCCGTCGCCCACCTGGTCGGTCTGGATCTGGCCGAGGTCGAGGTCCGCGGCACCGCGGGCGATTCCATCCTGTTTGCCGGCGGCTCCGTCCTCGTCCTCTCCGCCCATGCCGGCGGGGCCGACGCGGACTTCGAGACCCGCGCGGCCAGTACCCCGGGAGATGATGGCGCCGACGGCGTGCCGACGGGGATTACGGCGTGGTCGGCCGGGACGTATGCGGCGGGCTGCGGCGTGACGCATGGGGGCGCGACCTATCTGGCGACCGCCTCGACCGCCGCCGAACCTCCGGGCACGGGATGGCTGCTCCTGATCGCGAAACCGGCGGACGGCCAGGACAGCACCGTTCCCGGTCCGGCTGGCGTTCCGACGAGCATCATGGAGTGGACGGCGGGGACTTACGCTGCGGGTGCCGGCGTGACGCATGGGGGCGCGA
>PMZT01000257.1 GCA_003170085.1 Planctomycetia bacterium | reverse complement strand
CCTCATTGTAAAGGCTCACGCGCTCGCCGATGGCTCGCGGCCGTGGTGCTTCGTAGGGGCGGCCCCATGTGGCCGCCCGTCGTGTCCGGCCATAACGCTAAACACGTACGGGTCTCCCGCACCCGCCGCGTGTGAAGTAGTTCATGTAGGGTGGATCCTATGGACCCACGCGCGAATGGCCACAGGCCGCGGACGCGCGACAGGGCAAGACTGCGGCGCGCGGGACCTTTTGACGACTTTCGACAACGTCAAAAACCGCGTGGTCGCCGCGGCGACCACCCTACGTTCCTTTGATCCCCTCTTTCCGGCCTCAAAAGAACGAACGCTGGGATTTCAAACTTGAGAAAAGGACCTGCGGAAGGTCAACGGCACTGTCACGGGTTGGCGGGGGCAGGCGGTCCGACCGGCACGGTCTTCTTCTCGCTCCAGGTCACCTTGCCCTTGTCCTTGACCTGGGTCTCGATGGCCGCAACGGCCCCTGCGGCGCCCTGGCGCGTCACGACCACGTCCATGCTGAAGCCGCTGAAGAAGCCGTCGGGGTCCTGGCTACCGATGGTGACTACCCCGGGGTGCCCTTCCGTGACAAGCATTCTGGGCGACGAGATGCACGTTGCCGCGGCCCCTTCACCCTGGAAGAACCTGGCGGAGACCAGGTACTGCGGCGAACCCGCCACCGCCGTGACCTGGACCTCCGAACGATAGGCCGGCACGGCGGCGCGATCGGCCGTTGCGGCCGGTTGACAGCCACCGGCCACCAGCGCGGCCAGGAGGGCGGAAACGATGTATACGATACCGATGCGGCGGCGGTCCATGAGCGGCTCTCTTTCAGTCGCCCGTATCAAGACTTGCGCAGCAGGCCGGGAAACCCGGGGCGCAAGGATGGAGCAGGCAACTACTTTTCGGCGGCCTTTTCGGCCGTCTTCTGGACGGCTTCCTCGACCTTCGCGTTGACCTCGGTGCTCCCGATCACCTTGATCCAGTAGTTGCCCGGCATGGTACGGAGGACCGTGCCGCCGACGGCGTCGCCGGACGAGAATACCTGCGTCGACGGCGTTTTCGCGGTGGCGTCGGGCTTGTTCACGCCGCAGTGCAGCACCTGAACGGTGACGCGGGCGGTGCGGCCCTCGGGGAGTTTGGCTTCCCACTGGACCCGCCACATACCCGACGAGACCTTGAAGACGTCGCTTTCGGCGGAATTGCCCGAGGCGGCATAGTTGCCGTACCCGCCGCCGCCGCCGCCCTTGTTGGCGTAAGACATGGCATTCTGCACCGCGCTGCTGGCGCCGGCGCTCTTGGTAAGGGTCACGGGGATCTGCTTCCACTCGATGGTGGTTTCGGCGGGGTGCTCATGCTTGGCCGGCACGGCCTTGGGCGCCGCTGCTTCGGGCTTGGCGGCAGCGACCTGTTTCTCCGGGGCGTCCTGGCGCTTCGCCTGCCCGGCCTTGATGAGGGCGTCCGACAGCCACCCCTCCGCCGTCCACACCCGGGCCGGCCAATCGAGCTTCGCATCCAGCGGCTGCTGGCCGCACGGGAACACCCACACGGGGCCTTTGGCCAGGAGTCGTGTAGCCGTTTCGGTGCCGCTGCCGCCGGCTTCGCACGCCGCATCGAAGAGGCGCATCTTGAGCTTCCTGGCCCCATTCTCGATCTCGAACGTGTCGCCGGTGACCGCCTTGGCCGACGTGGCCAGGAACGCGGGTGCCTCCGGCGCCGGGCCTTTGTTCGACGTGCCCGCGCCATCGAAGGCCGCAAGCGACGCCACCGCCGGTTCCGCCCGATGCTGGGCGTACCCCGCCTTGATCAGCACCTGCGAAAGCCAGCCCTTGGGCGTCCACACATCGCCCCAGACCTCGGCGGCGTTCTGCGACCGGCCGACCGGGAAGACCCAGACCGGCCCGTCGCCGATCAACTTCTCGGCCACGGCCTGCGCCTGGCTGCGCGCCGCGTCGCCCAGAGGCTCGACATCGGCGTCGATGAGCCGCACGCGCATGGCCTTGCCGTCGTCGGCCTTGAAGGCGAAGGAATCGCCCTTGATGTCGCTTATCCGCGAGTCCTTCTGCGTGTAGAACGCCGGGGCCGGCGGCGGGGCAACGTCGTCGGCTGTCGCGGCGGCGGTCACAAGCGCCATCGTGGCGATCATCGCAGGCAGGGCCAAGAGAACGGTGAGGCGGGAACGGAACAGGCGGCCGAACATGGTCGAACCTCCTAGAGAGGAGCCTCCGCGGCGTCGGCACATCGAAATGCTCGCCAACAATATATACGGCTGAGGCGGCGGTTGCGACATCTAATTGTGGGAAACGGCGCGGCGAGCCCCGCGCCTCGTGAACTTCCACTCCAGGCTGAGCCTGCGGAGCAGCCGCTGACTATCGGCTTGGCGCGCGTGGCCGAACCAACTCGCCAGCCGCGGCTTGATGTCATTCCAGCCAATCAGCCAAGCGGCGTAAGCACGCCGCATCCATCGTACTCGCCGGCGGAACTCCCTGACGTTGGACTTGCGTACCAGGCGGTGGCCCGCCCACAGGCGATAGCCCACGAAGGTCAGGCCCACTCGGGACGGCCGCAACTGAACCGTGTCCTCGTGCAGACGCAAACGCAAGGTGGCCAGATACTCGCGCACTTGCGTTACGGCCTTGGCAAGCCCAGCGCGGTCGTCGTGCAGCAGAATGAAGTCATCGCAATAACGCACATACCCGCCCAAGCCCATGCGGCTGGTCACGAAGTGATCCAGGCCCGACAGGTACCAGTTGGAGAACCACTGGCTGGTCAGGTTTCCGATGGGAAGGCCGCGCGAACGCTCAAGCGGCGTGAGCAAATCGTCGCCGGCAAACCAGTCCAGAACCGATTCCTGCGGGTTGGAATGATCGACGATCAGGTCCATCAGCCACAAGACCCGGTTGTCTTTGATCGATCGCCGGAAAAGGGCCTTCAGAATGCCGTGGTCGATGCTCGGGAAGAACTTGCGCACGTCGCACTGGACGAAGTACCGGCGCCGCCGCAGGAGCGATTGCAGCCGGTCGGCCGCCGCGTGGGTTCCTTTTCCGCGCCGGCAGGCGTAGCTATCGGGATGGAACTGCCGGTCAAGAATGGGTTCCAGCAAGTTCATCAGGGCGTGATGCACGACCCGATCGCGGTAGGGCGCCGCGGAGATGAGGCGGGGTTTGGGCCGCGCGATCCAGTGGGTTGTGAAAGGACCCGGATGATACGTTCCCCCCACGAGTTCCCGCCGCAGGCGCAGGAGTTCCGCCTCCTGCCCGAAATTGAACCGCAGCACGCACGGCCGGTCGCGTTTGCCCCGCCGGGCCTTGCGGGCGGCCAGCAAGAGGTTTTCCCACGATACCAGGCTTTCCCAAAGCCCGCCGTAGCGTTTCACCGTTTGGCCGCCTGGGCGGATCGCCAACCGCCGATCTGCGAGCCAATGCCCTGCATGACTTCGGCCGCGCGGCCGTGGCTCTTGGGGGGCAGCGCCCGGAGGTCCTTGGCCAAGCGCACCTGGAACCGCAGGACTTCCAGTTCCATGTTGGC
>PMZT01000140.1 GCA_003170085.1 Planctomycetia bacterium | reverse complement strand
CATGGTCATCCCCCGGCTGTTGGGCGGTGACCATGCTTCAGTCCCAGCACGGTCACCCATCAAGCATATGTATCTCAGAACGTGTATGAAGACCGCTTGCGCCATGTGGCACCGCCGCCCTCGGCGGTGCGGGTGTCTGCCTGCCGTTTTGCACCGCCGAGGGCGGCGGTGCCACATGCTCCCCGCCTTATTCGGATAGGTCCTCAGGTCCGGTGGTAGGGACCCCACGGTGTACACCGGGCGAAGCACCGACGCTCCCATCACCCCGCGGCTTTTGTCCTTGTTCACCAGCGGCAATCTGTGGTTGGCAGGCCCATCACGCGCAGGTCCGTGCCGATGGCGCTGGCTTCTGGTAGAATACCCGCATGTCATGTCCCAGCCAATCCTCCAGGTTTGGCCAAGACGGCCAGCGGTCGTTCGCCACGACACGCTGGAGCCTCGTGCTGGCGGCGGCGCGGGACAGCCGGCCCGACGCCCAGGCCGCCCTGACGACATTGTGCGAAACCTACTGGTATCCCCTTTATGCTTACGTGCGCAGACGCGGCTACCAGGCCGAAGACGCCCGAGACCTGGTACAAGGCTTCTTCGCGGCCCTGCTCGAGAAACGCTACGTGAAGGACGCCGACCGCGAGCGAGGGCGGTTCCGATCGTTCCTCCTGACGGCCCTCAAGCGTTTCCTGTCGAAGCAGCGCGAACGGGCCCATGCCCGGAAGCGCGGGGGGACGGCCAGGCCCGTCCCGCTCGACTTCGAATCGGGCGAGGGGCGCTACTGCCTCGAACCCTCGCACGACGTGACGCCCGAGGCGATCTACGAGCGACGCTGGGCGCTGACGGTCCTCGACCGGGCCATCGTGCGGCTGCGGCAAACCTATGTTGAGGCGGACAAGACGGCATTCTTCGAATCCCTGAAAACCTTTCTGACGGGCGAAGCGGACGCGCCGCCACATGAACAGGTCGCCCGCGACCTGGCCATGAGCGTGGGCACGGTGAAGGTGGCGGTCCACCGCCTTCGCAGGCGATACCGGGACCTCCTGCGGGCCGAGATCGCCCGGACCGTTGCGGACCCAGAGGACGTGGTGGAGGAACTGAAGTACCTGCTGGCGGTCCTTGAAGGCGGAAAACCTTGAGCCGCGTATAACCTTTCTATGTGGCACCGCCGCCCTCGGCGGTGCGGGACGGCAGCCAGACGTAATCACCGCCGAGGGCGGCGGTGCCACAAGGTTTATCTGGACAGGTCTGAGCCGCGTGTAACCTTTCGGGCCGGTTCCGTAAGCAGGAGGTAGAGGGACCCGCCGAAGGGAGGAAGAGCGATGGACCAGCCCCGTCAATGTCGGCAGTGCGGCAGAGAGTTGGCGTCGGACGCCCCGGGGGGCCTGTGCCCCGCGTGCCTGATGAAGGCCGGCCTGGGCGCCGGCGCGGGCAGCGCCGAAAGCATGCTTCCGACGTTCTCCGACTCCGCCCCCGGGCACGCGAATCCGCTGCCCGAAGTCGGCCGGCCCTTCGGCCCCTACCGCCTGGTGCGGCTGCTGGGCAAGGGAGGCATGGGGGCGGTCTACGAGGCCGAGCACCTGGAGAGCGGCCGCCGCGTGGCGCTCAAGGTCCTCAGCCATTCCCTGGATTCCGCCGACGCGCGGGCCCGGTTCCTTCGCGAGGGCCGCCTGGCGGCCGCCATCAACCATCCCAACAGCGTGTACATCTACGGCACGGAGGAGATCGAAGGCACCCCCGCCATCGCCATGGAATTGGTGTCGGGCGGAACGATCGAGGATCGCGTCAAGCAGAAGGGGCCGATGGCGGTGCCCGAGGCCGTCGACGCCATCCTCCAGATCATCGAGGGCCTGGAGGCGGCCCAGGCCGTCGGCGTCCTTCACCGCGACGTCAAGCCGTCCAACTGCTTCATCGAGAATGATGGCACGGTGAAGGTCGGAGACTTCGGCCTTTCGATTTCCACGAAGGGGCGGGCGGAAACGGACCTGACGGTCAGCGGCACCTTCATGGGTACGCCCGCGTTCTCCTCGCCCGAGCAACTGAAGGGGGACGAGCTTGACGTGCGCTCCGACATTTACGCGGTCGGCGTTACCCTTTACTATCTCCTGACCGGCAAGACGCCGTTCAAGGCCGACAACCTTGTGCGGTTCGTGGCGACGGTGCTGGAACGCCCCGCGGAATCGCCCGCGACGCTGCGGCGCGAAATCCCGAAGGGCCTGTGCGCAGCGGTCCTGCGGTGCTTGGAGAAACAGCCCGCGCGGCGGTTCCGCAACTACAGTGAACTGCGTGCGGCGCTTCTGCCCTATACGGCGGCGGCCCCCACACCGGCCACGATCGGATGGCGATTCCTTGCGTACCTCATTGATGGGACGATCTGGTCCGCCCTGTTCTCGCCCCTGGGATACCTGGCATTTACCCACATGGGTTCGCTGACCGATCCCGCCAGCTATCGGTCGCCGTTGTTTGTCGCGGCCATGCTGGGCGGCCTTGGCCTGTACCTGCTGTACTTCGCACTGTCGGAAGGCCTCTGGGGCGCCTCGATCGGCAAGGCCATCTGCCGCCTCCGCGTGGTCGGCCCCGGCCGCAACGTCCCCGGCGTGCCGAGGGCACTGTTTCGCGCGGTGATCTTCCTGGTACTGCCCGTGCTTCCCACCTGGATCTACTTCGGGGTCAATATGGGAGCGGGCTTCGCCAACGCCGCCCACGCCTCGCCCGTGGACTTTGTATTCCTCTATGCCTACTACATCATGCTTGCCGTCCTGTTCGCAACCGCCCGGCGCCGCAACGGATTTGCCGGCCTTCACGACCTGGCCAGCGGCACGCGGGTCATCCAAAAAGCGGCTTACGAGGCGCGGCCGCAGCTTGAAGCGGAGGAACAGCCGCAGCCGGTCTCCGAAGCAACCCCCAGGATCGGACCCTACTACATCCTCGACCGCCTGGAGAAGACGGAGGCCGGAGAGCTCCTGCTCGGTTACGATGCGCGGCTGCTTCGGAAGGTCTGGATTCGCCGCCTGCCGGAAGGCGCCCCGCCCGTGGCCGCCGGCGTTCGCAGCCTCGGCCGGGCGACGCGACTGCGCTGGCTCGGCGGCATTCGCGCAGCCGGCGAGAACTGGGACGCCTACGAGGCGCCGGCCGGGAAATCGCTTCGGGCGCTCATTGCCAGGCCCCAGCCGTGGAACTCGGTCCGGTACTGGCTGATGGACCTGGCCGAGGAACTTGCGGCAGGCCTGAAGGACGGCTCAGTCCCCGTCGCGCTCGCGCTGGACCGGGTCTGGATCACGGCCGGCGGCCGGGCCAAGTTGCTCGATTTCGCGGCGCCTGGGACCGGCGGCGCGCCAAGACTTTCCGGCAAGGGTGGCATGCCCACGCCGCCGTTGCGTGGGCATGGTTTTGGCAAGGAGGAGAACATGCCCAGCGAAAGGCGCGCTGGGCATGCCACCCCCGATAACGGCGGCTCGGCGGCACCCGACTTCCAGGCCGCACGGGCCTTCTTAAACCAAGTGGCCGTTGCTGCGCTCGAAGGCCGCATCGTGGATGCCGATGTCGCGCGCAGCAGGGTTCCGGCCGTGCCGGTGCCGCTGCACGCCCGCACGTTCCTGGCCGCGCTTCCGACCTTCGAGGGAACTGAACCCCTCCTCGGCGGCCTGAAGCCGCTCCTTCAGAAGGTGGCATCGGTTACCCGTCGCCGGCGGTTCGGCCTCGTTGCCGTCTGTGCGGCCGTTCCAATCCTCATGGCGGGCCTTATGCTGGTGGGGCAGTTGATCATGCGACACTGGATGGTATCGCAGCCGGACATCATGCCCCTGCAGATGTGTCTGTTCCAGGTTTCGATGCTGGAAAAGCAGTCTGACGGCAAAGACCTCTCGCAGGAACTCCAGGCGCTGGGAATCTATATCGCCGGCCGTTTCGGCAAGACGATCTCGGACCCGGCTACGTGGGCCAGTCCGATTGCCGTGATCATTACCCCGGATCTGCGCGAAAAGGCAAGGCAGATCGTGGCCAAGTACCCCAACCCGTCGGAAAAGGAAATCGCCGAGGCAACGGCGGTGGCGAAGCCCCTGCTCGGCGGAATCGACGTCATGCAGAACAGCATGGGAGGCGGGGCGCCTCTTTCCATCGCCGCCATGCAGGCAGGTTTTATAATGGTGCCGCTGGTCATCGGCAGCCTCTTCTGCGCAATTGCATTTCGCCGCGGCCTGGCGATGGTGTTTCTCGGGGTGGTCGCCGTGAAACGCGACGGCTCGCGAGCCGGCCGGCTACGGGTCCTCTGGAGGGCCACGGTGACATGGTCGCCGTATGTGCTTGTGTTTATCGGGTTGATGTTCTGCGGTGCGTGGATGATCGCCGACCCCACTGTGGCCAACCCCGCTGTCGCCGCCGATATCAGCCTTGCCTGGGGGATGGCCGGCGGGATTGCGCTTGGCTTGTTCGGGGTGCTGGCCGTCGTCTCGGCGCTGATGCCGGAGCGCGGTCTCCAAGACCGGTTGGCCGGCACTTGGCTGGTCCCGAGATAGGAACCGTGTAAAGTCCGTCTATACAGCGCCCTCGGCTACCGGTTGTCGGGGCCGAGGGCGCGAAATCGCTTTCCGAAATGAGGCATCTACGGCGCCGGCCTCAGCCGTTGATCGTCCACCCCGCACGGTACTTGCGGGCGAGGAACTCGTTGGCCTCGGGGCAGTTCGTGACCTTGCCGGTGGCGCCGTTGTACTCCAGCTTCTTGCCCACGCGGTAAGCCACCAGGCCGAGCAGCAGTTGCTCGATCATGTTGCCGCTGTACTCAAAGTCGCAGGCCGTCTTCAGGCTGGGGTTCTTGCAGGCGTCAAGCCACTGTTTCTGGAAGTGGCCAATCGCCGGCAGCGTCGCGTCCTTGGCGCGCGGCTTATAGTAGGTCAGGTCGGCATCGGTGCCGAACGGAAGCAGGACGCGCGAATCGAAGTCGGCGATGAGATGGCCTTTCGTTCCCTTGAACATCGCCCCGTGGCCGATCTTCTTCAGGTCGATGTACGGTTTCGGCGAGGCGGGCATGGCGCCGCCCTGGTACCAGCTCACGCGGATGGGGCCGCGCCAGTCGTTGGCCGGATGATCGAAGTGCGACTCGCATTCGACCGGCGTGACGTCGGGGTTGAACTTCTCGCCCTTGGCCTCCGCCGAGGTCGGCAGCGTGGCGTCCACGGCGTTCCACAGGAGGTCCATCGTGTGGCTGCCCATGTCGCCGATCTGGCCGGCGCCGAAGTCCCAATACATATTCCACGACAGGCAATTCATGCCCGCCCCGCCCGAGAAATAGCTGGGATTGTAGGGATGGTCCGGCGACGGGCCGAGCCAGAGGTCGTAGTGGAACCCCTCGGGCGGCTGGCCCTCGGCGGGCGGGTAGCCGGGGCGGCGAATCTGGCGGTCGCCCCACGCGAAGGCCGCCGTCAGGTCGCCGATGGCGCCGTCGCGCACCAGCTCGCGCACGCGATTGAAGTTCGGGATGGCGTGCCGCTGCATGCCGACCTGCGTGGCCAGCTTGGCCTTCTTCTTCATCCAGTTGGCCCGCACGATGCGGGCTTCGTCGACGGAGATGGCCAGCGGCTTCTCCTGGTACACGTGCAGGTCGCGATTCAGAGCCCAGTTCGAGACGAAGGCGTGCGTGTGGTCGGCCGTGCAGCAGACCACCGCATCGAGGCCCTTCTGGTCGAGGCACTTCCGCCAGTCGACGTAGGTCTTGGCGTTCGGGAACTTCTTGAGGGCATCGGGGAACCGCTTCTCGTTCACGTCGCAGAGCGCCACGACGTTCTCGGCGGCAAGGGAGTCGTAATGCGCCAGGCCGCGGCCCCACACGCCGATCAGGGCGATGTTGAGCTTGTTGCTCGGGGCGTTTTCGCCCGCGCGCATACCGCTGGGCAGAATGAGCAATCCGGCTCCGGCAACGGCGGCGGTGCTGATAAATTCGCGACGGTTCATGCGTGGCTCTCCTCTTGCTCTGGGGTTTCTGTTTCCGTTGAGACTGGCAGGTATCCTAGCAACTGAGGCAACGCCGTGCACGCTTTTTATGCGGGGTGGCGGCGGTCCTGGTGCAGCCTACGGCGTTCGGCCCGTAACGTTAGGCGAGGTGAACCTCGTTTCGGTTCGCGCTTATAAGCCAACGCAATTCCCCAATTCACTTGACGCAACACGGCGGCGCGTAACTCCGCGGCGCATAATTGGTTATGAAATATCGGGGTAGCCTCCCCAGGTTTCCCTATCCCCAACCTTGGGCTACTCATTTTAACGGCTGGAATTGCTCAAAGCGCCTTGAGTCGTAGTAGAAGATCAGGAAGTCGCCGTCAGAATCCAGAAGCCCAAGCACTAAGTCAAGCGGCTCTCTGAAATAGGGCGTGGCGGCACTCGAATCGGCGGGGTTCGTATCAAGAACAGGTGTCGGCAGGACTTCCAGCACAATGGCGGGCTGGCCTGTCAGTGGTCGCCGACGGTTTTTCATTCCGCGTTTCCATTGGACTAACTGCCCAGCGGAGAATGTGCAACGCTTGCCGAAGACCTCATAGGCAGCCTTAAGTTGTTCAGCCTGTTCCGTCAGTGTACCTTGGGGGCCGCGCTTCTCCTCGGCTGTCCTCATGAGTCTGCGCATGACGAGTTCGGCTTCCTCTTCGCTCCCGTCCTCTGCAAACAACTTCAGCAACTTCCGCATTGTCTCTTCTGAGACAGCCATGGCACGCCTCTCTCTCAATTAGCCACCTTTGATTGGTGACATCCGCTGCGCTATGCTCTCAGTAATCTTGTTCTCGGCTCTCTGTTGGGCTCTCGGTTGATAGGTCTTTATGCTCCATTCCTTTGAAGCATCAGATACGCCAGAAGCGATACGCTCTTTGTCAATGTCGTAGACCGCCTCGGAGAACTTGCGTTCAACCCAAAGCCCATGAATGGTCTCGCCCAACCTTTCCCTCCAGAATGACTCAGTAGTAGGCAACCCCCACTCCTCGGCGACACGAAAAGTCCACTGCCAGCACAGGTCTATGCCTCGGTCAAAGACGGTTGTGAGGCTTCTCAGGGCGATTGCCTCACGTGCGGCATGCTCATCCGTCGCTAGCTGAAAGAGAAATTCAGCGACTCTGTCAGCGCGCAAGAGCAAGCCCCTATCGGGTGCGTTTTTCCCGATCTGCGACTTGAGTAGGCCCCGCAAGCCAGGCAATATCACGTCAGAAAGCCATGACATAAGGTGCCGGAGCCGGTCGGTCGCTATCGCACAGAAGAAAACCGACCTGTTGTCCTCTCGACGTTGCAGGGCCAAGCCGTGCTTTTGGCACTCCGCCTCTATCCGAAACTCAAGGCCAAGATCGAGCTCTACCTTAGCTACTTCCTTCTTCAACAGATAAAGGATGTAGCAGTCCAAAGCCAAGGGGCCGCGCAAATCACGATCAATGCCTTCAACAGCAGAGTACCCGGGAAGGACTTTGGACACAGGAACGGGCTTCAGGAGTGTCAGGTAGCCTTGCTCAGCCATCCCCGGCAATTCCGGGGCCGGAACACTGTGGCGAGCCGAACCGCCCATAAGGAAGCACTGGCCATCGACCTCCACAATAGGCGCAGACCAGCCAATGGTATTCAACGGTACACCATTGGCGCCTACTATCACCGGCTCAGGCATATGCTTTATCCATTTATTCCGCCGCCAACGCCCTGGCATCATTCTCAGCCAACTCAGCAGGAAGATCGGTATATACCGTTTCCGTAGGCGAGAAAAAACGGCCACCTCTCGCCATGCCTGCGATGAAGGTTCCCACGTCGCGGGTTATGTACGCACGCGTTTTGACAACAGGAAAGTCCGTTTCGATTCGTATCTCAAAGGTCCAGTCGTGCCACTCGCTCGCCGCGGTCATCTGCCGACCATCAATTGCCCTTGACGGCACGCCAGTCCAATACTGCCCTGCCGAGTCAAAAAACGAGCACAAGTGGCGGCCGAGATATTCCCGTAAATGCCCAATCGGCTCAGTGTGCTGTTGAACGTATCCGGTCTGGGTCCTCGGTGGTACATTCTGCCAAGGCAGGGTGCTCTTCCCCACCATGACCCCACCCGTGTCAAACGGCGAGACCTTGCCAGCGCACCCCGTTTCCCCATCCGCGGAAATCCAGAAGACCGTACTGCCTATTGGCGTGGGGCATGCTCTGCCAGCGAAGAAGTACACACTTGGCGGCTCAGCAAGTCCGGTTTCTGAAGCCACGGTTGCTGCCTGCTTCTGCTCATGCATAACCTTGAGTGCGCCAGATTCCACAATACCAGAGAGCAATACCCTTGTCCCCCTTACCGTGTGCAGCAAAGGCATCCTGAGCGCGCAGTTCTGTGCCCATGCAGGCACAGAGACTCCAGCAAGTCCCATGAATGTGTGCAATGAAGCGGCTCCAGGCTACGTGCCAGTGCACCGCCACAGAGGCACAGCCATTTAACCTGCGGCTAGCGCGATTACATTATTGGCGCGCCGGCCCAGGGCCGTCAAGCGCAATATGTTCGCGTTTGCACGCAGTCTGTGGACATAGAACCTTACTTTCGCCGCCCCGGAACCCGGGAACATGGGTAGCGTCACGTGGCTTTTCTGTGTCTTTGATAACGGCTGGTATCCTAGCAACTGAGGCAACGCCATGCACGCTTTTTACGTGGGGTGGCGGCGGTCTTACGCCTTGTCGAAACTCGGGACCTTCATCTGTTCGCCGCCCTTTCTGGATGAGGCCATTGCCACGATGCCGGGGGCGGTCATTGCGAGCGCCTCGTACAGGTCGACGGCGGGCGCGCGGTTCTCGACGAGCGACATGAGGAACTCGTGCGTCAGGAACCCGTGCGAGTTGCCGTGGCCGGTGGCGATGCGCATCGGCTCGGGCAGGAGCGGGAAGTAATCGGGCACCTCGCGCACGTCTTTCTTGCCGAACTCGCGGATGACCTGCGGCTGGCCGCTCACGCCCGCCATGTACATCGACATTTTCTCGCCGAGCCACTGGGCCCGTTCGCCGTCGGAGTTCACGCGCCAGAAGACGTTGCACCGGCAGATGTTCCCGCCGCTGGTCTTGAACAGGGCGACCTGGTTGCAGAACGGGTTCTGGTAGGCGTTATCCTTGAGGGCGGGGTCGTCATCGCCCCACGCCAGACAGGAAACGTCGGTCAGCCGCTCGCCGGTCACGCCCACGTGGAAGCACGTGGAGTGCGTGGGGTAGAGCATCGGCGGATAGCCGTACCGCCAGGTGCGTTTGCCCTGGTCCATCGAAAGGCCGTCCTGCAAGGCGCCGATGCGGTTGTGATAGTACTCGACCTCGCTGTAGAGGAACCGGCCGAATCGCCGCTCTTTCCAGAGCTGCCGCGCGAGGATCGTGGGCCAGCGGTAATAGCTCGTCTCGGCCATCATGTAGGTGAGGCCGGTCCGCTCCTTCGCTTCCTTCATCGCGTGCGCATCCTCGAGCGTGAGGCACGCCGGCACCGCCGAGATGACCGATTTGCCATGCTTGAAGCACTCGAGGACGTGCTGCGCGTGGTCGGGAGCGCCGGTGAAGAGGGCGACGGCCTCGACCCGGGGGTCAAGGACGAGTTTTTCAAGCGACTCGTAGGGCTTTTCGCATTTGTACACGTGCTGCAAGTGCTCGCGGCGGTCGGTCCGGAGGTCGCTCACGGCCTCGACGGTGCAGTTGGGGTCGAGGTGCCACTGGAACTGCGCCCCGAAGTTGCCGCCGACGATCCCCATGCGGACCATGCGGTCCGACTTCGGCTCGGGCGCCGCCATTGCCGCTGCGCCCATCAGGGCGGTTGCACCGACGGCACCCAGGAAGTCGCGGCGGGTGAGGGACGTGCGGGCATTCGACACGGTTCGTTCCTCCTTAAAGTCGAGGGCGTGGTATCGCAACGGACGCGATTGTACCGTCCCGGTCTCGGCACTTCCAGCATCGGTGCTTGGAGGGTGGCATGCCCACGCCGCTGTTCGCGTGGGCATGGTCTGCCCCGGTCGTACAACATGCCCACGCAACGGACGGCGTGGGCATGCCACCCGGCGTTGAGATCGCAAGCGCACGTTACTGACCATTACGCAGGGCGAGAGAAAGCCATTGACCCTCCTCCACAGTCTACGGTATATAAGGACGGGTGGTGCGGGTGATGGGCACCCGTTTCCTCATGGCGGTCGGACCTACAGGCAAGGGAGACGCAATGGCAAGGCAGACACTCGTGATGGTGCTCGTGTGCGCGGTAGTGGTCGGCGGAATCTGGTGCGGCCAGGCGCTGGCGATTTCGTCCGCGACCCAGCCGGTTGCGGACTCCGGCGCCGGCCAGGCGAAGACCGGCACGGTCAAGTCCGTGGACGCCAAGGCCAAGACGTTCGTTCTCGATCTCTCGACCCGGCCCTTGACCATGACGGTCAACGATAAGACCGTCATCACGCTCGACGGCAAGGCGTCCACGTTCGAGGCCGCCATCAAGGTCGGCGCGAAGGTTTCCGTCACCTACACCAAGGATGGCGACAATCGTATCGCCACCAAGATTGAGGCGACCGCCGCAGACGCGGCCGCCGGCGAGGCGAAGACCGGCACGGTCAAGTCCGTGGACGCGAAGCTCAAGACGTTCGTTCTCGAGCGCGAACCCCGGCCTATGACCATGACGGTTAACGATAAGACCGTCATCACGCTCGACGGCAAGGCGTCCACCTTCGAGGCCGCCATCAAGGTCGATGCGAAGGTTTCCGTCGCCTACACCAGGAACGGCGACAACCGTATCGCGACCAAGGTCGAGGTGACCACGGCGGAGAAGAAGGAAGAGAAGAAGAAGTAATCGCCGCGTGTCAGCGCACGGGACCGCCGAAGTCGGCGGCGGACGTGGGGGAGAAGAGATGATGCCGATCGCGCGCAACATGAAGGGCCTGGCGCTGTGGGCTCTCGGGGTGGCTGCGCTGGGGGTGTTTGTCATGGCCCGCCCCGGTGGGCAGGCGGCAGCCGCCGACGATCCGGCGGTGGAATCGCTCAGAAACGAGGTCGGCAAGAAGGGCTGGATCGTCGTGGCCGCCTTCACCAAGGAGGTCGATGCCGGGCACCGGGTGACCGACGACAACCTGGGGCAGGCCGATCTCTACCTCATGCGCCCCGACGGCTCGGAGATGAGGAACATCACCCACACGCCGGACCGGCACGAGTTCTTCGCCCGCTTCTCGGCCGACGGCAAGAAGATCATGTACCGGCGGATGCGCAAGGGCAAGGACATCGAGCATGATTCGGTGGGGATCCAGGGCGAACTGGTCATCGCCAACAGCGACGGCTCCAACCCCGTTGCTGTCGGCAAGCAGGGCGAGTATCCGTGGGCCACGTGGAGCCCCGACACGAAACAGATCGCCTGCCTGTACCAGGGCGAACACGTGATCCGGATCTTCGACGTGGAGACGAAGAAGCAGGTCAAGCAGATGCCCAGCCAGGGGATCTTCCAGCAAATGAGCTGGTCGCCCGACGGCAAGAAGCTCTGCGGCACGGCCACGGTCAACGGTGTGCAGTGGATCATCATTGCTCTGGACATCGAGACCCAGAAAACGACCGTGCTCTCGAAGCACATGAACTGCACGCCCAACTGGTTCAAGGACGGGAGCGGCATCGTGAATTCCTGCCGCAACACCGCCTGGGGCAAGAAGGGGGGCAATGGCGATCCGTACGGGAACACGGTTCTTGTGCAGGCCACGGCCGACGGCAAGCCCCCGGCGCTCCTTTATGCCGACATCGACGTTCACGTGTACAACGGCTTCATGTCGCCGGACGACAAGTACGTGGCCTTCAACACGGGCATGAGCGAGGGGGGAACGGCCGGCGACCCCAAGAAGGAGCGTAGCTTTCTCATCGTCCGACGGGCCGACACGCCGATCATTCAGCCTGGCTTCGAGGAACTCCTCAAGCTGAACCCGAGCGCTAAGACGGGGCCGGTGCTGCGGCCGCGATTCTCCAACGGCGACCCGCTCGTCACCGTTTACCTGGCGGGCGACTGGACGTATGCGGAGATCGGCGCGGGCAAGCCGTAGCGCAGGATCTCTTCTCCGCGATTGAGTCTTTGGCCGTTCCGATTCACCGCAGAGACCGCGGAGCCCGCAGAGAAAAACGGAAAAGACTTACGGACTGGGGAAAAACAGAAAACGAACGAATTCTCCGCGGTTAAACGGAACGGCCAAGCAGCCCCCGTAGGCGTGGGGTTACGATTTGCCGGGAATCTTTCTTCCCACGGCCATAAGAATGCTTTATAATGGCTTGGTCCTTCCATAATCGGCCGTGGTGGATAGGCGGTTCGCAGACCGTGAGAGCCGGGAGACGTGCCTTCGCCTCTAAGGCCGTTGCTTCGACCTTCCTCGTCGGCCCGTCCGGAAAGAGAATGCATGAATGTTCTGCTGATTTATCCCGAGGTGCCCGACACATTCTGGAGCTTCAAGCACGCCCTGAAGTTCATCCGCAAGCGCGCCGGGTCGCCTCCGGTGGGACTGCTCACCGTGGCGGCAATGCTTCCGGCGCCGTGGAACAAGCGGCTGGTTGACCTCCAGATCACGACGCTGACCGATCAGGACCTCGAATGGGCCGACATGGCGATGATCAGCGCGATGAGCGTCCAGCGCGACGCGGCGCAAGAGGTCATCACCCGGTGCCACAAGGCCGGAATCAAGACCGTCGTGGGCGGGCCGCTCTTCACGATCGAGCCCGATGGGTTCACCGACGTCGACCACTTCGTTCTGAACGAGGCCGAGCTGACGCTCCCGCTGTTCCTGGCCGACCTGGAGCGGGGCTGCGCCCAGAAGGTTTACTCGACGACCGAGTTCGCCTCGATCCAGGAAACGCCCGTGCCCCTGTGGGAACTGGCCGACATGCGCCAGTACGGCTGGATGAGCCTACAATACTCGCGCGGCTGCCCGTTCAAGTGCGATTTTTGCAGCATTACGTCGCTCCTCGGGCACCGGTCGCGGGCCAAGACCTCCGGGCAGATTCTGGCCGAGCTTGATGCGCTCTGGCTCGCGGGCTGGCGCGGCAACACCTTCTTCGTCGACGACAATTTCATCGGCAACCGCGGGCGGCTGAAGGCCGACCTGCTGCCCGTCCTGATCGAGTGGCAAAAGGGCAAAGGCCTGCCGTTCCTCACGGAGGTTTCGATCAACCTGGCCGACGACGCGGAACTGGTGCGGCTGATGGTCCAGGCGGGGTTTCACACGGTCTTTATCGGCATCGAGACCCCGAGCGCCGATGGCCTGGCCGAGTGCAACAAGAAGCAGAACGCGGGCCGCGACCTCGTGGCCGACGTCAAGCGCCTCCAGCGCGCGGGCCTGCACGTCCAGGGCGGATTCATCCTGGGATTTGACAGCGACACGCCCACGATCTTCCAGCGGCAGATCGACTTCATCCAGTCGAGCGGCGTCGTCATGGCCATGGTGGGCCTGCTGCAGGCGATTCCCGGCACGGGCCTTCATGCCCGCCTCTTTCGCGAAGGCCGTCTGACGGAGCAGGCGTTTTCGGGCGACAACGTGAACGGCGATACGAACATCGTCTCCAACATGGGCCAGGAGAAACTTCGCGAAGGCTACAAGCGCGTGCTCCGGCACATCTACGCGCCCCGGCAGTTTTACCGGCGGCTGAAGACGTTCCTGCGCGAGTACCACAAGCCGCCGATCATGGAGAAGATGCGCGCCGAGCACCTCTGGGCGTTCCTGCGTTCGAGCGTCGAACTGGGCATCCTCGGCCGCGAACGCTGGCAATACTGGAAGCTCCTTACCTGGACGTACTTCCGCCGGCGTGAGCTGTTCCCGCTGGCCGTCTCGCTGACGATCTGCGGCTACCATTTCCGCAGAACCGCCGAGGCGCACCTCGTGTAACGCACGGCCGGCGGCGGTCACTTGCGATCCAGGAGTCCTACGTCGATGAACTGCCCGCCCTCGGTCTGGTGGCAGTGCACGGCGATGACGTTCTTCCCCGGCTTCAGCGTTGCAGCGGCCTCGGGCAGGATGTCGAAGTCGTCGTACGCGGTCAGGTATCCGCCGCTCAGGCACGCGAGGACGCCGTTCAGATACACCTCGACATCCTCATCGTGAAAGATCCGCAGCACGGGCGAGGCCGGCTTGGCGCTCAGCGTAAACTCTTTGCGCAGCCATATATCGCCGGTCTTCCACGGCGTGCGGACACCGGGCACGCCTGAGCCGAAACCCGCCTGGCCTTCCTTCCACGGCGCGTCATCGAACTTCGGATGCTGCCAGTCCTCGGCCGGCCTCTCGGCGGTGTAACGCCACGTGGTGGGCTGGGTGAGGGCGCATGGCACGAGATCGACCGCGGCCGTCGCGAGGGTCTCGCCGCGGCAGGCGGCGCGGATCGCGTCGGCGTTCACCTTGTACACCGCGCGGTCATACGACAGGAGGCCGTTGCACTCCGTCTCGACATCGACCAGTTGGCAGTAGAAGTCGCCGGTCTGGCCGGTCGCGTCCTTGTTGGCCCAGAGGGCGCGGAACATTCCGCGCACCCGTCGTGTCATCCAGGCGCCGGAGACCTCGTCGAGCGGCGTAAGCTTGCCGTGCAGAACTTCCTCGGCACCCGAGGCATCGCGGGCCGCCTTCGGGTCGTACGTGCAGCCGGCCCACGTCTTGGGCGACCAGCAATGCCCCACGACGGCCAGGCCGAAGCCGCCGTTTTCGCTCGTAAGGCTGATGCGCCTGGCGTCTTTGGGCGGCACGCCGCCGTGGCAGTCGAGGATGTCGCCGCCGCCATGCCAGGGGAAGCCGCTCGCCTCGTCGATGAGGCGCGTGGGATCAAGCTCCTTCGCCCACTTCGCGTAGCGCAGGGTGTCGTGCTGGCCCCACCCTTCGTTGAACATGACCCACGCGATGATCGAGGGGTGATTGCCCATCTGCTGGATGAGAAGGCGCTTCTCCCGCTCGCACTGCTGCGCCGCCTCGGGCGAGCGGGGCAGGTCGGTGAACGGGTCGCCCTCGTTGCCGCTGGGCATGTCCTGGAGCACCAGCAGGCCCAGCTTGTCGGCCCAGTAGTACCAGCGATCGGGCTCGGTCTTGACGTGCTTGCGCACCGCGACCAGGCCGAGCTGCTTCGATACCTCGATGTCGTAGCGCAGCGCCTCGTCGGTGGGCGCGGTGTAGATTCCGTCGGGCCAATAGCCCTGGTCGAGGGCGCCGGGCAGCAGGATCGGCTTGCCGTTCAGCAGGGGCCGCGTGTTACCCTTGGCGTCGTGGCCGACCGCAATCGTGCGCATGCCGAAGTAGCTTTGAACGGTGTCGACGACCGTTCCATCCGTGCTCTTCAGCGATAGTACGAGGTCATAGAGAAACGGTTCTTCCGGCGTCCAAAGGCGGGCGTTCTTGATGGGCAGGACGAGGTCCGTTGCCGCCCACGTCGAGGTCGCCTTGTAGAAATCGACGAGGTTCTTTCGGATCGTCGGAGTGATCTCGCCGCCGATCGTGCCGCTTACGGAGGCGACGGTCGTTTTGCCGTCCAGCGCCGCCGCCTGGACCGTCATGGCCTCGGGCGGTATGCGGCCCATGACCGTGATGCGCAGGACGCCGGCGTCGACATCGGCTACGATCGCGAGCCTCTCGAGGTGCGCCGCCGGCACCGGTTCAATCCACACCGTCTGCCAAATGCCCGAGCACGCCGTGTAACTGCAACCGGCCGGATGCAGGGCCTGCTTGCCGTGGAGTTGCCAGCTCGAATCCGACGGGTCCCACGCCGAGACCACGAGGTCCTGCGGGCCGCTGCCCTTGAGGGCCGGCGTGATGTCGAAGGTGAACGCATCGTATCCGCCGCGATGGCTGCCCAGGTCGCGGCCGTTCAGGAAGACGTGCGTCTCCCAGTCCACGGCGCCGAAATGGAGGAGCAGGCGCTTGCCCTGCCACTCCGGCGGCACGGTGAACCGCCGGTGATACCACAACCGGTCCTTGGGGCCGACCGCTTTCATCACGCCCGAGAGCGCCGACTCAAAGCAGAACGGCACCATGATCCGGCCTTCGAAGGATGCCGGCGCCTGCTCGGCGGCCTTGTCGGTGATGGCGTAATCCCACAGGCCGTTCAGGTTGAGCCATTCCTTGCGCACCATCTGCGGCCGCGGATACTCGGGAAGCACCTGCTCCGGCGTGACATCCTTGGACCAGCGGGTCATGAGCGGCCCGTTGGCCGGGTGCCACGGCTCCTCGGCGTGCGCAAGGGCGGGGGCGATGCAGACGGAGGCAATCGCGAGGAATAAGAGAACGAGGGAAGTGTTTCTTCCGCCACGGCGAATCTTTGGCTTGGTAGTCATAAAATGTGTCAGCCTTTTCCGTTTTTTCCCAATCTGTAAGTCGTTTCCGTTGTTCTCCGCGTTCTCCGCGCTCTGCGGTTAATTCGAAAACAAAACGGACCGCTATGGCGCGGCGTCAAACCCCAGGTCTTCCCCCGGGTGGAACACCACGCCGATCTGCTCCAGCCCGCCGTGGCGGCCATTGTACCACAGCAGCCACTTCGTGCCGTCGAAGAGGGCAAAGGGCTTGTAGCAGGCATCGTGATCCCACTGGTTCATGCCCGGGCGGATGATCGGGTTTTGCGGGTGCCGCTGCCAGCCGGTGATGCCGTCCTTCGAGCGGGCGATGCCGATCTGTGCGTGGTCGCGGTCGCGGAATCCGATGTAGAACATCAGATACCAGTCGCCGCGCTTTTCCACCTGGGCGGCGGTGACCTTGGCCTTTTCCCACGCGCTGTTCGGATCGGGCCGGAAGACCGGGTTCGACTCGTGCCTGGTCCACGCAAGGCCGTCGGGGCTTGTGGCGTAGCCGAGCGCATCCGGCTCATACTGCTCGCCGCCGGAATACCACATGCGGAAGAGTTTGGTTTGGGCGTCCCAGATTACCGTGGGGCACATGACAGCAACCTTCTCCCACGGCTGTTCGGGCGAGAGGACCGGCCGCGGACTCATACGCTTCCACGCGAGGCCGTCGGGGCTTGTCGCGTAGCCGATCCAGGAATGGCCGCGCGCCTGGCCTGTGTACCACATGTGATAGCCGTCGTCGCGTTTCACGATCACGGGCCGGTTGAGGTCGGCCTCCCAGTCGGTCTCCTGGTTGGGGCCGAGGACGATGGCCGGCGCGGTCCACGTGAGGCCGTCCTTGCTCTCGACAATCGCGATGCTCTTCTTCGGCCGCCACGAGACCCACATCCGGTACCGGTCGCCCTCCTTCATCACCGAGATATCGAAGCACGTGCCGTACTGGCCGCCGAGCACCGGGTTGCCCTCGTACTTGACCCATCCGGCGGTGGTCTGCACGCCCGCGGGCGCCGCCACGACCGCCGTCGGGGGCAGGGGGGCCGTTACGCGGGCAAGCGTCTCCGACGCCGCAACCTCTTTGCCATCGGCGAACACCCGCAGGCCCTTGCCGCGCTTGTACCGCTCGCCGGTCTTATCGTAGAGGATCGTCAGCCAGCGGCCGTGATAGCGAATCTGATCGAGGCAGAAGTAATCCCACGCGCCCTCCGGCACGAGCGGGTTGACCTCGACCGTTTCATCGGCGCGGGGCCGCAGGCCCACGAGGCCGCTGATCACGAGGTCGCAGAACGTGGAATGGTTGTAGTCCTTGCCGCGCTCCTCGCCTCCCTTGCCGGCGTCCCACGTTCCGTTCTTCCACGATTTCAGGCGGGTCCGCGAGATCCAGTCTCCGGTGGCCGGGTTCAGGTTCTCGTCGATCCACGGGACGGTGCGCCCGTCATCCAGCTTCAGCCGGTGAGACCGCGCGTAGATCTTCAGGGTCTCGAAGTAATCCTTGCGGCTTACGGCGTCCTGCGGCTGCGCGTTAAGCAGGTTCGCCAGGGCCGTGAGCGTGACCGCGGTCGAGAAGGGCCAACTCGGGCCGTTCCACTGGCACTCGTGGCCCTGGTAGGAGACGGCGAACTGGGGATGGCGCTGCTCGGCCGTCGTCGGGCCGAAGGGCGCGCAGAAACCCTTGGGGTCCATCAGTTGCTTCCACGCGACGGCCCGGTCGGCGTCGGGCAGGTTGAAGTACCAGGGCGTGTACCCATGCTCTTCACGGGCATCGGAGAGTTGCGTGTTCTCACCGCGCGGGAGGACCTTGAAGAACCGGGCCTCGGGGTCCCACAGTTTCTCCTGCACGAGCTTCTTGATCTCCGCCGCCTTGACGCGGAAACGGTCGGCCACGTCCTTCTGCCCGGTCCGCTCGGCGATCTGGGCGATGGCCAGGGCGTCGCCATACATATAACTATTGATCGTGGCCCGATAACCCTGGTGTTTGGGCTGCAGCGCGCCGCTGATGGAGACCTCCATGCCGTCGCGGTCGTCGACCTGCCAGAAGAGTCCGTTCGGATCGCGATGATCGCCCTCCCACGACTCGTAGTTCTTGATGAGGTCGGGAAGCAGGTCCTTGGCCAGCCGGTCGTCGCCGGTGACCTGGGCGCGCGCCCAGATCGAGTCGGCGGCCCAGAAACTGTACCGCCGCGCGTCGCCGCCCTTGCGGAACCAGAAGAGCGAGTAATCGTCGAGGTACCGCGGATCGGCCAGCCATCGCCCCTCGTGCAGGTGATGCCCGGCAGCACAGTTGATGGAATTGTTCTTGCCCGCCCAGCTCACTTTCGGAAGGAACTCGGTGATGATAAAGCCATCGGGCGTCTGCTTGATCGCCTTGCGGTACGTCCACCAGCGGAAGTAGTAGGTCTCCTCGATCTCCTTGTCGGGGCAATCGAGCAGCGGCACGTTGTTCTTCAGGAAGTCCAGCGCCGCCGCGTTCGGGATATGCTGGACGTAGAGTTCCTTGTCGCCGGCGTTGAACGATTCGACGTACCGCTGCAGGGCATCGGGCTTCAGAACCAGCGGTTGCGGCGCAGCCACCGGCGCACGGGCGGGCGTTGCAGCAGGTTCGGACTTCGCGGCCGTTGCAGCGTACACCGCCGGTGCGATCAGAAAGGCGAGCAGGACGGCGCCGAGTGTGGCGAGGTGTCGCATGTTATCGCTCCTTGCGCAGTTGATTTCGCGACGGTGACGCCCGCGAGTTTAGCGAGTGCCGGTGCCGGAGTCTACGGTGCTTGAACCCTCAAGCGCCGGCTGAGGAAGGGTGATCCACCAGAACGTGCTGGTTCCGCCCGATTCGCGCCAGTACAATTCCGGCCGAGCTTGTGGCGCAGCCCCGATTGCTCGGGGCTGCGCAGCCTTTGGCGATTCGCACCCCGGAGGGCAGGGGTGCCAGAGGAGAGAACGAGATGCCTCGAATCTGGATCGTTGCCGCCATCCTGGCCATGGCCGCTGCCGCGGGCACCCGCGCAGCCGAGTCCGACATTGCGGTCTCCATCGTAACGGACCCGCAGCTCTCGCCGCCCGCGTCGCACGGCCTTGCGAAGATCATGGAGGCGTTCTCCGCCAAAACGGATTCTCGACAGCCCAAGGGCGTTACGTGCGAGAAGGTCGAGTCGATGGCGGCGGCGCGCGGCAAGGTGCGGCTGGTTATCGGCCTGGCCGGCGGCGGAGGCCCGGCGGCGGAGTTGCTCAAAGCGGCCAAGGTCGCAACGCCCGTAGGCCCCGAGGCCCTTGTCATTCAGCACACCGAGTGGCAGGGGAAGCCGGCAATCCTCGTCGCAGGCTCCGATGACCGGGGACTCATGTACGCGGAGCTCGATATAGCCGATCGCATCGGCTGGGCCGCGGACGCTGCGTCGCCGCTGAGCGAGGTCCGCGATGCCGCCGAGAAGCCCGACGCCCCCGAACGGGCACTCTCGATGTACACCATGAACCGCGCGTACTGGGAGAGCCGCTTCTACGATCATGCCTACTGGACCCGCTACCTTGACGTGCTGGCCCGGAACCGTTTCAACTCCGTCGTGATCATTTTCGGTTACGAGAACGGCGGGTTCCTTGCGCCGCCGTACCCGTACTTTTTCGACATCGACGGCTTTCCAGACGTCCGCATGGTCGATATCAAGCCCGAGGAGCAGGCCCGCAACCTTGCGGCGCTCAAGGGGCTGATCCGCATGGCGCACGAGCGGGGCCTTCGCGTAACGCTCGGCATCTGGGACCACATCTATCGCGGCGG
>PMZT01000059.1 GCA_003170085.1 Planctomycetia bacterium | reverse complement strand
GGCCGGGGCCGCGGCAAGCGCGATGCCGGCCGCGAAGAGGATAGCGGCGAGGATCGCACATAAGGCAAGGGTTTGCGGGGGCGTGTGCCGGATAGCCATGGCTTGTAACTCCTTCAGCCGAGACAGGTTAGGAGCGTGCGGACGGGGGCAAAACCCGTGGACCCATCAAAGCATGCCCCGCCCGGCAACGCCAGCAAAAACCGAGGCGAGAGTAATGCCTCAATTATGTGTGCTTGCGATCCCTTGAGTCGGGTGGCATGCCCACGCCGTTCGTTGCGTGGGCATGCTTTGCGACCGGGGCAGAACATGCCCACGCAAACAGCGGCGTGGGCATGCCACCCGGCTATCGGAAGATGCACGGCCACGCAAAGGCGCGAGGCCGTGCCACCCCCAATTTATTAACGTCGCGCTAAGAATGCGTGGGACGGGGGGAATCGCTTGCCGCACGGCCGGCCCGCGACTAACATGAAAGGCCCAAGCTGAGACAGCATCCGGAGCGCGAACTCCCGAATTCCCACGCGGCGGGTGCCCGCCGCGGCGGGCCGCGCAAAACATTAGAAAGGTCTTACGAACAAGGTGCAGCCGAAGGACAGGGCCTCGACATGCTGAAGTGGCTGGTGGCGGTGATCATCCTGGTGGCGGCAATCGTGGGCCTCTCCGTCGGCCTGGGCGGAGGCAAGGGCGCCGCCGTCAGCGTGGTCGGCTCGACCTCGATCCAGCCGTTCGCCGAGATGCTGGCCCAGGAGTTCGAGAAGAGCCACCCGGGGCAATACGTTGAGGTCCAGGGCGGCGGCTCGACCGCCGGCATCCAGGCCGCGGCAAACGATATCGCCGAGATCGGCATGTGTTCGCGGGCGCTCAAGGTCGAGGAATGCGGCCTCTTCACGCCCGTCGTCATCGCCCAGGACGGACTGGCCGTCGTCGTTCACCCCTCGAACAAGGTCGATGGCGTTTCGCTCGAGCAGGTCCGCAAGATCTTCGCCGGCGACCTCGTGAACTGGCGGCAGGTGGGCGGCGAGGACCGGCCCATCCGCCTCATCACCCGCGAGGAAGGCTCGGGCACCCGCGAGGCCTTCACCAAGCTTGTCATGCACAAGGCCCGCATCTCACGCAAGGCCCTGACGCAGGAATCGAACGGGGCCGTCAAGGAACTCGTCAAGCACGACCCGTGCGCCGTGGGGTACATGTCGCTGGGCCTGGTGCAGGGCGAACTGAAGTCGCTGGCCGTCGACGGCGTGCCGCCGACCACCGCCGCCGTCACAAGCGGCCAGTATCCGCTGGTCCGGCCGTTCCTCTTCGTGACCACAGGCCCGCCCAGCGAGCGTGCCCAGGCGTTCATCGACTACGTGCTTTCGCCCGAGGCCCAGGCGCTGCTGGAGAAGGAAGGACTGGTCCGCGCGAAATGAGGCCCTGGCGCTCCATCGCCGCGTGGTGGACGAACTTCCGGGCCTCGCCGCGCGAGGTCAGGAAGGAGCGGTGCATCGGCGGGGCGCTGATGCTCACGGCCCTGTCGGCCATTTCGGGCCTCGCGCTCATCACAGCGTTCATCTTCAAGGAAGGCGTGCCGATCATCACGAAGGTGGGCCTCGGGGACTTCATCCTGTCGAGCAACTGGTATCCGCTCGAAGGCGAGTTCGGCATCCTTCCGATGATCGCCGGGTCGATTGCGGTGACTCTGGGCGCGATGGTCATCGGCGTCGTCTTCGGCCTGGCCTGCGCGGTGCTGCTGACGCAGTTCGTGCGCCCCGGCATCGTGGCCATCATGAAGCCGAGCATCGAACTGCTGGCGGGCATTCCGTCGGTCGTCTACGGTTTCATCGGCGTGGTGATCCTGGTGCCGTTCATCCGCGACTACCTGGGCGGGCCGGGCCTGTCGGTGCTGGCGGCATCGGTCGTCCTGGGCGTCATGGTCCTGCCCACGGTCACGAGCATCTCGATCGACGCCCTGCAGGCCGTGCCGCGGTCGTTCCGCGAGGGTTCGATCGCGCTGGGCGCCACCGAGTGGCAAACGACCCACGGGGTCGTGCTGAAGGCCGCCCGGTCGGGCATCGTGGCCGCCGTCATCCTGGGCATGGGCCGCGCGGTCGGCGAGACGATGGCCGTCATCATGGTTGCCGGCAACACGATCGACATCCCGCACAGCCTGCTTGACCCGGTACGGACTCTGACCTCGAACATCGCCCTGGAAATGGGCTATTCGGCGGGCGACCACCGCAAGGCCCTCTTCGCCACGGGCGTCGTCCTGTTCGTCATCATCATGATCCTGAACACGATTGCCCTGACGGTGTCGCGGCGCCGGGCTGGAAAGGCGCAAAGCCGATGAGGATCCCGCCCCGCCTCACACAGCAGATCGCCGTCACGGGCATGTGGATCCTGGCCGCCGGAACGCTCGGCATCCTGGTCTTCATCATCGCCTATGTCCTGGCCAACGGCCTGCCGCACGTTACGTGGGGGTTCCTGACCGAGTCGCCGCAGTCGATGGGCCGCGCGGGCGGCATCCTGCCGATGATCGTGGGCACGGCGTGGGTGACCGGCCTGGCGGTGCTGATTGCGGGGCCGATTGGCGTGGCCACGGCGATTTACCTGACGGAGTACACGCGCGAGGGGCGGATGACCTCGATCATCCGTTTCGGCGCCGACTGCCTGGCGGGCATCCCCTCGATCATCTTCGGCCTGTTCGGATTCGTGTTCTTCGCAATCACGCTGGGGATGGGCCTCTCGGTGCTCTCGGGCGCCCTGACGCTGGCCCTCATGGTCCTGCCCACGATCATCCGCACGAGCGAAGAGGCCATTCGCGCCGTGCCGCGCTCCTACCGCGACGTGAGCTACGGCCTGGGCAGCACGCGGTGGCAGATGGTCACGCGAGTCGTGCTGCGCTCGGCCCTGCCGGGCATCGGCACGGGCATCGTTCTGTCGATCGGGCGGAGCATCAGCGAGACGGCGGCCTTGATGCTCACGGCCGGCTCGGCCCTGGGTCTACCGCACACGATCTTCGACTCGTCGCGGACGCTGGCCCTGCACTTCTACATCATGTCGCGGGAGGGCATCTCGATGCCCAACGCGTTTGCGACGGCGTCGGTCCTGATCATCGCGATCCTGGCGATCAACCTGGCGGCGTACTGGCTCATGCAACGCTTCGTGGCAAAGGTGGCGTAACCGATGGATCACGAGTTCCCGAACGGCGACGAAGTCCGGCAGGCCGCAGCGCGGCTGGAGGCCGAGGCCCGCGCGCACCAGGCGCCGCCATCCTCCTGCCTGCGCGAGGGGCACAAGATCGTCATCGAGGACTTCACCGCGTCGTTCGGCGGGGCGACCGTCCTCAGGAACATCAACCTCGAGATCTGCCCGCACGAGCGGCTGGCCATCATCGGCCCGGCCTCCAGCGGCAAGACCACCTTCCTGAGGAGCCTCAACCGCCTGAACGATCTCGACCCGGAGTTCACGAAGACGGGCCGCATCCTCCTCGACGGCAAGGACATCTATGCACCGGGGACGGACGTGGCAGCCCTCCGGCGACGCATCGGCATGGTGTATGCCGTGCCTATCCCGCTGCCGTGGACGATTTATGAGAACCTGACGTACGGGCCGCGCCTGGCCGGCACGACCGACCGCGGCCGCCTCGACGAGATCGTTGAGAACTGCCTGAAGAGCGCGTTCCTGTGGGACGAGGTCAAGGACCGCCTGAAGGAGTTGGCCACGAACCTCTCGGGCGGCCAGCAGCAGCGGCTGTGCCTGGCGCGGGTGCTGGCCTTGGAGCCCGAGGTCCTGATGCTCGACGAGCCGTGCAGCGGCCTCGACCCGATCTCGACCGCGAAGATCGAGGACGCCCTGCTGGAGCTGAAATCGAAGTACTCGATCATCCTTGTGACGAACAATACCAAGCAGGCCGCCCGCGCCTCGGACCGCACGGCGTTCTTCCTCATGGGCGAGTTGATCGAGTGCGGCGCCACGACGCAGGTCTTTACGAACCCGGCGCACCGGCGGACCGGCGAGTACATCACCGGACACTTTGGGTAGCTGCGCGGAAAAGCATACTTGTGGGTGCCATGCTTTCGCGCCGTTGCGAAAGTATGATCTCGCAAGCGAGAGTACGTGCTTAACGTTATGGCCGCACACGGCGGGCGGCCACA
>PMZT01000208.1 GCA_003170085.1 Planctomycetia bacterium | reverse complement strand
CCGCCACGGCGGGTCTTCGACAGGCGCGGGGGCGACCTGCCGCTGGCGCAGGAACGGCCAGGGTTACTTGGCCGGCAAGGGCAGGAGCTTGATGTTGGCGTAGCTCACGTTGCCGTGGTCGCCCTGAAGCGCGAGGTGGCCCTTGGCGTACGTGGCGAACCCCGGCCACTTGGCGAACTTGCTCTTGGCCACGCGCTGGTTCCAGTCTTCGCCGCCGATCTCGTACTCGCAGTACTTGACGCCGTTCATCCAGTGCTCGATGTGCGGGCCGTTGCAGACCAGCTTGATATGGTTCCACTGGCCGATCGGCTTGGTGGCGTCGACCGGCTTGCCGGTCTTGGGGTCGGTCGGCGGCTGGTAGAGGCCGTAGGCCCAGCCGGACTTCTGCGAATCGCCTTTCGGATCGGTGTTGTCGAGGATCTGAAATTCCACGCCGGTGAATGGCGCCCGGTCCTTCTCCTCGCTCACGCGGTACATGATGCCGCTGTTGGCGTGCTCCGGCACCTTGTAGTCGAGTTCCAGCACAAAGTTGTCGTACTGGCCGACCGTGATGATGTCGCCGGCCGTCTTATCGACGCGGCAAAGGGCGCCGTCGATCACCTGCCAGCCGGCGGCAACGTCCTGCTTCTTGAAGTTGCGCCAGCCGCTGGTGGTCTTGCCGTCAAAGAGCAACACCCAGCCGGCGGCTTTCTCGGCGTCGGTCAGCGTATTGACATGGGGGATGACCGAAGTGGGTTCCCCTTCCACGCGGGCCGGCGTTTCCGCCGCCGCCGCGGCCGCCGCCAGCCCCACCAGGATCGTCGCACACATTATCGCCGGCAACATTCGACCGCTGACGCACATCATGGGTTCCTCCTGTCCGAGATTTTGTACGGGGCCTCCGCCCGGACCTGTTCCGGGCGCGCCCTATTCTACCGAACTTCAGACTGGCGACTCTCTTCTATTTCGCCTGGTTGACGATCACCTCGACGATGTGCACGAAAGGGTTGGCGCTGTTCTTGAGCATGTTGATCCGCACGTAGCGGGCATCGGTCTTGGCAAACGTCCCTGAGTAGCCGCTGGCGGTGGCGGGGACTGTGTTCTTCGAGAAGTCCAGCACCTTCGTCCAGGTCTTCCCGTCCGCCGACACCTCGGCGGTCAACTGGTAGTACCGACCGCCGTCGTAGTAGGTGATGACGTTGATGAAGTCGATGGGGCATACCTTCTCCAGGTCGATCTGAAGCCACTGCGGCGCCGGTCCAGCCGAGGCCCAGTGCGCGTTGACGTCGTCCGCCCGGCCATCGACGGCGATTCTGGCGAACCAGCCGTCGGTGCGGTCCGGCGCCGGGCCCACGGTCACGGGTTTCCCGGTGGCCAGATTCGGCTTGACGACGACCACGCGGCGGAACCAGCTTCCGACGAGGTAGCCCTGTTGGACACCTTTTTCGTCGAACAGCCCCGCCCGCAGGTAGACCGTTTGCTCGACCTTGATCGGACCGGTGTAGGCCTTCCAGTTCTCGTTGGGCAGGTTGTTGTCGAGCGTGTACTTGATCGTCAGGTCCTTGAACTTAGGGACCAGTGTGATCGTGAGGGGCTGCTCGAAGATGTTCTCGTCGCTTGCCAGATCGCCCTGCACTTGGATCGTGACGGGATGGACCAGATTCTCCAGGATGGCGTCGGTGTGCGCCAGGCGGACCCTGAACGCCGCCAGGGTGCCGCCGGCCTTCGGGTTCCACGACCGCTCGGCGACCAGAGCTAACCGGTCGCGCAGGCTCTGGATCTCGATCGACTCGGAGTTCTCCCACGAGCAAACCTCGGTGCCGGCCAGCTTCGCCGTGTCCTGGAGCGATGTGTATGCGGTGGAGCGTTCGCGGCCGAACTTGGAGACCTCCCAGTCGAAGAGGAAATCGAGCGACTTGCGGTCGCCGCGCACCAGGTAGAGCGGCGTCCAGGTGGCGTTGATGATCGAGTAGCCGTGCTGGACGATGTCGGCGGGGCTGTGGCCTTGGTACCAGACCTGGATCAGCGTGTCCTTGGGCAGCGGGAAAACGCCGCCGGGGTTGTAGCCTTCCTCGCAGACGATCATCTTTTTGCCCCGCTTGGCGAACACCGCGTGCATGTCCTGAATGAACTTGCAGTACAGATCGTGCGCGTTCTTGATGTCCGGGAACTGCTTCTGCAACTCCTTGAACTCAGGCGTCTTCTCCAGACCGCCCAGACCCACCTCGTCGGCGCCCAGGTGGGCGTACGGCGAGCCTTGGAAGACATCCAGCACTTCGTTCAAGAGCGCGGTGACGGCCTCCAGCGTCTTGGGACTGGCGATGTTCAGCGTCGAGCCGCTGCCGGAGAAGCCGAAGGTCTCCCGGGCGTCGCCGACCAGCCGGCCGGTGTGGCCCGGCATGTCGATTTCGGGCACGAGGTGTACGCCCCGTTCCTGCGAGAAGCGCTCCAACTCCACGAGTTCTTCGCGCGTGTACGGCTCGATTCTGGGCTTCGACGGCGGGTCGAACCGGGCGAACTCCCGGTTGCCCCGGCCCAACTGCGGGAACTTCCGCGAGGGGAACATGAACAACTGGTCGTCGGAAAGATGTATGTGCAGGTAGCGGATCTTGTACAGCCGGCACAACTCGACGACCTGCTTGATCCCGCCGGGCGAGTGGTACTTGCGGGCCAAATCGATCAGCAGTCCGCGGTAGGGATAGGTTGGCTTGTCCGTCACGGTCAGTCGCGGAAGGCGGAGCGTCCCGCCCGCCGTTTTCAGCGCCTGCAACAGCGTTACAGTTCCCGACGCCACGCTGAGGTAGTCGCCCCCTTTCACGACGGCGTAATCCTTCACCTCCAGCGTGTACGCTTCGTCCTTCAGAGCGGAGTCGATCGCCAGCAGCACGTCGCCGGGCTTGGGCTGGCCCGCGGCCGCCGCCATGGGGACGCCTGTGGCACGACGGATCTCATCGGCGAGGGTCTTCGCCAGTGGCAGCAGGTTCTCGTTTCCGGCCACGATACGGCCGTTGTCGGCAAGGGTCAGATGTCCGTCGCGCACTTCGACGGACTTCGGCCAGGGGATCAAGTCCAGTGAATCGGTGGTGGCCGCCCCCGCCACGCCCGCCACCACGATGACCCCAGCGGCCATCGCCGCCCAACGCAGTGCACGGTACGCACAAACGATCATTCGATCACGCTCCTTTTCACGGAACTTTACCACGCGAACGTGCCGCCGGGGGCGCTGTTCAAGTAAAGAATTGCCGAAATCGCGGCACCATAGGTGAGCCCGACGGATAACCCGCAAGAGCAAGTCACGCCCAGTTACCCCTGCCTGGCGCGGACATCGTAGGCATAGAGGTCCGGGCCGCCGCGAAGGTACAGCCGCCCGCCGCAGACCACCGGGTGGGCCAGGTAATAATTGTCGGGCTTGCGTTTCAGGTCAAACTGGCTCGCGATGCGAAAACCGTCCGGCCCGACGGCCAGCAGCGACACCGTTCCCCGGTGGTTCAGGCAGTACATCATGCCGTCGGCCAGGGTGAGGCCGGCCTTGCCGATCGTGGCGTCGGTCTTGATCGTCTTGCCGGTCGAAAAATCGACGCAGTAGAAATCCTTGCCGCCCATGCGGCAGGCGGCGCCGTAGAGGCGGCCGTCGATGAGCATCGCGCCGCCGTGGCAGTTATCGAGTTCCTTGCGGAACCAGACGGTCGAGGCGGTCTTGGCCTCCGGGTCAACCTTCAGCACCGTGCCGCCGGACCAGTGGCCGCACGCCACGAAGACCTGGCCGTCGTAGAACACGGGCGTCAGGGCGTTCTGCGGCGACTTGGGCAAAAACGGGGCCTGCCAGACCAGGCGGCCGGTCTCGACCTCCACGCCCAGGACCGACTTCTGCGTCATCGTGACCAGTTGCCGGACGCCGCGGTACGTCACGACCAGCGGCGAGCAATAGGCGGCCGTGTGCTCGATCTCGGTGTTGGCCCAGAGGGTTTTGCCGGAGCGTTTGTCGAGCGCGACGACGCGGCCTTTCGGCCCGCCGGGCATGCAGAGAACCTTGTTGCCATCGACGATAACGTTCTCGGCCGCCGCCCAGATGCCGAACTTCGCGCCGAACTCGGCCACGAGGTCCACGGCCCAAACGGGCTTGCCCGTCTTCGCCTCGAACGCAGCCAGACGGCCGGCGGCGCTCATCTGGTACAGAATGCCCTCGCTGAAGGTGGGCGTGGTGCGCGCCCCCGGCGAGGGTCCGCTCCACGCCTCGCCGTTGGGGGCCTTCCAGAGGAGTTTGCCGTCCATGTCGAGGGCCAGGACTGTTTCCTGATCGTCGATGTAGCCGGCTGTGAAGATCATGCCCTCGGCGATGGAAACGCCCGAGTACCCCTGGCCGCACTCGGAGAACTTCCAGACGAGCGGCGGCCCGCCCTCGGGCCACTGCTTGAGAAGCCCCTTGTCGGGGGAGATGTTGGTGCGGCCGGTGCCGTGGAACTCGGGCCAACTGGCGGCGGCAACAGGGGCGGTAGCAGGGGCGGCCGCAGGCGACTCCGCCGCGACTGCGAGCACTGGCGCCGCAAGGACCACCGCAACCGCGACGGCGAGATAACGCACGTTCATAACGTCTCCTTCCCGGTTAGCCGCAAGGCGTCCCCCGCCCTGCGGCTTAACCGCGGAGCGCAACACGTCTGTTTAATCGGAATTTTCCGGATGACCTTTCGCCCGCGACCCTCGCGGACGCTTGACCATGATTGTACCTGCGCCTGGGGCTTCAGCAAGACCTTCCCGACGCGAAAACGGCCATTCGGCCTCGGTCGGTCCAGCAGGGCCGCCGTTATCCTTGACGGTGGTACCCGCCTTCATTAGAGCGACGCGGTTGCGGGCGACGGGTTCGCGGGCTACAATGCGTTCCGTGGATATTTCGTCACTGCACAACACGCCCGAGTCCATCGCCGCTCAGACCGCGGCCATCCGTCAGGCCATTCTGCGGGAGTCCGGCAACCTCAGGTAATTAGAGGTAATTAGTACTACAACGCCACTTGG
>PMZT01000040.1 GCA_003170085.1 Planctomycetia bacterium | reverse complement strand
GCCATCACCGCCTCGACGGTGCTCGGGTACGGCAGCGTCACTCCGGCCGCACGGGCCGCCTGTTCGCCCTCTTCGGCCAGGGTCTGGGCGAGGGCCCGCAGAGTCGGCCGCTCGGCGACTTCACCGTTCGTCACGCCGGCCAGCGCCGCCGTCGGGTTGATCGCGGCGTTGACGAGCAGTTTGCCCCAGACCACGGGCGTCATGTCGGGCTGGACGTCGGCAGGAAAGCCGGCGCGCCGCAGCGTCGCCGCCACGGCCTCAACAAGTGCGTCCGGCCCGCGGCCCTCGTAGCCCAGGTACACGGCCACGTTGGCAACGTGGTTGACCTCGCCCTCGCCCACCAGGTTCGCCCCCTGATAAATGACGCCGGTGATGACGGTCGTGGCGGGCAGCGCGCCGCCGACCTCGCCGGCAACGCCCAGGCCGTTCTCGAGGGTGACAACCGGCGCCCGGCCGATCCACTTCGCCGCGGCCTCGGTTGCTGCGCGAGCCGCGTACGCCTTGACCGCGAGGAGGACGAGGTCGGGCGGTTCTTCCGGAACCGTACGCACGGTCAGACGGGCCGCGAGGTCGCCCTCCGGCGCGTGAACCACGATCGGGCGGGCACTCAGCCGCGCGGCGCGGTCCGGCCGGTGGTCAATCAACGTGACCTGGAAACCCGCGGCCGCAAGGCGTACGACCACGCAGCACCCGATGGCACCGGGACCGATCACCGCGACGCGCGAAAACGAGGGTTGATGGGGCGTGGTCGGCAAGGCGAAACCGTGTGGCCCAGCCGCCCCCGGCTGNNACAGCCGGGGGCGGCTGTGCCACCTACGGATGCGCCTGCATCCGGGCCTGGCCACTGTCCGCCGGGTGCTTGACCGGGGCGGGAATGCGGACCGTGACGTCGCCCTGGACGCGGGCGGTGCAGGCGGTCCGGATCGCGGGGCCGGCCTTGAGCTCCGCCAGGAGCCGGCGCTCGCCTTCGGTCATCGGCGACAGGTTGCCGGCCCCTTCGACGACCTCGACGCAGCAGTTGCCGCACTCGTGCCGGCCCTCGCACAGCTCGCCCACGAAGAAGTCGTCGGGCACCGTCTCGGCCGCTTCGTCGGCGGCGGCCAGCAGGCTGGTGCCTCGCGGCACCTCAAGGCGAATGTCGTAGGGCAGAAAGATGACCCGTGGCATGGCGATGTCCTACAGGTTTTCCATCATGATATGCACGTACGCCCGCTTGTACAACTGGTTGATGTAGTTCGAGACCATGGTGTTGAACTTCTTCTCGCGTATCTCGTTCTCGACGACCGCCTGGACCTCGGTGAACGGCACCGTCCGGACCTCCTGGCGCTCCGGCGCCTTCACGATGTAGAAGGCCTCATCGGTCTCGACGAGCGGGGCGACCTGCCCGGCCTGCAGCTTGAACAGGGCGTCCTCCACGGGCTTGACCTTGAACGCCCCCTGCGACAGCAGGCCCCAGTCGCCGCCGGTGGCCGCCATCGGGTCCTGGCTGTAACGCTGGGCAAGCTTCGCGAAATCCTCGCCGGACGCCGCCCGGCCGTACACCGCCTCGGCCAGGGCCTTCGCCTGCTCGGCTCCGGCCGACTCGCTCTTCTTCAGCGTGATCAGCGCCAGGCGCACCTTGAGCGGCTGCTCGTAGCGCTCGCAGCGGACTTCATTGTAATAGTTCAGCAACTCGCTGTGCGTCACGTGGACGTCCGGGGCGATCTTGCTGCGCAGGAACCGCTGCACGACCAGCCGGTCGCGCTGCTTGGTCTTCTCGGTCTCGACCGAGAGGCCCTCGCTCTTCATCTTCATTTCCAGGGCGTGCTTGCTGCCGGCCTCGGACGCCAGGTCCTTGACGTTCATGCCGACCATCGCTTCGACCTCTTCCTTCTCCTTGTCCGACAGGCTGGCCTTGGCCTCCTGCAGAACGAGGCGCGAGCTGATCTCCTCCCGCAGTTTCATCTCGATGATCTGGCGGCAGCGGGTGTCGAACGCCGGCGGCGAGAGTTCCTTGCGCCACTGCTCCATCTGCGGGCGCAGCGGACCAAGGATGTCCTCGCGCGTAATGACCTCGCTGTTGATCTGCGCCAGGACCGTGTTGACGAGCATCGGTGCGCCGCCAGAGTCCGCGGACGCCAGGACCGGCGGCCGTTCGGCCTTGACCGGCAGGTCCACGTTCCCGAGGTCCGCCTCGAGCTTCTCCTCGTGGACCGGCCGCGCCACGGGCGCCAGCGCAGGCGGCGGGGTCGCGGAGGCTTCCCCCTTGCGGCCGGCCGGCGCATTGGCCGCCGGCAGCATGGGCCTTACCGGACCGCCCGGGACCTCGTTGGTCGTATCGGTGCCGCCCGTCGGCGTGGCCAGCTTCGGAGACAGTCGCCCCAGGCCCGGGCTGGTGGCATCACAGCCCGCGGCAACGAGGCCCGCCGACACGGCCATTACCATCCATAGGGCTCGCATGGTTGGATCCTGCTCGCGGGTGACAGGTGCGTATTCTAGTGCAAGGACGCGGGACGGGCAAGGACCTTCTTGAGGAGCGCGAGCGCCCGGTCGGCCCCGCCGTCCTCGCGCAGCCGCCAGACGACCGTGTGCGGATCGAGGACGCGGACGACGCCGGCGTCGCGGATCTCGGCGTCGGACTTCTGCCCGAAGAGCGGCCCCAGGATGGCCACGTCCCCGAGGATCATCGTGAGGTCGCCCGCGCGGCGGTGGATCGAGCGGATGCCCAGGCGTCCGGCCGCCACGCGCACCTCCTCAAGGTCCACGAGGCGCTGGACCTCCGGCGGCAGCGGGCCGAACATGTCGGCAATCTCCGCCGCCACCTCGCCGATCGTTGCCGCCGTGGCCACACGCCGAAGCTGGCGATAGAGCGCAATGCGCTGCGTCTCGGACGGCACGTAACTGTTGGGGATGAACGCCGGCAGTTCGAGTTGCACGTCGGCCCGGCGCACCTCCTGCACGGGCTGGCCGCGTAACCGGCGGACCGCTGCGTCGAGGAGCTGGCAGTACATCTCGTACCCCACCGCGGTGATATGCCCCGACTGCTCGTGGCCGATGATGTTGCCCGCGCCACGGATCTCTAGGTCGCGCATGGCGATCTGGAACCCGGCGCCAAGCTCGGCGTACTGCTCGATGGCGTGCAGCCGCTTGGCCGCCATCGGCGTGATCGGCCGGTTCTCCGGCAGCAGCAGGTAGCAGTACGCGCGGTGCTTGTACCGCCCCACGCGGCCGCGAAGCTGGTGCAGGTCGGCCAGGCCGTAGCGGTCGGCGTCGTGGATGAACATCGTGTTGGCGCGCGGCACGTCGAGGCCCGACTCGATGATCGTCGTCGAGACCAGCACGTTGATCTTGCCCGCGAAGAACCGGAGCATCCGCGACTCGAGCTCGTGCTCGTTCATCTGCCCGTGCGCGAACTCGATCTTCACCTCGGGCACCAGCGCCCGGACGCGCGCCGTCACCTCCTCGATACTCTGCACGCGGTTATGGACGAAGAACACCTGCCCGTCGCGGTTGAACTCGCGCAGGATCGCCTGACGGATGCGCTCGTCGTCCCACGGGCACACCTCGGTGCGGACCGCGCGGCGGTCCTGCGGCGCGGTCGTCAGACTTGAAATGTCGCGGATGCCCAGCAGCGACATGTGCAGCGTCCGCGGGATCGGCGTGGCCGTGAGGGTCATCACGTCGACCATCTCGCGCATCCGCTTCAGCCGCTCCTTGTGCTCGACGCCGAACCGCTGCTCCTCGTCAACCACGAGCAGCCCCAGGTCGGCCGGCTCCACGTCGCGCTGCAGAATCCGGTGCGTGCCGATCAGGATGTCGACCTGGCCCTTGCGGAACCGGTTGAGAATCTCGGCCTGCTCGCCGCGCGTCTGGAACCGGCACATCATCTCGACCGTCACGGGGTAGTCGGCCATGCGCTCGCGGAACGTCCGCAGGTGCTGCTCGGCCAGCACCGTCGTCGGCACGAGCACGGCCACCTGCTTACCCCCCTCCACGGCCTTGAACGCCGCCCGCACCGCAAGCTCGGTCTTGCCGTAGCCGACATCGCCGCAGACCAGCCGGTCCATCGGCCGCGGCGACTGCATGTCGCGCTTGATCTCGTGCATCGCGGCAAGCTGGTCCTCGGTCTCGGGGTACGGGAACGACGCCTCGAACTCCTTCTGCCAGATGCTGTCCTCGGGATACGCGATGCCCGGCCGCGATGCCCGCAGGGCCTGCACCCGCAGAAGCTCGACGGCGAAATTCTCGACCGCCGATTCCACCCGCCGCTTCTTCTCGCCCCACGCCTTGCCGCCGACGCGCGAGAGCTGCGGCTTGCCCTTGAAGCCGCCGATGTACTTCTGCACGAGGTCGATCTGCGACGCCGGCACGTACACCTTGACCTGGTCGCGGAACTCGAGCGTGAGGTAATCCTCGGCCTTGCCCGCCACAAGGGCCGCCGCGGCCTCGTCGGACACGGCGGCGGCGCTCGTTTCGGCGGCGCGGACCGCCCCGGCGTCGGTCGGGGGGACCGCCCCCTTCTCCGACCGCCGCAGCGTCTTCATGCCCAGGTATCGGCCGATGCCGTGCAGCACGTGGACGACGTAGTCGCCGCGCTTGAGGTCGAGCCACGTGTCGATCGCGCGGGTCTCGATGCGCGACCGCATGCGCCGCCGGTCGTGATACCGCTGGAAGACCTCGTGGTTCGCCAGGACGCTCACACGCTCCGAGACCACGCGGAACCCGGTGCCGAGCCGCCCGATGCCCAGTCGCAGGCGGCCGCGCACCTCGGCCGGCAGCGTCGAGAGGATTTCCGAGAGCCGCTCGCGCTCGGCCTCGTTGTCCGAGAACACGAGGACCGACCCGTCCGTCGCCGCCTCGGCAAGCTCTTCGCGCACCGTCTCGGCCTTGCCGCTCATCGGCGGCGGGGCCTCGGTCCGAAGCAGAAACGCATCGCTCGTGCCACTGGTGGTGAAGCTCGAAAGGTCGAGCCGCACGAAGTCCCGCGCCCGCCGCACGACCGCGTCGAACGCGTACACGCCCACGGGGCTGGCCAGCCGCGCGACGAACGAGCGGCCGACCTCGGCGATCTCGAGCGGATCCTGCCAGACGATCCAGGCGTCGCGCGGCAGGTAATCCATGAGGTTCGTCGTGGTCTCGGGCGCGATGGGACCGCCCTTGCCCGTCGGGAGGAACGAGATCGCGGCACGCTCGCGGTCGTCGAGGCTCCGCTGCGTCGATGGGTCGAACGTGCGCAGGCTCTCGAGCGTGTCGCCGAAGAACTCCAGCCGATACGGCACCGGCGCCGTGGGGGCGAAGACGTCGATGATGCCGCCGCGCACCGCGTATTGGCCGGCCTCGAGGACGAGTTCCGCCGGCCGGAAACCCCGCTCCGCCAGCCACTGGCGCAGCCGCGGCAGGCTGTACTCCTGCCCCACCACGAGTTCGAGCGTGTTCTCGTCAAGATGCCGCGGCGACGGCACCGGCTGCATCAGCGCCATGATCGTCGTAACGAGGACGCGCGGCGGGGCGTCTGCCTCGGATTGCACACCGAGTTGCGCGGTGAAGCCCCCGGCACCGCCGGGGGATAATTTGCGGGGGGTGATATCCCCCGGCGGTGCCGGGGGCTTGGCCGCCACCAGCCACTTGAGGACCCGCAGACGGTCGGCCAGGATTTCGTCGGAGACGTCGGACTCGGTGGGCAGCGCCTCCCACGCGGGGAAGACCGGCGGGTCGATATCGGCGAAGAGCCGCCAGTCGTCGCGCGCCGCATCGACCGAATCGGTGTGGGCAAGGACGTAAAGAAGCGTGCTGGGACAATCGGGAAGAAGGGCCGCCGCCAGGGCCGGCGCGCTGGATCCCCACAGGCCCTCGACGCTGGCCCGCCCCTCCGCTTGGAGGGTCTCGCGCACGTCGCCGACGACCTTCTGCCGGGCGAGGCAATCGCGAATCGCCCCGCCCGATGCCGGAATGTCCAACGGCCCGTCTGTCATGAAAATGATAATTCCGCCAATGATTCTATCGGCGTGAGAGCGGCACGTCAATCAACGGGGCGTGCAATGTAGGGTGGGTGCTCTGCACCCACACGTTTCTGTCGTGGGCAGCACGTAGGGTGGTTGCCGCGGCGACCACGCGGTCGCAGTTTGTGGCCATTTATGCGCGGGTCCAGAGGACCGATCCCACATGTCAGCGGCAAAAACGTAGCGTGAACAACTGGTAGGGCCGGTATGCGACCTTGACGGCGCCGGAGGAGGCGCGGGCCGCGGCGGTGGGGCGCTCGAGCAGGTCGCAGAAGGCGGCGGACTTGAAGGCAAAGTTCGGGCGGACCATGGCGGCGCCGTGCGAGCCGTAGAGTTCGATCAGGCGGAGGACCACGTCGCCCTTGCCGTCTTCGTCCATCTTGAGCGATTGGACGTGCAGGGCCGGCGTCGATATCTCCATCATGCCGCGATGCGTCTCACCGGCCGGGGGCATTTTGCCGACCGAACCGCGTGGGTGCAGAGCACCCACCCTACGTGTTGCGCCGGAACCGTTTCCAGACCTGCCACCACTTCCCGACGCGCTTCTTCGCCTCTTCCTTGACGGCCTTATCGAAGACCTTCTGGTCGAGGGCGTCGACCTGGCGAAGCTCCTCGATGGAGGGCATCCGGTCGACCATGGCCTGGAGGCGCGCGCGGCTGTATGCGTCGGGGTCCTTCGCGAGCTTGCGGCGGGTCGCGTCGGACCAGACGGCGGCGGGGGGCGGGGCGGCGTCGGCGGGACCGAAGAACTTCAGGGCTTCCTCGGTGCACTGGCGGGCGTCGAGGAGCGATTGGGCCTTCTCGACCGGCCTCTTCAGCCGCTGGATCCGTTCCAGGTAGAATCGCGCGAGGTCGGCCCATTCGACGGCGTCGACCGCCCGCGACGGCTCGGCGCTCGCGCTGATCTGGCGGATCACCGAAGGGGCGGTCGGCTGGGGGCCCGCGCGGCTCAGGTCGAACGTGAACTCCTTGCGGGCGGCGCACTTGAAGCACTTGCCGGACACGTGGTGCCGCAACTCCGGCCCGCCTTCCACGAATTCCTGGGCCTCCCCGAGCCACGGCCCGCCGCAGGAGCAGCGGTGGACCATCAGGTAGAAATACTCTTCCTGAACGCTATGGACGACGATGGGTTCCCCGGAAGCGTCCGTCAATGCCGGCTCCTTTACGCGGCCCTCGGTCGCGGACGCGGGAGACAGGCCGCCGTCCCGGAAACGTTCGAAAGGCGTTTCCTGATACTATCTACGTATGAGGGGCGGCGGTATTCCGGGCAAAAAGGAGAACGGCGGTCCAAAGTCCAAAGTCGAAAG
>PMZT01000128.1 GCA_003170085.1 Planctomycetia bacterium | reverse complement strand
CCACTATCCGTCGGCGCACCCCGGTATTGCCCGAAGTATCTAAGCCGTTGACGCCGCCATACACGGTCCGGTATCATGGTCCCGTTGTGGCGCCTGAATTCCTTCTCACTCGTGGTAATTTCCAGGAGGCGCCTGCAGTGACCTGATGCGAAGATCGTGGTTGCCGGAAGTCCCGGCGCGCCGGAGCCGGGCTTCTCTCTCGTGCGCGGGACATCCGTGCACGGGAACCGCGGTAACGTCGGTCGGGGGACAGTATGGCAAGCGGGGACGAATCGAGCGAACTCCCGACGGTTAGCGGGCCGTCCGGGCCGGGCGCCACTGTGCCGGTCCGGGCAGTCGGCGACGCCTCCGAAATAATTGGGGCACTGGAGCCCGGCGTGAAGCTGGGCGACTTTGAGATTCTCCAGGAGATCGGCCACGGCGGGATGGGCGTCGTCTACAAGGCCTACGAGAACGCGCTTCGGCGCGTGGTCGCCCTGAAGGTCCTGCACCCTCACATTGCACGCGACCTGCCGCTGGCCAGGCGGTTCCGGCGCGAAGCCGTGCTGGCCGCCAGCCTGAACCACCCCAACATCGTTTCCGTGTTTCATGTGGATGACCGCGAGATTCCCCGCTTTTTCAGCATGGAGTTCGTCGAAGGCCAGTCCCTGAAGGAGAAGGTGGACCAGGACGGGACCCTGCGGCCCGAGGAAGCCGTCCGGATCGCCCTTGAGATCTGCGACGCGCTACAATATGCGCATGAACATAATATTATCCACCGCGACATCAAACCCGGCAACATCCTGCTCCAGAAGGACCGGGGGCGCGTGATGATCACGGACTTCGGCATCGCCCGCGAGATCAGCGAGCACCTTGCCGAGGTGACCCAGACCGAGGGCTTCACCGCCGGCACCCCCGCCTTCATGTCTCCGGAGCAGAACCTCGGGCACCGCCTGGACGCCCGAACGGACATCTTCTCCTTCGGCATGACCCTGTACTACATGCTGGCGGGGCGGGTCGCGTACGAGGCAAGGAACCGGCAGGAACTGGTCCTGGCCTTCCAGAACCAGCATCCGCAGGCGCCCAGCCACTTTAACCCCGCCGTCAGCCCGGCGCTCGACCAGATCGTCCTGAAAATGATCGCCACCGACTCGAAGTACCGGTTCTGGAGCTGCAAGGCCGTGGCCGCGGACTTGCAGAAGGCGTTGGGTTCCCCCGTGCGGCCCACGGCAACCCGCCGCGGCGGGCGGGCTGCCCGCCCCCGCCGCCGAATCCTGCTTGCCGCCATCGTCGGCTGCATCCTGGCGGCCGGCGGTCTGGGGGTATTGCTGACCCCATATCTATGGGAGAAACCGGCCCGACCGACCGGGACGATTCAGCCCCCTGCGCCCCCGCCCCCGGGGCCAATCGATCCCTCCGATACTCCAGGCAAACCGCCGCTGCCACCTAACGTCACCAACCTCAAAGGCGATCTCACCTCCGATACTCCAGGCAAGGGCGAACCGACGCCGCCACCGCCGCCCTCGCAGGGCGAGCCACCCGCCCCAGCCGTGACGCCCAAGGAACCGCCGCCGGACCTCGCCCATTCAATGTGGGCGCCGGACAGCGGCGTTCGCCTCTACGGAACCCTCGGGGCCGCCATGCCTCGCTTCATCATGCGAAGGGCGGATGGGCAGTGGGTCCTCTACTTCTCCGAGGGAGATACGCGAACGTACGGAGACACCGGCTACGCGATCTCCAGCGACGGCACGAACTGGACGCGCGTGGGCCGCGCCCTCGGGCACCAGACCGGCGACGCCGCCGCCTTTGACCGCGTCAATGCCATCATCAACCACATCGTGGAAGTGTCGGATGGAAAACTGCTGGCCTACTGCGAAGGCTACGACTCAACGGGACCCAAGGCGCGCAGCACCCTATTCCTGGCGGAGTCGACAGACGGCGGCTGGACCTGGCAAGGTCAACAGGTGATTCTGGAGCCAATCCCGGGCACGCCGTACTCCCGACATGTCGGCTGCCCGAGGGTCTATCGCACCGGTGAGGCTTTCGAGATGTACTTCCTGGGCCAGGGGGACGACGGCGTGGCCCGCATCCTGCGTGCCACCTCGGCGGATGGCGTCGCGTGGAAGGTCGCGGGCCCCGTGGTCGAACCCGACGGCCATCATGACATCGGCGCCTTTGACATCGCGCGCCAACCGGACGGAAGTTTCATGATGGTTATGAGTTCAAGTCTGCCGGGCGGGCAGAGCGGCATCGCGACACTCCTCTCGAAAGACGGGACGAGTTGGACGTGGTCGGAGGATCGCGGGCTGGCCCCCGCGCACTACACCGTGGAGGCGCTGCTTTGTCCCATGCTGGCGGAAATCGAGGGTGCCAGACGGGTCTACTTTGCCGGAGGCCATGGCGGCACAAGTCCGGAGTGGAACACCCTTAGCGCCACGTTCCGGGAAAAGCCGGGCAGCGCTGCCGCCGAGACGCCGCAACCTGAGCCGGACCCGGCTGGAAGTCAGTGACGCGACGCCTCGGCACCCGAAATCCCCTCGTCGGCCGACTCGCGCCCCAAGGTGTCTCGGGCAAGGTCCATCAGTTCATTCAACCGCAAGTGCCACAGCCGGACCGTATTGTCCCCACTGCCCGTGGCCAGCCACCGGCCATCCGGGCTGATGGCCACACAATGAATAAAGTTCTCATGTCCGCGCAGCACGATCGGTACTGCCGGGTTCTTGGCTGCCAGGTCCCACAGCCGGGCCGTCTTGTCATCGCTGCCCGTAACCAGCCACCGGCCGTCCGGGCTGATGGCCACACAACGAATGGAGCCCTCATGTCCGCGCAGGGTGATCGGCGCCGCGGCCGGGTCCTTGGCCGTGAGGTCCCACAGCCGGGCCGTCTTGTCCCAACTGCCCGTGGCCAGCCAGCGACCGTCCGGGCTGACGGCCACACAACGAATCGCGGACTCATGCCCGCGCAGGACGATCGGCGCCGCAGCCGGGTCCTTGGCCGTCAGGTCCCACAGCCGGGCCTTCAAGTCATCATCGCTGCCCGTAACCAGCCAGCGACCGTCCGGGCTGATGACCACGCAACGAATCGTCCCTGTATGTCCGCGCAGGACGATCGGCGCCGCGGCCGGGTCCTTGGCCGTCAGGTCCCACAGCCGGGCCGTCTTGTCCTCACTCCCCGTGACCAGCCACCGGCCGTCCGGGCTGATGGCCACACAATGAATCCAGCCATTATGTCCGCGCAGGGCAATCGGCGTCGCGGCCGGGTCCTTGACCGTCAGGTCCCACAGCCGGGCCGTCTTATCATAACTCCCCGTGGCCAGCCACCTGCCGTTCGAGCTGATGGCCACACACGCAATCCGCTCGTCATGTCCGCTCAGGACGATCGGCGCCGCGGCCGGGTCCTTGACCGTCAGGTCCCACAGCCGGGCCGTATTGTCAGCACTGCCCGTGACCAGCAACCTGCCGTCAGGGCTGATGGCCGCACTGACAACCGACGAGTCGTGTCCGTTCAGGACGATCGGCGCCGCGGCCGGGTTTTTGGCCGCCAGGTCCCACAGCAGGGCCGTCAGGTCAGAACTGCCCGTGACCAACCGCTGGCCGTCCGGGCTGATGGCCACACACCAAATAAAATGCTCATGTCCGCGCAGGACGATCGGCTCTGCGACCGGAGCCTTGGCCGTCAGATCCCACAACCGGGCCGTATTGTCCCCACTGCCCGTGACCAGCCGCCGGCCGTCCGTGCTGATGGCCACACACAAAACCTCCCCCACATGTCCGTACAAGGTGATCGGCGCCGCGGCTGGGTCCTTGGCTGTCAGGTCCCACAGTCGGGCCGTCTTGTCATTACTGCCCGTGACCAGCCACCGGCTGTCCGGGCTGATGGCCACACACGAAATCTCGAACTCATGTCCGCGCAGGACAATCGAGGCCGCGGCCGGATCCTTGGCCGT
>PMZT01000094.1 GCA_003170085.1 Planctomycetia bacterium | reverse complement strand
TGCTCCTCTACACCGACGGGGCCGAGCGCGTGGAATCCGATCGCCGCGCCGATCCCGCGAAGCTCATGGACGTGATCCGATCCTCAACGCTGCTGCCGATCGAGGCGATGCTCGATGCGATCCTCGATGCCGTCCACAACGCGACCGGCGGCGACCATCTGGCCGATGACGTGACCCTGCTGGCCCTGGAACTGGCGCACGGCGAGGCCGCGTGCTGAGGCCGGCCCTCCGAACCGCTCCAGGGCACCCACATGGNNTGGCCGCCCGTCGTGTCCGACCATAACGCTCGTTTGCGGCTCGCCCCTTACGCCACCTCGTCCACAACCTTGAGTTGCGTGGCCGTTGGCTTGAAGAACAGAAGGTACGCGATCGCGCACGACGCCGTCAGGGCGCACGGCACGAGGAAGAGATACGTCCAGTTGGTCACGTCGGCGGCGGCCACGTCGGTCCCGAGCGAGTGCTTCAGGCTCGCGTAGACCGGATCGAACCACCCCGTGCCCGTCACCGCGCCGCCGGTGCACACGATCTTGAAGAACGTGAAGACCTGCGCCCCCAGCCACATGCCCAGGCCCACGGTCACGAGCGCGAACAGGCTCTGGGCGCTCGCGCGAATGTCGCTGTGCGCCACATTGTTCACGTAGATCTGCGACGCCACGAAGAAGAACGCGTACCCGAATCCGTGGAACGCCAGCGACGCCACCACCAGCCACGTGGGCTCGCCGAACGCAAAGATGATGTACCGCAGCGGCCAGGCGATAACGCCCAGCGCCAGCGTCCACCGCAGACCCAGTTTCTTGACCGCCGTCGGCAGGATGAACGCCAGCACGATGATCTCGGCGATCTGCGCGATCGCCATGACCGACGGAACGTTCGCCGACGAAATGCCGATGTCGGCCAGGAACTGCGGCGTCGGAATGTAGTAGAAGTTCAGCTCGGTCGTGACCACGAACGCGATCAGCAGGAACACCAGGAAGTTGCGGTCCTTCAGCAGCTTCAGGGCCTCGACGAACGCCAGCGGGTTCACGCCCTCGCGCTTGGGCGGCGTGTGCGGCAGAATCAGGCAGAAGAGGCCGAGCACGATCGAGATCACGCCCCCCATGAAGAAGAGGTCGCCCACCACGCACGTCGTCGACGGCTGCCACCACACGTCCCAGAACCGCGCGAACCACTCGCCGCTCAGGCTGAAGCCCGACATCATTTCCTTGAACGCCGGGTCGCACAGGTGGCGCCACAGCGTCAGCCCCACGCCGGCGGCGATCCAGCCGATCGTGCCGAAGACGCGGATGCCGCCGAACTCGCGGTCCGGGTCTTTCATGTGATGGAACGCCAGCGAGTTCGTCAGCGGCAGCGTCGGGGCGAACAGGAGCGAATACACGCCCATCGCCAAGAGCATGACCGCGGGGCTTGTGGCCACGCCCATCCACACGAGGAGCACGCCGCCGACGAGCGCAATGGCCGCCAGGAAGAACTGCGTGGGCATCCAGCGATCAACGATCTGGCCGGCGAAAAACGGCGCCAGAATGCACGCCAGCGGCGCCATGCTGAAGAGCCAGCCGATCACGACATCCGAGAACCCGCGCTGCTGAAAGAAGGGATACGCCACCACCGCCCACGACCCCCAGACGGCGTACAAGAGGAACATCATCGTGCTCAGGCGGAACCGGACAGACGCGGACATGGCCATGAGGTTGCACTCCGTACCCAGGATCGTGCGCGACAACATCAGCCGCGGTTAATCTACAGGGCAAGGCGGCGTACGGGAAGCAAAAATCGCGTTGTCGCGCTACGGCTGCGCCAGCCGCAGGGCTGCGGCCTCGCGCAACTGCCGCAGGCCTTCGGGCGTGACCTTCGAGTACTGCGGCGTGCCGGCGTCCTCGGCGTGCGCCACCTTGACGGTGCTCGCCAGGTTGAGGTAATGGTCGATCAGCCCCTGCATCTGGCGGGGCGTGAGGTTCGCCTTCTTGCGCAGTAGTTCCAGGTACTCGACGTCCTGCTCGGCCCTGAGGTACGCGGCAAGGCGCATCGAGTGCCGGATCACCGGCCGCCCGTCGGGCCCTTTCGTGAAGATGAAGAGGCCGAGTTGGTCGGCCTTGGTCATGGCGGCGCCGTCGCGGTCGATCGTCTGCCACGGGACGACGCCCCACGCCCCGTGCTGGTAGGCGTCGAGGACCCACGCCTGGACGGTCCGATTCGTCTCCTCGACCTTATTGGTGGTGCCATAGATCCAGATACGTTCGCCGGTCCGCTCGACGCGGTCGGCCACCAGGCGATGGTAGTCGTGGAACGCCCCCGTGGCAACGACCCACTGGCCGGCCTTGCCCTCCAGTTGCCCGCGGTCATACTCCGGCCGCGAGATATCGATGCGGAACCGGAGCACCACGCCCGGCTCCGGCCCCAGGGCCTGATGCACGAGGTCGCCGAAGAACGCCAGGGCGCGGTAATCGTAGTAATCGGTGGGCTCGTCGAGCGTCCACGGCGCCTTGGCCGCGTCCTTCATCGACCCCTTGTTGTTCAGGTACAACTGGAAGCCGGTGCGCGTCCAGCCCTCGCGGCGGGCCACGTCGAGGAAGTCCTTGAGGACGCCCACGAACGTCTCGGCGTACACGGGCTTGGCCTTGAAGGTCTCGTACGCGTCGGGGCTGCCGCTCCAGAACTCGCGGACCTTCAGCGGCCAGCTCTCGTGGAACGTGAGGTAGAAGCCCGGCGGCTGCACCGGCCCGCGGTGCCCGTCCTTGAAGTAGCTGCCCGAAAGATACGGGCCGAAGGTTTTGACGAAGTCCTCCCAGTGGCCCCGGTTCGCCCCCGGCTGAATATCGTTGTATCGCTTCTCGTTCATGCGACGCGAGCCGTCGCCGGCAGGCCCGTCCATGATCATGTCCATGGAGCTCTTGCGCGAGGCCGGGGCGGTCGAGTTGTGGCTGTACGTCAGCAGGTTGACGTGCACGCGGTGATCGTAGGCGATCTCCTGGAGGCGGTAGAACTCGCCGGCCTTGTCGGGCAGGCCGTAACCGTTCATTTCGCACGCGAACGCGGCCTCGCGCGGAATCGCGAACGGGCGGACCGCCAGGTGCACGGGCAGCGTGCGGCCGTCCGACAGGGCCAGCGTGCCGCGCACCTCGCGCGCCTTGAAGTCGAACGGAACGAAAATGGTCACGAGGACCGGCACGGCCTCGTCGGCCGCGAGGGCGAGCTCCTCCGACGCCGCCAGCGGCACGAGCGGATCGGGAATGCGGCGGCCCTTTTCGCACTCGACGTACAGCGCCCGGGTCACCTCGACCCGCAGGCCGGGCAGGTGGCACGCCACGCGTACGCGGTCGCCACTACCGTCGCCCTTCGCCGCGCTCTCCGCGTTCTTCGCCGGGCGCTGGACAAGCGCCTGAAACGCCACGACCTCGCCGCGCGCCGCCGCAAGGCGGATCGTCTGGCCGTCGAAGACCGCGTTGCGGGTGCGATAATCCGGCGGCAGGTCGCCGACGGGCTTGCCGGCGGCATCGTACTTGTCCTCGGCGGGAATCGCGGCAAGGCCGTCGGCCGGCCTGGCCGAGACTGGAATCGCGGGAACGTCCGGATACGGCGCGGGCTTCGGATCAAGGCCGGGGCTCGTGACCGAGACCGTGGCGGAGCGCGTGCCGATGCGGTTGAGCACGGCCACGGTCACCTGCATCTCGGTGCCCGGGCGCCCCGCGTAGTCGCGGATCGGAATCACCTGGACCTCGCCCGGCCGCACGGCGGGAATGTTCCAGCGCGGCAACGGCTCACCATTCACCATGATCTCATAGATGAACCCGTGCTTCGGCGCCCGCAGGGTCAGGCGATAGCTCGCCGGGTCGTTGGGGTCGAGGGCGGCGAGTTTGAGGTCCGTGGGCGGCTCGGGCGGCGGCTCGCGCGCGGAATCGCCGAACGTGACCTCGAGGTACGGGGCCTTGCCCGACTGCTCGCGCGAGAAGATCGTGGGGTTCCGCGAGTAGTCGCAACTCGTTTCCTGGAGCGCCAGTCCGTACGCCGCGCCCAGGGCGATGGCGTGCACAAGGTCCGGGGCGACCTCCCAGCGGTACTGCCCGCCCTGGACCACGCTCGGCGCCTGGCAGACGAGCGAGAACGCATTGCCGCCCGAGAGCGCCGGAAACCGCGCGCCGGCGTAGCCCCAGCCGCTCACGCCCGGCATGCCGGCGGTCAGGGAGTTGGACTTCATCTCGTCCCAGTCGCACTGGACGGTCGAGATCGTGAGGCCGGGAATATCGGCGTCGCCCTTGGTGCAGACGAGCGTGGCCGATTGGACGATCCGGCCCTGGAGCGCCGCGCGGTCGAACATCATGGCCACGAGGTGCTGGTTGCCCTTGATGCGGATCCGCCCCTGGCCGCCGGCGTTGATCGTCCACTCGTTGTCAACGAGGACGATGGAGTTGTCCTTCGTCACGGCGATGCGCACGGGCTCCTCGGCCAGCGCGGCGGTGGCGAGAATCGCGAGGGCAAGGCCCAGGACGACAGGGCATCTTATGACTTTGCGCGGTGGGTCTCCCGACCCACCGCGCGGAAATNNCGGCGGGTCGGGAGACCCGCCGCGCAAAACCCGTCACGCTGCGTCGTATCAGGCTGGCGAGCGCCTTCATGGCCGTCTCCTTACCACTACACCGCCACTTTGCGCGGCGGGTACGGAGACCCGCCGCGCAAAAGCTCAAGTGGCGTTGTAGTATTGCGCGTTGCGGCAAGAACGGTATGCCGGGGCGCTACCCGGCCGGCGTTTCACTTCTCGAGCGCCTCGAGCCGATCGCGGGCCGACTGATACGACGGCGCGAGTTCCAGGACGCGGCGATACAGCACGATGGCGTCCTTGCCGCCGAGGCTCTTCTCACCGGCGGCCGCGGCGTCCTCGTAGGCAAGGCCGAGGTTGAAAAGGACGTCGGGGTCGTTCGGCGCCAGGCTCCGCGCCTGCTCGAGCGCCTGCCGGCACTCCTTGGGCCGCCCCAGCCGCGCGTGGCACAGGCCCAGCGCAATGAGCGTGTCCACCTGCATCGGGTCCAGCCGCGAGGCGCGGTCGAGCACCTCCTTGGCCTCGGCGTAGCGTTCCAGGTCGTAGAGCGCGCGGCCGGCCAGGTAGTACCCGCGCGGGTCGAACGGGGCGACCTCGCACATCCGCCGCGCCGTGGCCAGCGATTCCTCGATCCGCCGCATCTCGAGGAGGACCGACGAGAGGTTGCCGAGGACGTCGAGGTCATCCGGGTGCTTCTCGGCCAGGGCCGCGAGCATGCGCAGGGCCTTCTCGCGGTGGCTGAGGTCGGCCTCGATCAGGGCGCGGTTGATCTTGAGCGGCAGATCCTCGGGCCGCTCCGCCAGGCCGCGGTCGAAGGCGTCGCGGGCGGCCTCGAACTTGCCCTGCATGGCCAGGAGCACGCCGAGATCGTTCTCAAGCTCGTGCGCGCGGCCGGAAAAGACCATCGCCTGGCGGAGCTCGGCCTCGGCCTGGTCGAAACGGCCCTCGCCGGCGAAGAGCGCCGAGAGGTTCCGGTAAAGCTCATCGCGATGCGGCTCGGCGCGCAGGGCACGCCGCAGGACCCGCGCGGCCCGCGACATATCGGTCTTGGTGTGCGCCACGCTCGTCAGGTGCGAGAGGATGAGGGGGTCGGACGGGCTGAGCTCCAGCGCCCGCAAGAAATGCCGTCGCGCCTTGGCGGTGCGGCCCATGCGCATGAGCGCGATGCCGAGGTCCAGCAGCACGCGCGAATCGTCCTCGACCTCGGCCAGCAGGCCCTCGTAGATTTCGACCGCCGCCTGCTCCTCGCCGCGCTGGAGGTGGTACCCGCCCAGCGCCAGCCGCGCCTCGCGCGAATCGGGGTAAAGCTCCAGCTCCTTCGCGAGTTCCTGGTACGCGCGGTCCATGTCGCCCATGGCGGCGTACGCGCGGGCCATCGAGAGATGCAGTTCCGGGAAATCCTCTTCCCACTGGGCCACCTCGGTCCAGACGCGAATCGCCTCGTCAAAACGGCCCTGCTTCGTGAGCACGAGGCCCCACTGGTACGCGATCTCGGCCGACTCGGGCTGGCTCTCGCGGGTCTGGGCGTAAAACTCGGCGGCCTCGTCGAACCGCCCGAGGTTACCGTACGTGCCGATGAGCTGCGCGAGGACCGCCTCGTCGTCCGGCGCAAGCTGCCGCGCCCGCTGGAGATACCCGAGCGCCTCCTTGTCGTCGGCCCGCAGCCACGAGACGAACGCGAGGCCAAACCACCCGTCGACGCACTGGCGATCGATCCCCAGGGCCGCCAGCAACTCCTTCTCGGCCTCATCAACGCGGTTCAGGTACGCCAGGCACCGGCCGGTCAGGGCGTGGGCATCGGCCGATTTCGGATCGAGCTTGAGGGCCTTGCGACAGGCGGTCAGGGCCTCTTCATAGGACCCCTGCTCGAGAAGCCGATCGGCCTCTTCCAGGTAGTCTTCAGGTTCCTGCCAGTCTTGCGCCATCCGGTAACCTCATTGTTCCAGTCTTAAGGACGTGAAAAGACGTCCGCGCCCAGCCACACGTCAAAGATCATGCTCTTCACGGCAAGCGTCCATCGCATCGGACCGGTGGGGGCGCCCGCGTCGTTCACGGGCGTAAAACGCCACCGATGGCCGAGGGCAATCCCCTGGGTCTCCCACGCCTCGTCCGCGTCCACGCGCCAGCAGGAGCCCATGAACGGCGGCTCGGCCCAGCATCCGAGCACGCGGCTCACGCGGCGCGACTCCTTCTCGACCTCCACCACCGTCCGGTCCGAGCGGTCCAGCCCCGACGACGGCGGGTACGTGACGAGCAGGCGATTCCACGTGCGGGCCTCGGCCGGCCCGGTGCGCGTGCCCACGTACTCGATCTTCACCCCCGGATCAAGCAGGCTGAACGGCAGCGGAACGATCTCACGCACGAGCAGGGCGTAGCCGGCGGCCCGGCCGCGCAGCACGAGGTCGTCGGACGGCTTGCCGTCGACGAAGACCCGCCACGTCGAGCCGTCGTAGACCGTCACCTGCTTTTCGGCCGGCCGTTCGACGCGGAAACGCCCGCCGGCAAGGTCAAGGAGCCAGATCTCGTCGGAAGCGACGTCGCCGTCCGGCCGATGCTCGGTCCAGGTCACCTCCATGCGGAGGTTCTCGTGGGTCGCCCATGCGAAGAACGATCCGTGGACCCACAGGGCGTCGCCGACGACCTGGTGGGCCCTCGCGTCGGGAATCTCGCGGAGGCGACTAAGCAGCACGTCCTTGCGCTGAGCGCAGCCGCCCGCGGCCACGAGCGCTGCAAGCAGCGCCCCGCACACGAGCGCCGCAAGCCCCCGGCACCGCCGTAAGCCCCCGGCACCGCCGGGGGATACATTACCGGCGATTGTGTCCCCCGGCGGTGCGTGGGGCTTGCACCGCGATGATTGCTCAGCGTCCATGAATTCATTATACTGGTGCACTGCCCGTCCACAAGGCGGCTTCCCGAGACCGAAACGTTTCTGTGAGGCATCGTGCTTGCGAGTGAATACTGGTATCGGTTTCCGTGGTTGCTGCTGGCGGCGGCGCTCCTCCTGACCGGGCTGGGCATCGCCGGCATCTACGCCGCGACGGCCGGCGGCGCGGTCCCCGCGCCGTTCCTCGATACGCTGGGCGCCAAGCAGGTCATCTGGCTGCTGGCGGCGCTGGGCGTGTTCGCCGCGACCCTCGTGCCAAGCTACACCCGCCTTGCCCGCGTCAGCTACTTCCTTTACGGGGCCAGCATCATCGTGCTGGCCGTGCTGGCGTTCATGCGGCGGTACAACCTGGAGATTCCCGGGTTCATTTACCCGATCAACAACTCGTACGCGTGGATCAGGATTCCGGGGACGGGCGTCAACATCCAGCCGTCGGAACTCACGAAGATCGCCTTCATCATGTCGCTGGCGTACTACCTGCGATACCGCAAGAACTTCCGGACGTTCTCGGGCCTGATGACGCCGTTCCTCATGGCCCTGGTGCCGACGGCCCTGATCTTCCTTGCGGCGGACCTCGGCACGGCGATGCTCTTCCTGCCGATCCTCTTCCTCATGCTCTTTGCGGCCGGGGCGCGCGGCAAGCACCTGGCCACGATCATCCTGATCGGCATGGCGATGGTGCCGATCTTCTACTCGTCGATGCGCGGGTACCAGCGGCTGCGGATCGACTCGTGGCTCCTCCAGGGCTGCGCCGAGCGGATGCACTTTGCGTTGTCCGAGCCGCGCGAACGCGATTGCGGATTGCAAATTGCGAATTGCGAATTGAAAAGCCGGCAGGATGAAGTTTCTTCAAATTCGCAATCCGCAATTCGCAATCCGCAATTTTCCTTGACGCCCGAGCGCAAGGCCGAGCTCGTCCACGAGATCACCGGCATGTGGCGGTTCCGGCTCTGGCAACTCGCCACCAAGATCTCGTGGGGCAAGGACAAGCCCGAGTACGTCGAGGCGAAGATGCGGCTGTTCCAGACGCTCGACCAGGGGCCGGGGCCGAAGAGCTTCGACGCCCTGCGGTTCTTCTTCGGCACGCTGCTCGACAACTTCGGGTACCAGGCGTTCCAGTCGAAGATCGCCCTGGGGGCCGGCGGCATCGCGGGCCAGGGATGGCTCCAGGGCACCCAAACCAAGTACGGACTCCTGCCCGAGGCCCACACCGACTTCCTCTTTCCGACGCTGGCCGAGCAGTTCGGGTTCCTGGGCGCCGCCGGCATCGTGCTCCTGTACGGCATCCTGTGCGTGCTGGGGGTCGACGTCAGCCTCTCGACCACCGAGCCTTACGGCAAGCTGCTCGTCGTGGGCGTCGTGGCGCTCGTGGCGGCGCAGAGCTTTCTCAATATGGCCATGAGCATGGGCCTGATGCCGGTCACGGGCATTCCCCTGCCGCTGATGTCCTACGGCGGCTCGAGCTTGCTGAGTTCGTACCTGGCGCTGGGCCTCCTGTGCAACGTGGCCGTGCGCCGCCTGTACCTGATCGCCCCCCGGCCGTTCGAGTGGCGCGAGTAGCCCCCGGCACCGCCGGGGGAGAGGACCGTCGAAAGCCCCCGACACCGCCGGGGGAGAGGACCGTCAAAAGCCCCCGACATGGCCGGGGGATTCTTATCCCCACACATGCGTGGGGCTACCGTTGCCGCCCCCGCCGGGTTATACTTCGTGGGCACCTGTCGCGTAACGAAAGGCTCCGAAATGAAACCCTTCATCCTGAGCATTTCCCTCGTGGCGATCCTGGGCCTTGCGGGCACCCTGACGGCGGCCGATGCGCCCACCGCCGCCAAGGCTGTGGCGGACGCGGCGCCGGGCGCGGTGGCCGAATCGGCCCGCGCGATCCCCGTGGCCTATGACGTCGACGTGGTCGTCGTGGGCGGATCGACCGGCGCCGTCGCCGCCGCCGAGGCCGCCGCCAAGGCCGGCGCCCGCGTCTTCCTTGCTGCGCCGCGACCGTACCTGGGCGAGGACATGTGCGCGACCATGCGTCTGTGGCTTGAGGAAGGCGAGGTGCCCGCGTCGCCGCTGGCTCGCCAGATCTTCTCGGCCGCGGGCGGGCTTGTGGCAACCCCCGAAGCCGCGCTCCCCCCCGCGCCCGACAATGCCACCCTCCTTCCGTTCAAGTACGGGGCCAGCCTCCCTTCCGCTGAAAGACATGCGGACACCACGCCGCCCAGCCGCCTCCACGACGGCAAGTGGGCGAAGACCGATACCGACAGCGTGCAGTACGACGGCGACGTTACGATCACGTGCGACCTGGGGTCGCCGCAGGATGTGAAGTCGGCCGAGGTTCTGGTCGGCTGCCGCCTCGGCGATTTCGTCGCCGACACCGTCACCTTCAGCACCAGCCCCGACGAGAAGGCGTGGAAGAACGTGGCCACCGTCAAGTGCGATAAGCCCGTGGCCCCGATCACTTCGATTGTCGCGGCGATCGGCCAGAAGGTCCGCTACATCCGCTTCGACATCAAGAAGACCGACGACTCGAAGCGCCTGCTCGTCACCGAGATCCGCATCATGCGGCCCGACGGCGCCGCGACGTCCGCCGTCGCCAAGGCTATGGCGGACACGCCGCCCGCACCGAAGCCTGAGCCGGCCGGCACCGCCGACAAGACGGCCTCGCCCCTGCCGCGCCCGCTGTACGTGAAGAAGACACTCGACGATGCACTGCTGGCGGCCAAGGTCGATTACCTCTTCGGCTCGTACGCCACCGACGTCCTGCGCGACGCCGACGGCCGGCCGTGCGGCATCGTCATGGCCAACCGCAGCGGCCGCCAAGCCGTCCTCGCGAAGGTGATCATCGACGCCACGCCGCGCGCCGCGGTCGCCCGCATGGCCGGGGCCGAGTTCGCGCCATACCCCGCGGGGCCGCGGGAGTTCCGTTTCGTGGTCGTCGCGCAGGGCGAGAAGAAAGCCGAGGGCCTGACCGCCCGCAAGCGCGGCACGTTCGTCAAGGGCGAGGGCACGTCGCCCGACCTCGTCGAGTACACGATGAAGGTGCCGATGGCCGACGGCTCGTTCGCCTCCTTCGCGCGGGCCGAGCAGGCGATCCGCGACCTCCTGACCGGCCAGCCCGTCCAGGCCGAGACCGATGAGCCGTTCCAGTTGCCGCCCGACCCGATGAAGTCCAGGGCCGCGGCCACCAGCTTGCCCGCCACAGCCTTGGCGGCGGCGGGCGCGGGCGCGTGGGCGGGGACCGAGAAGCTGCCGCTCGATGCGTTCCGGCCGGCGTCGGTCGACCGCGTGTACGTCCTCGGCGGCTGCGCCGAGATTCCGCGCGACCAGGCCGAGAAGCTCCTCAGGCCGCTCGCCCTGATCGACATGGGCGCTCGCGTCGGTGCCGCGGCGGCCCAGGAGGCCAAGTCGCTCCCGGCCGTCAAAGGCGCCCACATCACCGGCGGCCCGGTCACGCCCGTGGCCACGGGCGAAGTCAAGGAGTTCCTCGGCGGCGTGCGGCCGACCGACAAGACCGGGGCGACCGTGCCGTCCGAGGCGCGCGGCCTGCCCGTGCTCGCCCGGTACGACGTCGTCGTGGTCGGCGGCGGGACCGGCGGCGCTCCGGCCGGCATCGGGGCCGGGCGCGGCGGGGCAAAGGCCCTCTTGATCGAGTACCTGCACGAGCTGGGCGGCGTCGGCACCGCGGGGCTCATATCCACGTATTATCACGGCTACCGTGGCGGCTTCACCAAGGAAGTGCCGGGCGCAAGCTCCTGGAGCCCGATCGAGAAGGCTGAGTGGTGGCGAACGACCGCCCTCAAGGCCGGCACCGATATCTGGATGGGCGTCCTCGGATGCGGCGCGCTGGTTGAGAACGGCCTCGTCAAGGGCATCATCGTGGCCACGCCCGAGGGGCGCGGCGTGATCCTGGCCAAGAGCGTCATCGACTCCACCGGCAACGCCGACATCGCCGCGGCCGCCGGCGCCCAGACCGATTACATGGGCGGCGACGAGGTGGCCGTCCAAGGCGCGGGCCTTCCGCCGCGCAAGCTCGGCGCCGGCTACACGAACACCGATTACATGTTCGCCGACGACACCGACACGATGGACTTCTGGCACCTCTTCGTTTACGCCCGCGAGAAGTTCAAGGACGCGTTTGACCTGGGCCAGCTCGTCGATACCCGCGAGCGGCGCCGCATCGTCGGCGACGTTACCATCACGCCCATGGACATCGTCCTTTGCCGCACGTGGCCCGACACGGTCGTCATGGCCAAGAGCAATTTCGACAGCCACGGCTTCACGGTGCACCCGATGTTCTTCAACATGCCGCCCGATCACGCGGGCCTGACGGCGTACATACCGTACCGAGCGCTCCTGCCGCGCGGGCTCGACGGCATCCTCGTCACGGGCCTTGCGATCAGCGCCCAGCGTGACGCCATGCCGGTCCTGCGCATGCAGCCCGACGTGCAGAACCAGGGCTACGCGTGCGGGCGCGCCGCGGCCATGACCAAGGGCACGTCGGCCACCGTGCGGCAGATCGATGTCCGCGAACTCCAGAAGCACCTCGTCGAAACCGAGTGCCTGCCCGCGAATGTCCTCGAGGACAAGGACTCGCTGCCGATGCCGAAGGAAAAGGTGGCCGAGGCCGTGGCCGCCGTCACGAAGCCTGATCCGGGCCTGAAGGCCGACCCGAAAAACAAGATCGACAGCGTCGTCAAGAACCGCGCGGCCCTGGCGATCCTTTTCGCGCAGCCGAAGGATTCCATCCCGATGATGGAAAAGGCATACGCCGCCGCGAAGGACCCCGACGACAAGCTCGCCTACGCCAGCATCCTGGCGATGATGGGCAACACGACCGGCACCGAGACGCTGCTCGAGAAGGTGCGGAGCGTCAAGGACCTCGATAAGGGCTGGAACTACACGGGCATGGGCCAGTTCGGCCGCAGCGTGAGCGAGTACGATTCCTACATCATCGCGCTGGGCCGGACACACGACCCGCGGGCGGTGGACGTGATCCTCGAGAAACTGGCGATGCTCGATGCGAAGTCCGAGTTCTCGCATCACCGGGCGTGCGCGGTCGCCCTGGAAGCCCTGGCCGACCCCAAGGCCGCGAAGCCCCTGGCCGATCTCCTGGCCAAGCCCGACATGACCGGCTACGCCACGACGACCCTCGATGAGGCGAGGCAGAAGGCCGCCGTCGGGTCCGCAACCGAGACCAAGCCGCGCAATTACTCGCTGCGCGAGATCGTGCTTGCCCGCGCCCTCTACCGCTGCGGCGACTATAACGGTGTGGGCCGCAAGATCCTCGAAACTTACGCCAAGGACCTCCGCGGCCAATACGCAAGGCACGCCAAGGCGGTGCTGGAGGAAAGAAAGTAACAGCAAGAAAGAAGAGAGTCCAAAGTCCAAGGTCCAAAGTCAAAGAACCGGCCGCTGTCCCGCTTCCTTTGACTTTGGACCTTGGACTTTGAACTTTGGACTTCTTCCACCGTCACCGGACCTTGCGGCCGATCAGGATGTGATAAACCCCCAGCGGCTCGGCCAGGACCTTGAAGTCCGAGAACCCCGCCGGCGCGAGGAACCCCTGCAACTCCTCGGGCGTGCGGTGGATCATGTGCAGCCCGAACACGCGGCGGAAGAACCGGTCGGTCCCATGCGCCAGCGAGAGGCTGTTCGTGACGATAGCCGAGCCCCGGCCCATCACGCCCGCGAGGCACCCCACGATGTGCGTGAGCTGCTCATCGGTCAGGTACTCGCAGATGCCCAGCATCTTCACGATGTCGGGCGGTCGGTCGAGCATCCCCTTCACGTCGCACACGTCGCCCTTGATGAACCGGACCTGCGACGCCGTGCCGCTCCGGGCGGCCAGGGTCCGGCCGTAGTCGAACGCCGCATCAGAGATATCGACAAGCGTGGCGCGGGCCTTGCGGTGGCACTCGCGCAGGGCGTCGGTAATGATCTGCCCAGGGCCGGCCCCGAGGCACAGGACCTCCACGGGCTCGCTCTCGCTGGCATCGATCAGCCGCGCCAGGACCCGCGCCCCCAGCTTCCGCCGGTTCCTGAGGGCCATGGGGATCGTGCCCAGGGTGCACAGGAGCTTGTCGGCGAAGCGGTGGCGGTGGCGGTCGTAGCTGATGACCATGCTCCGCCAGCCGCCGGGATCGGTCCAGTTGGCCTCGGCCAGCTCGCTCCGCATGAACCGGAGGGCGGTCTTCTGGAACGCGGCCGGGAAGTAGTTGCTGAAGGGGTTGGTGATGCACTTCTTGAGCGCGCGGCGAAGCGGCCCGCACTTCTCGAACTCGAGGTCGGCGATCCACGATTCGGGTGCGTCGATGGATTCGGGTTTCATGAACGCTATTATAGCAGCGCGGCGGGGGCAGTCCAGCCCGGCAGCACTGGGTTGTCCCGGTGGCGCCGGTGGCCCGCGCCATTGACCCGTGCCCAGGCCCCCGGCATAATCGGGCGCACGGCCGCCTGCCAGGGCTCTCCCCCGCAGGGGAGAGGGGCGCCACAACCGCACCACACCGCCGGGCGGGCTTGGCCGTGCTTCGGAACTTGCAGGGCATGGGCCATCTATGAGAATACCGGTTCTCCTTGGCTGCGCCGTCGCGGTTTGCCTCAGCACGGCCCTTGCCTTCGGCGCCCCCGACCCGGCCGACGGGCCTGCCCCTTCGGCCCACCCACTTGAGATCCGGCTGGACCCCGCGGCCAAGTGGGAGGCCGACCAGGAGAACATCCGGAAGGTTCTTGAGTCGTCCGCCGGCGCCTTGTGGGTGTACTTCCCCGGCCGCCAACTCGCGCCCATTATTGTCGAGCCCAAGGGCGGCCCCATTACGCTGTTCAAGCGGGGCAAGAACGGCGAATTCCGGGTCCGGCTGAATACGGGCGACCGGTACTGGGCACAGTACGCATTCCAGTTCGCCCATGAGTTCTGCCACATCCTGTGCAACCTGGTCGAGGAGGACACCTCGAACAAGTGGTTCGAGGAATCGCTGTGCGAGATGGCCTCGCTGTTCGCCCTGCGGCGGATGGCCGAGACCTGGCCGGCCGATCCCCCGTACCCCAACTGGCGGTCCTTCGCCCCGGCGCTGAAAAAGTACGCCGACGAGCGCATGGCGAAGGCGCCGCTGCCGGCCGGCCAGGACCTCGCTGCGTGGTACCGCGAGCACGAGGCGGCGCTCAGGCGCGATCCGGTCCAACGCGAGTTGAACGAAGTGGCGGCGGTCGCCCTGCTCCCACTCTTCGAGAAGCAGCCGCAACACTGGGCGGCCGTCGGCTCGTTGAACGCCGCACCGGTCCGGACGCCGCGCGACTTCGCGGCATACCTGGCAGACTGGCACGGCCGCGCGCCCGCCGAACACCGGCCGTTCATCCGGCAGATCGCCACCCAGTTCGGCGTAACGCTGGCCGATCTTCCGGCTACGACGTCAGCCAAGTAAGGTGTAGGGCGCGAGCGCCCAGCGGGGCAAGGCCCGACGTGGCGTACATACGTTGAAATGAGAACGGATAAGATACGAACTCGGCGGTCCCCGTGAAACGAATCCTGCTGACCGTCCTCCTCGTGGCCGTGACCGCCGTCTGGGGCTGGACATTCGTCGTCGTCAAGGACGCCACGGCGGCCTACGGCGTCCTGGGGTTCCTGGCCATCCGGTTTGCCATCGCGTCGGCGTGCATGGGCGCCGTGAGCGCGCACCGGCTGACGTGGCGGACCCTGGCGGCCGGGGCCGGCATCGGCGTGGCAATGGCCGCCGGGTATCTCCTTCAGACACTCGGCCTCCAGTACACGACGCCCACGAACTCAGGGCTTATCACCGGCCTGTTCGTCGTGTTCGCGCCGCTTGGCGCGCGGGTCCTCTTTGGCGCGCGACCGGGGCGCGTGCTGATCGTGTCGGTGGCGGCCAGCGTGGCGGGGATGGCCCTCCTGACGGGCCAGATGCCGGGCGAGTTCCAGATCGGCGACCTGCTGACGCTCGGGTGCGCAGCGGCGTTCGGCCTGCACATCGCGCTTCTGTCGCGCTACGCAGGGCCGCACGATGCGCGGGTCCTGGCGCTCGGGCAGATGCTGGCGGCGGCGATCCTTTTCGGCGTCGCGTGGCCGCTGGCCGAGCCCGTCGCGTGGCCGCCGCCGCGGGTCTGGGCGGCGCTACTCGTGACGGGAATCGTGGCCTCGGCCCTGGCGTTCTACGTGCAGACGCGGGTTCAGCAGCACCTCTCGGCCGCGCGGACGGCCGTCATCCTCACGACGGAGCCCGTCTTCGCGGCCCTTTTCGGATACTGGCTCGCCGGCGACCGGCTGACGGCGCTGCAACTGGCGGGTGCTGCGTGCATCCTTGCGGCCCTGGCGATCGAGACGGCCTCGGGCCTGCGGCGGCAACGCGCGGAGACGCAGGCCCAGGCATCGGCCCCGCCTCCGACCTGATACGACATCGCAACTCTGCCAATAGCGCGGCGGGTCTCCGCACCCACCGCGCTCAGTCTGAATCTAACGCTGTCATGCTACAGGTCCATCGCCATGTGTGTCACGCGGCGGGGGACGTCGGGAAGCGAGACCGTCTCGACGAACCGGAACCCCAGGCGCTCGTACCACTCGCGAAGCTCGTGCTCGTCGGCCCACAGGCCGAGGACGGCCCGCCGCGCGCCCAGCCGCCGCCCCTCGGCAAGCACGTGGGCCGTCAGCGCCCGGCCGTATCCCTTGTTGCGATGAGCCGGCAGGACCGCCAGGCGCCGGAGTTCGACGGTCTGGGCGTCCTGGGGTTCGATCGCCGCGCAGCCGCAAGGCGTGCCTGATTCCTCGAGGATGAAGAACCGGCTGCCCTCGTCCATTTGCCGGAGGACCCAGTCGGGGCCCAGGTTGGCGGCGTGCCGCGGGAAGTTCTCGGGCGTCAGGCCCAGGCGGTCGTAGACCGTTTGGAACGCCTCGCGGATGATGCCGAGGAGGAGCGGCGCGTCGTCGCGCGTGGCCGGGCGGATGTTCATGATGGGCAGGCCTCCGACTTTGCGCGGTGGGTCTCCCGACCCGCCGCGCAAACCCTTGAAACAGCGCCGCCCTGCTACTGTTTTTCGCGCTGACGCGCTGGCTCGCCCCATACCTTCTTCAGCATCTCGAACGTCCGCGGATCGTACTGCATGACCTCGGCCCGGACGAACGGGTAGAAGTCGTTCGTGCTGAAGTACGACTCGCTGAGCTCCGCAAAGAACTCCTGGTCGCTCGTCGTGGCGTACGCCTTGACCTTCTGCCCGTCGTACCGGAGGACCGAATCGTATAGCTTCTCGTCCATGGCATGTTTGTACGCGGCCTTGATGTCGGGGTTGTCATACCCAAGCACCTGGTGATGGTACGCGTGCGCGAGTTCGTGCAGCACCATCGCCCACTGGTGGTGCGTCCAGTCGATGAAGTTGCGGGGGTTACCGAGTTCGACCGACCTGGCCTTCTCGGGGTTGAAGCCGTGCCCCGCGAGCCACTCGCGCGACGGGTGGTAACACATGCACGCGACTTTGGGGTTATTCGCCTCGACCCAGATGCGGACCTCGTGCAACCGGTCAAGCGCGGGCTTGGGCACCTGGCGGTTCACGACGTAGAGGTGCATGCCGAGGAGCTTGAGGGTCTCGTCGCCGAGCTCTTTCTCCTCGGCCAGCAGGCGGTGATGGACGAGCACGGTCCAGCCCTCGATCTGGCGCGGCACATAGGCCGAGGTGGGCTCGTACTCGGGCTTGTCGGACTTCGGCGGCGCGTCCGGCTTTGCCGCAAGGGCCGAGGGCTTCTCGGCCGCGGGTTCCGCGCCCACCGGCTTCTCGGTGGCGGCTGCGGGCTTCTCGGCGGGGGGTTTTTCGGCAGCGAGCTTTTCGCTCGTGGCGGCAGGCGCCCCAGACGCCAATGGCGCCGACGACGCCACGAGAATTGCGGTAAGCACAAACGCTGTTCTCATGCGACGGTCCTTTCGGCGCGGCGGGTCGGGAGACCCGCCGCGCAAAGATACGCTATTGTGCAAAGGCGTGTCGCGCGGCGCGGCCTACTTCGCCACAATGTTCACCAGCCGCCCGGGGATCACGATCACCTTGCGGACCGTGGCGGCGCCGATCGCTTCCTTGACGCGGTCGCTCGCGAGGGCCGCGGCGCGCACCGCTTCTTCCGATGCGCCCGCCGGCACCTGGATGTGCCACCGCAGTTTGCCGTTCACCTGCACAGCCAGGTCGAGCACGTCCTCGGCACACGCCGCCTCGCTGAACGCGGGCCACCCGGCCGCCAGGACCGACGGCTCGTGGCCGATCACCACCCAAAGTTCCTCCGAGATGTGCGGCACAAAAGGCTGAAGGAGCTTTATGAGAGACTCCACCGCGAAGCGAACTTGCTTGAGATCTATGAGTCTTGCAGGTCCCTGCTTAGTACCAGACGCATCGTAGATTTCCGTCACCAGGCTCACCTTGCGCCCTGTTAGCGACGCGAACTCCCGCATTCGCGCATACGCCGGAATATGCTTGTTGCGGCCTAAAATGAGGAACAGGTTGAACCATTTCAGGTTATTGCAGAACTGCATCATCTTGGCAATCGCCGTGTTAAACTGCCAGTTCACCTCGATATCCTGTGTTACAGCCCGTATGAGCCTGTGCGTCTCACGTTCCAGTAAGTCAAACCATTCCATGCCTGGCGCGTAATTCTTTGGCCATGGCCGAAGCGTGTCTGAGACAATCCCCCAGACCCCTTCCAGGAACCGCCGCGCGCCCACGACCGCGTCGTCCTGCCACTCGGCGTCGCGCTGCGGCGGGCCGATGAAGAGCGTGTACAGCCGCTGCGTGTCGGCCCCGTACTCGGCGATGACCGCGTCGGGCGAGACCACGTTGCCCTTCGACTTCGACATCTTCTCGAGCTTCCCGGTGATCGACGATTGCTTGCAGATCATCCCCTGCGTGAAGAGGGCCGTGAACGGCTCGCTGAAGCCCACGTGCCCCGCGTCGTGCAGGACCTTCGAGATGAACCGCGTGTACAGGAGGTGCAGCACGGCGTGCTCGATGCCGCCGATATACTGGTCCACGGGCATCCAGTAATCGACTTTCTTGCGATCGAACGGCAGGGCGTTGCCGCCGTCGCGGCGCTCCTCGTCGGTCAGCGTGTACCGCAGGAAGTACCAGCACGAGCAGAGCCACTGGGCCAGCGTATCGGTCTCGCGGCGGGCCGCGGCCCCGCACGTCGGGCACTTCACGTTGACCCACGACGCCACCTTGGCCAGCGGGCTTTCGCCGCGCGGCGGGAACTCGACTTCCGTTTCCGGCGGCAACTCGACCGGCAGTTGATCGACCGGCACCGGCACGATGCCGCACGCCGGGCAATGGATGACCGGGATGGGGGCGCCCCAGTACCGCTGGCGGCTGACGAGCCAGTCGCGGATGCGGTAGTGCACCGTACGCGATCCCATCTTGTTCTCATCGAGATACGCGATCACGTTGGGGATGCCGCCGGGGCTGGCCGTGCCGCTCATGGGGCCGGAATCGACCATGACGCCGGCATCGACATACGCCGCCGCCATCTCCCCGGCCTTGAGGGGCCGCGGCGCGCACGCCTGGGGACCCGTGCCTTCGGTCGGCTGAATCACGACCTTGATCGCCAGCTCGTACTTCTTCGCGAACTCAAAGTCGCGCTGGTCGTGGGCCGGCACGGCCATGACGGCGCCCGTGCCATACTCCATCAGGGCGTAGTTGGCCACCCACAGCGGCACACGCTCGCCATTGACGGGGTTGATCACGTGCGCCCCCGTGAACACGCCCTCCTTCTCGACCGCCGCATCGCCGCGCACCGCGGCCGACTGAAGGCGGCACCGCTCGCAGAACGCGAGCACTTCCTTCTCGCGCGGCGTGCCGGCCACCAGGCGCCGGACGATCGGGTGCTCGGGCGCCAGGCTCATAAACGTCACGCCCCACAGCGTGTCGGGCCGCGTCGTGAAGACNNCCGATCCAGTTGGCCTGCATCGTGCGGACCGTCTCGGGCCACGCCGAGAGTTCGTCCAGGTCTTCCAGCAGCCGCTGGGCGTACTCGGTGATCCTGAAGAACCACTGCGGGATGTCGCGCTTCGTGACCTCGGCGCCGCAGCGGTCGCAGCGGCCGTCGACGACCTCCTCGTTCGCCAGGCCCGTCTGGCACGACGGGCACCAGTTCACCGCGGCCTTCTTCTGATACGCCAGGCCGCGCTCGTGCATGACCAGGAAGATCCACTGCGTCCACTTGTAGTAATCGACCGCGCTCGTATTGACCTCGCGCCGCCAGTCGTACCCGACGCCCCAGCGGCGGAACTGCGTCTTCATGGTGGCGATGTTGTCGCGGACCCACGTGGCCGGCAGCTTCTTGTTCTTGATGGCGGCGTTCTCGGCGGGCAGGCCGAACGCATCCCACCCCATCGGCGAAAGGACCTCGTACCCGCGCATCATCTTGTAGCGCGAGACCACGTCGCCCATGATGTAGTTGCGCCCGTGACCCACGTGTAACATGCCCGATGGGTAGGGGAACATCGTGAGGCAGTAGAACTTCTTCGCGCGCGGGGCCGTGCCCGCGACCTCGAAGGTGTGATGCGCTTCCCACCACGCCTGCCACTTGGTTTCGACCGATTTCGGATCATACGCGTCCATAACCGCTCCCTGTTCGCTTGCCCTGTCCGTAGAAGCCGAATCATAGCGATTGGCGGGGGCAAAATGAAGAGGGTTGGGGACAGAGCGGGCCCATCAGTTACGGCCCCGCGCGGCCTTGCCCCCGCGGCGCGGGCGCGTTACCATCTGTCGGCGCCGGAAGAGCCAGCCGGCCCATCTCGGGAGGTGCCGCATGATGACGTCGCGTGAGCGCGTGTCGGCCATGATCGCCGGGCAACCCGTGGACCGCCTGCCCGTGATGCCGATCACGATGATGCTGGCGGCCGACCAGATCGGGGCGCGGTACCGCGACTACGCCACCGACCATCGCGTCATGGTCGAGGCCCAGATCCGCACGGCCGAGCGGTTCGGCCTGGATCACGTCTCGGGCATTTCGGACCCCGCCCGCGAGGCCGCCGACCTGGGCGCCACGATCAAGTATTTTGACCACCAGCCGCCCGCGATCGACGAGACCCACGCCCTGCTGCACGATAAGTCGCTGCTGGCGAAGCTCGTCCTGCCCGACCCCGCCGCCACGCCGCGCATGGGCGACCGCGTGCGGGCGATGGCGCTTTTCAAGGAGCGCGTGGGCCGCGAGAAACTCATCGAGGGCTGGATCGAAGGCCCGTGCGCCCAGGGGGCGGACCTGCGGGGCATCAACACGCTGATGTTCGACTTCTTCGACGACCCGGCGTTCGTGCACGACCTCTTCGCGTGGGTGGTCGAGCTCGAGTTCCGCTTTGCCCGGCGGCAGGTGGAGGCAGGGGCGGACTTCATCGGCATCGGCGACGCCGCCGCCTCGCTCATCGGCCCGCGGATTTACGAGGAGTTCGTGTGGCCGCGCGAGAAGGAACTCATCGACCGCGTTCACGCGCTGGGCGTGCCCGTGCGGCTGCACATCTGCGGCAACACGCGGCCGCTCCTGGCGAAGATGGGCGAACTGGGGGCCGAGATCGTGGACCTCGATTTCATGGTGCCCCTCGAGCAGGCCCGTCACGAGATGGGACCGCGGCAGGTCCTCTGCGGGAACCTCGACCCCGTGCGCGCGGTCAAGGAAAGCACGCCCGAGAAGGTCCACGCCGCCCTGGCGGCCTGCCACCTGGCCGCCGGCCCGCGGTACATCGTGGGCGCCGGCTGCGAGATCCCCCGCGGCACGCCGCCGGAGAACCTGACCGCGATGGCGGAGTACGCCAAGACGGCCAAGGTTGCCTGAGCGCGCGGCGAAATCGCGTGAATCCTTGAATCGCGTGAATCGCGGGGTCGCGTGCCTCCGCCCATTTCATTCTTGCGGATTTTCTTGCTTCCCAACAGAGCGATTCGCCGAAAAATACGATGTTAACGGGGCCGGAGGAAGCGACGGTGCAAAACGACCTGGAACGCTGGGCATACCGGCTGCGATGGTTGCTCATTCCATGGATCGTCGGCGTGTGGTCCAGTTTTGTCTACCATGCCGCTGGTGACAAGGGCGCCGCCTTCGTGGAGCAAGTCCTCTCATGGTTCCGTTGATCTCCTTGCTGCTCGGGACGGCGATGGCGGCGGTCCTTACGGGGACCGGTCGCTTGGTGCTGCGGTGCTTCGGCCGACAGGGATATCGGCCCGAGGCCGTTCTGGCCCTTTCGCTGGGCCTCGGGGCGGGTCTCTACTCCTACGTGTTTTTCGCCCTTAGCCTGATGGGAATCCTCAACGCAGGAATCTACGCGGGATTGTTCATCGCCGCGGCGGCGATATCCCTTCCGGGCCTGTGGATCCTTCGTGGTGATTTTCGCGGCCTGCGGTTCGACTTCTCGACCCTGAAGCCCCGATGGCTGCTCGTCTGGCTGCTGGTCGTCCTGTTCGCCTGCCTCGCCATGGCCCTGATATCGTCAACCGCCCCTATCAGTGACTATGATAGCAAGGAGTACCATGTGGGGCTTGTCCATCGGTATGTTCACGATGGGAAGATGCAGTTCTACGCCGACAGCGTAGGACTGAGTTATTTTGTCGCCCGGACCATGCTGAATCTGTGGATCATGAGGCTGGGGCCCGACTCGGCCTGCCAGGTCCTGACGTGGTGGTTTGGCATCGGCTTATTGGCCGCCACGTATGCCATCGGCCGACGGTTCTTCACTCCCGCCGCAGGCCTGGTCGCGGCGGCCCTGGTCGCGGCGTATGCCTTGTTCGCCGAGCGCAGCATTCAGCCGACTTCCGATATGACCTCGATGATGATGGTCGCGCTCTCCGTCTACCTCGTGCTGGAGGGACGCGACGAGAAGCGTCTGGTCAGCGTGGTCCTTGCCGGGATGATGGCCGGTTTGGCCGTGGCCTTCCGGATGAACGCCCTCGTGTTCCTCCTGGGCTTCGGTGTATTCGCGCTGATCTGGTGGCGATGGGGCTGCCGATACGGCCTTTCCCGGATTCTCTTGCACTCGGCCATCCTTTTCACCGCCTGCATGGCATGCTGGGCGGCGTGGCCCCTCCGCAACTACCTCTGGACGGGCAATCCCCTTTACCCTTTCTTGTCCAGTTTCTTCGGAGGGTGGGCCTGGAACAACCAGTGCGGCCATATCGCACACGCCCAATCCCCGTACCAGAGCCTCGCCCAGTGGTTCTTCCAGTGGCCGCTGAAACCGTTCGACTTCATTCGTTACGGCACGTTGTCCCTCGCCTTCGCCCCCGTGGCCCTGGTCTTTCGGGAACACCGCCGGATGACGATCTTCGTGGCGATTCCGGCCTTGCTGACCATCGCGATCACAGCTTACCTCGATCCGGACGATCGCTATTTTTCGTTCGCCATGCCGCTGGTTTCGGTGCTGGCGGGTTATGGACTGACCCGGGCACTGGAATGGAAAGGCGCGTTCGGCCGCGTCCTGGCCGTCGTGGCGGCCCTTACCCTGGCGGGCGATGTGGCGTTCGCCGGCCTGTGGCACCAGCAGTTCATCCGGGGTGCGATCGGGCTTACGCCCCGGGAAGAGTTTCTGAGAAACTCCTCTTCATTCTATGATGATTTTGTCTGGATGAATCAGAACCTTCCACCCGATGCCAAAGTGCTCCTGGTCTATCGAGAGGAGTATTACCTGGATCGACCGGTGGTGCGCCTTTCGAATGAAATCACGCCGATTGATTTCCGGCGCTACCGGAATTCCGATGAGTTTGCCCGCGCCTTGTGGGCGCAGGGGGTAACCCACTTCTTCTATCCCGACCCGACGGCCCCCGCGACGGCGGTGTATTGGTCCAAGCTCGCCTGGGGATCCGACGGTCTGCAACTGCTCCACGACCTCGCCCGGAACAACGGCGTTCTCATCCATCACAATCCCGCGAGCGTGACCGCGGGGCGGCTGTTCAATCGCGGGACCGCCGCAACGTCTGTTTACCGGTTGGTCCCACCCCAAGACTGCTCCACGAACGACGAAATAAAGAGGAGACGCGCGGTCTATGGTTTCGTGTGGGACTGAGTCATCCGGGTGCACCTTGAGTTTGTGGCGGTCAGGCAGCCGTACGCCAGAAGTCATCCCAGCGGTCATCCGTCCAGAGGCTGACCAGGGCGGCGATGGGATCGATGTTCGGTAGCGACCAGCGCATGCCAGGGAAGTTCAAGGGCAGTCCTCGCGGCGGCGAGGCGACGGTTAATGGCGTGTCGGGCAAGACGCACGTAAGTCGCATTTCTGAAATGTGACTTACGTGCGTTTAGCCGACAAGGAACGGAGAGGTAGTTGCTGGTGTGGGTACGCCCGCGTGGGTCCAGTCGAAGATCCGCCCGGCCACGTGCCACATCTTACGGCCGCGGGCCGAGGAGTCTTTCGCGCCAGTCGGGCGCAGCGGGGCTGATCTCGCGGGCGGCCTCGGCGTACTTCGGGTCGTGGTACTCGGCGGCGGCGGTCCGGAGCAGCGGCGCCAACTCCTCCGGCTTCAGCTTGACGATCTGCTTCGTCGTCCACTTCGACGGGTCCTTTGCCAGCGGCAGGAGCCAGTCGAGGGCCTTGCGGATTGACCCGCCGTCGGGCGACTGGTACTTCCACAGGTCCACGCCCACGTGCTCGCCCAGCCGGGCCGCGATAAACCACGCCCGCAGGTTGTAGATCGAATAGTTCCACGACTTCGTGCGGGCCAGCTCGGCCGGCTGCTGACCGTCGGCCTTGATCTGCGCGTCGATCCGCTTCGACGATTCGGCCAGGACCCGTTTCGCCACGTCGGGCTTGCCCGCGAAGAAGGCATATATCGAAATCTGCGCATCATACCACGTGCCGTGATTGTTGTGGGCGCGGGCCTCGGCGCGGCCATTCTTGCTCTCCTCGAGCCAGCCGACGAACTTGCCGAACCATTCCTCCAGGCCCTTCTGGTCGGCGGCGGTCCACGCCTTCGAGCCGCCCAGGAGACCCACCGAATCGACCAACTCGATGAGACAGACCGTGTCGATAATGCCCGTGCCGCGGCCGTCGCTGCGGCCGGGCACCGACTGGGCGAAGTTCAGGTTCGGGTTCATCCGCGTCTTTTCATCCAGGAACCACGCCCGCAGGAGCTTGGCGGCGTGCTCGGCGTACCGTTCGTCGCCGGTGAAGTGCCAGCCCGCGGCAAGCCGGCCGACCGCGTGGGTCATGCCGCCCATCTGGGTGTTGTCGCCGCCGCCGCGATCCGGGTTGACCTCGCCGTCGCGCTGGATGTAGGGCTTGCCATCGGGCTTCGATGGGTCGGGCCAGTAGTACGGGGCCACACTCATATAGTCGTGCTTGTCGCCGCTGGGCGGGGTGTCCTTCTTCTCGGTGACCGAGAACGGGCCGGCCTTGAGCGCCTTGTCGGCCTCCCTGCGCAGCGACTCGATGGCCGCCACGACTTCCTTATCGCCCGCGGCAGCCCTGCGACGGGCATCGAGAATGGCGGCGCCGTCGAGCACAAACACCCGCGGGCCGGCAGCGGCGGACTTCTCCGGCGCAGCAGCGGGCGAGTTTTCGGCGGCGGGCGTGGCGGGCTTCTTTGGAGCGGCAGCGGCGGTTTTATCCGGCGCGGGCGTGGCAGCGGGCGACTTTTCGGCGGCCTGGGTCGGGGCCAGGGCAAACGCGCACGTGAGTGCAGCGAGCATCAGGACGGCGATTCGCATGGCAACCTCCTTGGACGCCAGTATCGCCGCCCCACAAGAGGGCGTCAAGGTAAGAGGTGCCGATTCCGTACTGCCGCCCCTTTTTCCAGATCTGGAATCTCAAATCTGAGATTTCAAATTTCAGATCCTCAAATTTCAGCTTCTCAGATTTTTCCGTTTTTCCCCTCCCTCGCTGCGTACTTTCATCCACCGTTTCCTCCCGCGAATATATACTATGAGAAAACGGTTTTTGCCCCAAAACAGCCTGCGCGCAAGCTTTGGACCGATTTTGTGTTGTCATGGGGCGCCCAAAACCAGCCAGCGTGGGGCGCTTGAAAACCAGCCACTTTGAGGAGTTTGCGGTTCGTCATGTAATCTCTCCGGTCCCAAGGGGGACGAAGGAGGGGCGGCGTGGCGAATCGGCTCAAAATGGCTATGGTGGAAGCGATAGCGGCGTTGGTGGCGCGGGGCTGGTCGCAGCGGCGGATCGCCCGTGAACTGGGCGTAAACCG
>PMZT01000301.1 GCA_003170085.1 Planctomycetia bacterium | reverse complement strand
TGCTACCTGACCGACGAGGAGATCGCCATCGCCGGCGACGCGCCGGAGACGGCGTGCGCCAAGGAACCGACATAGCACATAATGACAAAGGCCAATCCAACGCAAGCCCCGGAGCCGTACCTGCCGCGCCTGATCGCGTGGGAAGTCACGCGCTCGTGCCCGTTGGCGTGCAAGCATTGCCGGGCGGCAGCGCGGCCCACGCCGTACGCGGGCGAGTTCACGACCGACGAGGGCCGCCGGCTTCTCGATCACATCGCCTCGTTCGCCCGGCCCACGATGATCCTGACCGGCGGCGAGCCGATGCTGCGAACCGACATCTACGACCTCGCCGAGTACGCCCACCGCCTGGGCCTGCCGGTCGTCATGGCGCCGTGCGGCCAGTTCGTCGACGACGCGAGCGTCGAGCGGATGAAGCGGGCGGGCCTCCACTGCATCTCGATCTCGATCGACGGCGCCACGGCGGCCACGCACGATGCGTTTCGCGGCGTGCCGGGCGCGTTCGAGATGGCGATTGCCGCCACGGAGGCTGCGCGGCGGGGCGGGCTTGATTTCCAGATCAACACGACGGTCACGCAGCACAACCTGGCGGAACTCGCGGCGATCCTCGAGCTTTCGGTCCGGCTGGGGGCGTCGGCGTTCAACCCGTTTCTCCTCGTTCCGACGGGGCGGGGGCGCGAACTCGCGGGACAGGAGATTTCGCCCGAGGCGTACGAGCAGACGCTCCGGTGGCTTGCGGACCAGGAAGAGCGGACCGACATCCAGATCCGCGTGACGTGTGCGCCGCATTACACGCGGATTCTGCGCGAGAAGCAGGTGGCTCCGGGGCACGAGCACGCAGGCAGGCCCGCGGCGGGCGGCAAGGGCTGCCTGGGCGGCAAGGCGTTCGCGTTCATCTCGCACGTGGGCAAGGTCCAGATCTGCGGTTTCCTCGAGACCGAGTGCGGCGACCTCAGGCGCGAGGGCCTCGATTTCCGCAAGATCTGGGAGACGTCGGAAGTGTTCCGCCAGATGCGCAATGTCGATGCGTATCACGGCAAGTGCGGCCTGTGCGAGTACCGGCGTATTTGCGGCGGTTGCCGCGCGCGGGCCTTCGCCATGACCGACGATTACCTCGCCGCCGAGCCGTTCTGCATCTACCAGCCGCGCGGTAAGCGGTAGCGGCCCTCCTTTCCGCGCTTCCCTCACTGCCGGTTTCTGTAACGCCGCACGGCCTCCCGTGCCGAGTTTTCGACTGGTGAAGACGACCTTTTGCGCCTAATATGACCGCGCTACGTTCCAGGTTTTGTGCGGCGGGTGCTCCAGGCCCGCCGCGCCAATGGCAATCTAGCGCTGTCATACCAAGATGAGTCGACGGGAACGGGATGGCGACTTTGCGGCGAGACCTTATTATTGGCGTACTTCTGGCCGTGGCCACGGCGGCCGTGTACGCACCGATCGTCGGCCACGGGTTCATCAATTACGACGACCGCGGTTACGTGGCCGAGAACCCCCACCTTGTCGGCGGGTTCACCCCGCACGACATCTCCTGGGCCATGACGGCCACGCGCCAGGCCAACTGGCATCCGTTGACGTGGTTTTCGCACCTGCTCGACGTCCGGCTGTTCGGCCTCTGGGCAGGGGGGCACCACCTGGTCAGCCTCCTGATGCACGTGGCCGGCACGGTGCTCCTTTACGTGGTCCTTCGGCGGATGACGGGGGCCGTGTGGCCGAGCGCGGTGGTGGCGGCGCTCTTCGCGCTGCATCCGCTCCACGTGGAGTCGGTCGCGTGGGCGTCGGAGCGCAAGGACGTCCTCGGCGGCCTCTTCTGGATGCTCACCCTGTGGGCGTACGCGTGGTACGCGGCGCGGCCGGGCCCGCCACGGCGGGTCTTCGACGTGGCGCGCTACGCGCTGGTCTTCGCGCTGCTGGCCGTCGGCCTGACGGCCAAGCCGATGCTCGTGACGCTGCCGTTCGTCCTGCTGCTCCTGGATTTCTGGCCGCTGAAACGGTTGACGTGGGCGACGGCCGGCCGGCGGATTCTGGAGAAAGTGCCGCTGGTCCTGCTCGCGGCTGCGTCAAGCGTGGTTACGTACCTCGTCCAGAAGGCCGGCGGCGCTGTCGCCTCCACGGTCCAGGTTCCGATGGAGACGCGCGTGGCCAACGCCGTGCCGGCCTACGCCACGTATATCCGCAAGATGTTCTGGCCGAGCGACCTTTCGGTCTTCTACCCGATGCCGCGCCAGATGCCGTGGGTTGAGGTGGCCTTGGCCGCGGTGCTGCTTGTCGGCGTGACGGTCCTGGTGCTGTGGCAAGTGCGCCGGCGGCCGTACCTGGCGGTCGGGTGGTTCTGGTTCCTGGGGGTTCTCGTGCCGGTCATCGGCCTGGTGCGCGTAGGGGAGCAGTTCATGGCCGACCGGTACTCCTACCTGCCGTTCATCGGCCTGTTCATCATGTTGGCCTGGGGCGGCGCGGAACTGGCCGGGCGGTGGCGGGTCGCGGCAAAGGTGCTCGTGCCGGTGGCGGCCGCGGCGCTGCTGGCCTGTGCCGCGGTCACGGTTGCGCAGGAGAGATACTGGACCGACGATTTCGCCCTGTTCGGCCGCGCGATCGCGCTGGAGCCCGATAACCACGTGGCTCACTGTCAGTTGGGCGAGGCGATGGAGGCCAAGGGGAGGCACGACGAGGCGGCCGGCGAGTTCCGCGAGGCCCTCCGGCTGGAACCGGGCGACAGCCAGGCGCATGGCAACCTTGCCATGGTCCTGTTCAACAAGGGCCTGACGGCCGAGGCCCTGGCCCATTACCGCGAAGCGGTGCGGATCAACCCCCGCCGGGCCATCACGCAGAGCAGCATGGGCGTGGCCCTGATGCGCCTGGGCTGCGCGGCCGAGGCCGTCGAGCACTGCCGTATCGCGGTCCGGTTGGAACCCGAGGATGCGGTGTCGCGCCTCAACCTGGGCACGGCGCTGGCCCACAACGGCCGGATGGCGGAGGCGATGGTCGAGTACCACGAGGCCCTCCGCCTGAGGCCCGACCTAGCCGAGGCCCACAACGACTTCGCCGCGGCGCTGCTCGTGGCAGGCCGGCCGGGGGAGGCCGAGGCGGAACTTCGCCAAGCCCTGCGCCTGAAGCCGGACCTGGCGCAGGCGCATCGGAACCTCGGCCTTGCCCTCCAGGCGCTGGGCAAGCCCGCCGCGGCCGCCGCGGAGCTTCAGCAGGCCGTCCATCTGGCACCGACGCCGGATGCGCTCATCCGCCTGGCATGGCTGAGGGCCGCGTGCGAAGACCCCCAGGTGCGGCGCGGCACCGAGGCCGTTGCCCTTGCCGAGCAGGCCTGCCTGTTGGCCGGTCAACCGGGCGCGGATTACCTGGACACGCTGGCTGCCGCATACGCCCAGGCGGGCCGCTTCACCGACGCCGTGGCAGCGGCCGAACGGGCCCGCACGCTGGCCGGCTCGCAGGGGCAGAAAGAACTGGCGGACGAGATCGAACTGCACCTGCGGTTCTACCGGGCCGGCCAGGCCTATCACGAAGGCGCGCGCCCGCCCACGCAGGAGTGACGGGGCGGTTGTGCCACCAAGAGCAGGCGGAAAGATGACGCGACGGGACCTGATCATCGGTGTGATCCTTGCGGCGGCCACGGCGGCGGTGTACCTGCCCGTGGCCAACCACGAGTTCATTCACTATGACGACCAGGGCTACATCACCACGAACCCCCACGTCGCGACCGGCCTGACCTGGGCGAACGTATACTGGGCCTTCACCGCCACGCACGAGGCCAACTGGCACCCGCTCACGTGGCTCTCGCACATGGCCGACGTCCAACTCTTCGGTCTCTGGCCGGGCGGGCACCACCTGATGAACGTCCTCTTCCACATCGCCAATGTGCTGCTCCTCTACGGGGTGCTGCGGCGGATGACGGCGGCCGTGTGGCCGAGCGCGCTGGTGGCGGCGCTCTTCGCGCTGCATCCGCTTCACGTGGAATCGGTCGCGTGGGCGGCGGAGCGCAAGGACGTTCTCAGCACGCTCCTGGCGATGCTTACGCTGTGGGCGTACGCGCGGTACGCGGCGCGGCCGGCCGTGGCACGCTACGCGCTGGTCTTTGGGCTCTTCGCCCTGGGCCTCATGGCCAAGCCGATGCTCGTGACGCTGCCGTTCGTTCTGCTGCTCCTGGACTTTTGGCCGCTGGGGCGGTTTGGTTACTCGACGGGCGGTGCGTTTGTCGTATGGCCGGACACGGCGGGCGGCCACAACGGAGTCCCGCCGTGGCGGGCGGGGCCGCCCCTACGCAG
>PMZT01000286.1 GCA_003170085.1 Planctomycetia bacterium | reverse complement strand
TTCAATTGTGAAGGACTACTAGGATTTCACTCCCGTTTCGCAGAGTCGCTTATGCCGACACGCCCTGCACCTTTCTATCGTTTCCCGTTCATATTGCCCCGCGGCTATGCCCGCCAAGGCGCGTCTTGCAGCTTCTTCGATGCGACCCACGTCGGCAAGCCCGAGGTCGCGGCTCGCCCCCACGCCCGAGCCGAGGAAAAATACCGACCTTCGGCTTACAGGCTGTCCGAGCCAGCGCGACGCCGCCAACGCATACACCCCCAACTGAAGCTCGTATTCCTCCGCTCGTTCGGCCGCGGCCTCGGCCGCCACGACGGAAGACTTGTAATCGACCACTTCCCAGCGGCCGTCGGCCCCCTCGAACAAGAGGTCCATCTTGCCGCGGATCTCGGTCCCATCCAGGGCCAGCACAAACGGCATCTCGCGGAACACCCGCCTGGCCCCGGCTGCCCGTTTTCCGATCGGGCTTTCCCAGAAGCCCCGGATCGCCGCCGTCAGGCGCTCCCGCAACCGCCCTTCTGACGTGCGCGAAGCAACCGGCGTTTCGCGGAATGAACTCTCAACCGCCGCCCGGACGACCGCATCGTCCGGCGACGTAGCCAGTTCCAGTGCCCGATGGCCCAACACGCCCCACGCCATCGCCGAAAGGCCGATCTCCGACAGGACCGGCGGCTCGGGTTCCCGGACACCCAGAACCTCCGACCACCAGTACAGGGCCGGGCAATGTCGATAAGTTTCAATCGCCGTTGCCGTGATCCGGACCGGAGCCTGCCGCGGCGACGCCACCGGCCGCACCTGCTCGAGTGCCGAGAGGGCCCCTTGCTTCTTCGCCCGCTGGCCGCGCTCGTGCAACTGGCCCCATGCAACGCGGCCGGCCTCGAACAAACCACGAGATCCCACGCGCCGTTCGGCCTTACCGCCCGCCTTGGCCCCAGGCGGACCGGCATTGACATGAATAATGTGCCTGGACGGAAGCTCCAACCCCATTTCGCCGGGCCGGCCATCGTACTTCAGGCCCTGCCGCAGCGCGTCCAGCCATGTTCCTGCATCCGAAGTATATCCCACGTGCGACGCGAATAGCAAATAATCTTTTGCCCGCGTCAAGGCAACATAAAAAAGGCGCCACGTTTCGGCCCGGTCGGCGTCGGCGGCGTCGCGGCGGGCCAGGGCCAGGGCGCTCGACGTGCGGCTCTCGCCCTCCTCGTCGCGCATGCGGAGGGCCACCCCCGTTGCCGGGTGAACGAAGAACTGGCCCTGTCCACCCTTGGGCACGTAGGCAAGGTCCGGCACGACCACGACCGGGAACTCCAGCCCCTTGGCCTTGTGGATCGTCATCAGGCGGACCGTGTTGCCGCCGGGGACTTCAACCGGCGCCTGTTCCTGCCGCATCTCGCTCCGCATGAAATCGGTGACGTAGCCGATGAAGTCGCCGAGCGCATAGAGGCCCTGGCGCTCGAAACGCCGCGCCAACTCGACCATCTGACGCAGGTTGGCGTAGGCCCGTTCGCCGCCGAATCGCCCCACCGCCGACGCGCCATACCCGGACTCCAGCGCCACATGATCGACGAGCGCCGCCAGGCCCAGGCGGTCCTTCGCCGCCGTCCACCGCGGCAGCAGCGATGCGGCGCGACGGAGGCCGCGACGATCTTCCGGGTCCAGGCGGTCGGCCTCGGCGGCGGCCGCGAGCGCGGCGTGCAGCGGCCGGCCCGTCTGCTTCAGGCGGAAAAGACCCTCGTCGCTGACGGCGAAGAACGGCGACCGCAGCACGCCCGCCAGGTGCAGATCGTCGGTCGGATCGTTGAGCACTCGCAAGAGGTGAATGACGTCGAGCACCTCCTGCTGCTTGAAGAACCCTCGCCCCGCCACGACGTAGTAGGGCACCTCGTGGTCCTCGAGCGCCTTCTCATAGATGTGAAGATACGACATCCGCCGCATGAGGATCGCCACGTCGCCGTACCGCGCGGGCCGCCACGCCTTGGCCCCCGCGTCCCACACGGTGACAGCCTTCGTCTCGATGATCTCGCGCAGGCGCATGGCCAGCCGCGCCGCCTCGGCCGCCAGGCCGTCCTCGGCGTGGAAACGCTCGCCCGACGGGTCGTAAGCGTAGAGCAGTTCCGCCACGGCCGCATTCTTCTGCTCGTGTTTGCCGGTGATAGGCTCGTAAAGATCGCCCATGAGCGGCGCGAACAGGTGGTTGACGAGCGATGCCGTGCCGTCGTGCAGGCGGAAGCTTTCGTCGAGGCCGCGGCGCCCGTCGGGGCCGACGCGCGCGAGTGCCCGCTGGAAGACCTCGAATTCCGCGCCGCGGAACCGGTAGATCGATTGCTTGGGGTCGCCGACGCCGAAGAACGCGCCCTGCCTGAGGCGCGGCGCCTTTCGCCCGGCGGGGGCTTCGGATACGAGCAGGTCCACGATCTCGAATTGCAGCAGGTTCGTGTCCTGGAGCTCGTCAACGAGGATCGCGCGGTATCGCCGCCGGCATTCCTCGCGGACCCGCTCGTCCTTGCGCAGGAGGTCGCGGGCGCGGCTCTGGAGGTCCTCGAAGTCGAGGGCCGACCGCTCGCGCTTCGCCGCCTCGTACGCCTCGATCACCCGCCATGAGGTGTTGTAAAACGCCCGCGCGAGGGCCAGGTGCCGGCGGTCGGTGGCCTCGTCAAACGGCGTCAGATCCTTCAGGAGTTCCTTGAGCGTGTCGCGGACGACGCCCAGGGCCGTCTTTGCGGCCGTCAGCGCCTCGGCCGAGGGCCAGAGCTTCTTGCTGCCGCCGCGCAGGTCGATGGCGGATACGATCGCCTCGGCGGCCGTCATGGCGATCTCGGCCGTGCGTGCGCCGCGCAGTCGCTCCGCCTGCGCCAGGGCCTCGCGCCGCGCCCGCTCGAGCTTGTCCGCCTCCTGCCCGCCGCCGCGGGCCAGCAGGTCCAGGGCGTCCCGGACGTCGGGCGAGTCGAGCGCCTCGCGAAGTGCCCGCAGGATTTCCTCGTCGACGCGCCGCTTGAGGTCGCGCAGAATCTCCTCGTCGCTCCGCGCGAGGACCGGCGCCGCCACGCGCTGGAGCAGCTCGCGCTTTTCCTGGAGGACGTCCGTCAGCAGTTCCCGCGCCGGATCGAGGTTGTAGTGCGCGAGGACCGTCAGGAGATCGGCATCGTCGCGGTCCAGCAGTTGCTCGATCGTGGCGCGGACCACGTCTTCGCGCAGGAAGGCCGCCTCGGTCTCATCGAGCAGCGCGAAGTTGGGGTCGATGCCGGCCTCAATGGCGTACCGGCGCAGCAGGGCGGCACAGAACGCGTGGATGGTGTCGATCGGCGCGATATCGACATCGCGGTAACGGTCCAGCCACACGGCGGCGTGCGCGGGATCGTCGGCCACCTGCCGGCGGCAGGCCTGGCGGATGCGGTCGCGCATCTCGGCCGCCGCGTTCTCGGTGAACGTGATCGCCGCCAGGTGCTGGAGCGGCAGCTTCAGGTCCTTCTCAAGGAACTCGATGTATCGCGCCACCAGCACGCTCGTCTTGCCGCAGCCCGCGCCGCTCGTGACGCACAGGCTTGAGTCGAGGTCCGTGACGATCGCGCGCTGGGCATCGGTCAGGGGGCTCATGCGTCGGCCTCCTCGGCGTCGTCGGCCGCATCTTTCACAACAGCGAGCTCCGGGATCGGGTGGAGCTCCCACTTGCGGCTCACGCGCCACTTCGCGTATCGGCATATCTCGTGAAAGTGGCAGTACCCCGGGCAGTCGCCGCGCGGGTAGACCGGGAAGAAGCCCCGCCGCATGGCGTCGGTGAAGCGGCGGATGTACTCGGCGGCGCGGTCGAGGGCCTCGCCGGGCTTGACCCAGCCCTTGCGTCCGATGCGTTCGGTGGCGATCAGGCCCACCTGGCCGGGCTTACGGATGGGCAGGAAGAACGCGAACCGGCGCGGGCCTTTCTCGGCGGCGCCCAGCAGGGCCTCGGCCGCCCACAGATAGATTGGGAGCTGGAAGCTCGTGCCCGTGCTCATCGCTTTGAGCGACGGGGCGCTGCCGCTCTTGTAATCGACGACCGCGTAGCCGCGCTCGCCGGTGTCCGCCAGGTCGATGCGGTCGATGCGCCCGCGGATGCGGATCGGCCCGTGCGGCGAATCGACCGTGATCGGCTCGCGGCGGCCGGGCGGCGTCAGCGGCTCGCCCTCGCGCGCGCCAAACGGCACCTCCATGTAGGNNCCCGCCACTCGGTCAGGTTCTCGGCGTGCCAGGCGACGAGCCGCTGCACGTCGCGCAGGATGTTCTGCTTCTGAATCTTCCAGAGCGCCGCCGATCCCACGCGCCCGTAGGCCTCCAGGCGTTTGAAGTACGCGGCCGCGGTTTGCGTGAGCAGCGCCCGCGCCACGTCGAGGGTCTCCGGGGTGATGCGGCCGCCGAGGTTCTTTGATTCCGCCACCGCCGCGAAGAACCGCTGGAGAAGCCCGTGGTAAATCTGCCCGGCTTCGAGCGGCCCAAGGTCGGGCGACGGTTCCTCGAGCGGATCCAGATCGAGCACCGCGGAGGCCAGGAAGGCGAACGGGCACGCGCCGAAGGCATCGAGCCGCGAGGCGCTCATGGCCGCATGGCCGGGGTAACGGCGGCACAACTCCTCGATGATGTCGGCCGAGGCGAGTCGCCCGTCGAACGGCCCGAAGGCGTCGCCGTGTTCGCGCTCCCATTCCACCGCCAGGCCGGCCAGCGCGGTCTCGGCGGCCGGGCCGCGCGCGAGCATCCCGTCGAGAATGGCCGCGCCGGCGTCGCCCAGCGTGCTCTTACCGGGACCCCATAGATCGAACATGGTTGATGCGAGAAGCTCGCGGCCCGACCGCAGCCGCTCGACCGGGAGCGCCAGGTCCCGCGCCTCCACCTCCGTGACGGGCAGCGGCGGCCCGCCGTCGGCCGAAGCGAACAGGCCCCCGAGTTCCTCCAGGTAGTGGCTGGGCAGGGCGGGGCGGCCCTGCGCATCGAGCGACGGATAACTCACGACCAGCGACCGCCGCGCCCGCGTGACCGCCAGGTAAAAGAGCAGCATCTCGTGGGCCGCGTCGAGGCCCGTGTCGGCCAGGTCGACGCCGCGTGCCCGCAGGTCGCGTCGCTCGCCGTCGTCGAAGAACGGGTGTCGCCGCCCGCGCCGCGGGAACTCCTTCTCGGCCACGCCCAGCAGGAAGACGTGATCGAACGAGAGTGCGCGGCTCTGGAGCACGTCGAGCACGAGCACCGGCGCGTCGCGCGGCTCCTCCGACGGCACCTTCGCCAGCGCCAGGCCCTGTTCCACCTCGGTCAGGAAGGCCGCGAGCGTGACCTCGGCGGCGTCGCCCTCGTCCAGCAGCGCCACGTCGTCGAGCACTTCCTCCAGCGCCATCATGGCCTTGAGGTCGCGGGCGCGGCCCTCGGGCGCGGCGTCGCCCCGTGCGACGGTCCAGAGGTCGGCGGCGCGCACGACCTCGCGCAGCCGCGCAGCCAGTGCGGACCGGCTGCCGCGCTCGGGCAGGGCGAGGGTCGCGAAGAGCCGCTCGACGAGCGCCGCGGCCCGGTCGATCGCGGCGATGCGCTCGGCGCGCTTCTCGGGCGCCAGGACCGGGTCGCCGGCCTCGTTCACGGCGTCGGCCCCGCGCAGGGCCATGGCCTTGAGGGACTCGAACCGCTCGGCGTAGCGCTCGCGGCCTTCCCAGACGTTGGCCTCGCGCGCCAATCGAACGGCCGACCGGGCGGTCTCGAGGTCGGCTCCGAACGCCTCCGGCGAAAAGTAGCTCGACGTGATCACCCGCGCGAGAGCACGGAACGAGTAACCCTCGACCTGGAGCCGCACGAGCGACATGGCGGCCCGCACGATCGGGCAATCGCCCAGCGGGCGGCCGCGCTCCACGCGAAACGGCAGGCCGTAGCGCGGGAAAATACTCCGCACGAGCGACGCGTAGGCGTCGTGCGACCGGACGATGACGGCGATGCTCGCGGGGCGGGTGGCGCCCGCGCGCAGGAGATCGACGATTTCTCGCGCGACCTCCTCCACCTCCCGCGTGCGCCCGGCGGCGCGAATCACGCGGATGGAAACGGCAGCCGGGGCGGCGCTCTTCTTACCGGCCTGCGGCGGGGCGGCGTTGGGCGGGAGAAACAGGTGCGTGCGTACGCGCTCGAGGTCCGGGGCGAGGTCGCTCGGCTTATCGACCACGGTCTCGGTCAGGCGCTTGCCAAAGCGTTTGCGCAGGCGATCGCGGGTCCGCTCGGTTACGCCGAAGAGGCCGGGGCGGCTGGGTTCCCACGTGAGGGTCAGGATCGTTCGCTCGGCCCGCGCGGCCAGGGCCTCGAGCATGTCAAGCTGCGCAGGGAAGAAGTCCTGGAACCCGTCGGCCACGAGGAGCGCGAGGTGGTCGAAGCCGCCGAAGTGCCCCTCAGCCACCAGGGCCGCGGCATGCCAGAACTGCCCCGCGTCGTCGTACACTTCGAGCGATTGCAATGCCTTCTGATACGCGTCGTACAGGATCGCCAGGAGGCGGTTGCGCGGCGTGCGGAGGCCGCCCGCGAGCGCGCTGCCGAAGGCGTCAGGCTCGACCCGCGCCGCCTTGAGTTCGCGGAAAAGGTGGTCGAGGGCATCGACGAGGCCCGGCGCATCCCGGACGGGGCCAAGGACCGTGGCCTGCTTCGCGTCGAGCCGCGCGAGGCACCCGCGGATGACCTGCCGGCGAGCCAGTTCGCTGATCCGCCGCACGGGCCGCCCCGCGGCCGAGAGGAGGCGGTCGGCAAGCTCGTGCATCTCAAGAACCTGCGGCTGCACGAGAACGCCCGAGGGCTGAGACGCCAGCAGTCGGCTCTCGGTGGCGCGGCGCCGGAGGGCCGTCGGCACGAGCATGAGACACTTGCCGGGGCCGGCCTGGGCGAGGGCCTGGGTGTAGGCGCCAAGGATGCCGCCGGCCTTGCCGCTTCGCGCCGGCCCGACGATGAGTTCAACCGATGATGCCACAATCCCCCCGAACCCTTAGGTCATGGTGCCCGTCCACCCGCTGACCGTACCGCGGGCGGTGGGCCGTGTCAAGTCAGATGGAAGGGTGGCACGGCCTCGCGCCTTTGCGTGGCCGTGCATCCTCTGATGCGGCGCACGGCCACCCAACATCGGGAGGCCGTGCCACCCGGTATATGGAACTGAGGTAATACGGGTGTGCCAACCCTTTCTGGCAACCGCTATTCCGGTGGGTGGCATGCCCACGCCGCTGTTTGCGTGGGCATGTTCCGCCCCGGTCGCACAACATGCCCACGCAAC
>PMZT01000261.1 GCA_003170085.1 Planctomycetia bacterium | reverse complement strand
GCGGGATGGCGGACGGGCGACAGACCGACGCGGAGGCCCCCATGAAACGGTTATTCTGCCTGTTGGTGCTCACGAGTCTTGCTGCAACTGCCACCCCGGCCGCCGATCCCGGCGCGCCGGGACCGCCGTTTCGGCCGCCTGCCATGCCCACCGCGGCGGGCGCGCCCGTGATCAGCGAGTACACGCGCGATGCCGGGCCGGACGAGACGTTCTTCCTCGTGGGCGAGAATCTCTCGGCCGACGTGGTGGCCTGGGGCTCGAGCGCCACCAACCCCGCGGGCCAGGAGTGGAAGCCCAAGGTCCAGTTCCTCGCGGGCGGATACCTAGCGGCAACGCTGCCCGAGAAGTCGTACGACGGCGTGCTGCTCGTGTGGGTGAAGAACGCCGCCGGTTGCTCGCTGCCGATCGTGCTGAACGCCCCGCAGGCCTGGTGGTGCGGCCCGGACGCGGCCTCGGCGGGCGAGGAGGTCCGCATTTTCGGGCAGAACCTTGCACGGCGGCCCGACTTCGCACGGGCAATGGTCAGCCTGCGGCGGCCCGGCGGCGCGGATGTGTGGGCCCCTGTCCTCTCGCCCGGCAAATACGCCGTGACGTTCCGCGTGCCGGCGCAGACGGCGCCGGGCGAGTACGAGGTGCGCGTCCACGCGGGAACCGGCGGCGAGTGGGGATGGAGCAGCCCCGTCAAGCTTCGCATCGTGCCGGCGCCGGACGAGGCCGCGCGGCCCAAGATCGAGCTGAAGCCGGCTGCCACGGGCGGCGAGATCCAGGCGGCGATTGAGGAGATGGGGCGTCGTAGCGGCCGGGTGGTCCTTCCGGCAGGCACGTTCAACTTCGCCGGCACGCTGCGCATTCCCGCGGGCGTTACCCTGACCGGCGCCGGCAGGAACGAGACCGTGCTGCAACTCGTCAACGATCCGACGGCGCGGTTCGCGCGGTTGAGCGGCACCGCCTGGGGCCAGGCCCCCGGCGCCATTCACACCATCGGCGACACGATGGAATACGTCCTGGACGTGCCCAAGGCCGGCGACTGGACGGTCTGGCTCCGCTATGGCACGGAGATGTCGCAGTGGAAGCTGCCGGGCGTGAGCGGCCACATGACCCTGACGGCCGACGGCGGGCAGGCGGTGCCGCTGGAGAACCTGCCCAACACGGGCAGTTTCGGCGTCTTCCGGTGGTCGAAGTCGGCTGCGCTCAAGCTGGGCGCCGGGCGGCACACGCTGGTCTGGAAGAACGTCAAGGGCGGCGGCATCTCGCTTGACGCGTTCGTGTTTGCCCTCGACCCGGCCTTTGCGCCAAGCGACACGCCCCTGCCCGCGAGCGGCGCGGGCGTCGTGGTCCTTCAGGGCGAGGACTACGTGCGGATGCAGGCCAAGGACGGCACGCCGCCCCCCGGCGAGCATACCGCCGTCTGGCTGGCCGGCGACCGGGCAGCCATCGAGAACCTCTCGGTCCTGGGCAACCCGCAGGCCGAGATCGGCATCGCCGTGCGGGCGGCCGAGCCTAACAAGTGGGTCAGCGGCTGCCGCGTGAAAAACGTCCGCGTGGCCGATTGCGAGGGCAAGCAGGCCGAGAACTGCGCCATCCACCTGCGCTACGCCGACCACGCGATTGTCGAAGGCAACGAGCTGTGGGGCCGCACGCCGCTCTTCATCTCCGGCGCGCGGCAGAGCCGCCTGAAGGGCAACCGCCTGGTCTCGGTCACCCGCTACGGCGGCAATGCGGAAGCGGCGATCCTGGGGCGTACCGAGACGATCGAGGAGTGCATCATCGAGGGCAATCTCGTGGCCTCGCCGCCCGGCGCCGAGTCAGGCGGCCCGATGGCCCGGCGGCTGATCTGGCTCTCGACCGGCCACGGCAGCGTCACGCACAACTGGCTTGCCGGCAACGGCGTTGAGGCGCCCCTTGGCCCGGGCGCCGCCACCGGCGCCGGGCAGGCCCGTTTCGGCGGCGTTGCGGGAACGGACCAGAACGTCGGCGAGATGATCCTTTTCGAGGGGAACCACCGCACGGCCTACTTTGGTCCGCTGGCGGCAGGAGACGAGCGGAGCGTGACCCTGCCGCAGACGGTGCCGCCAACGCCCGACGACCGCCTGGGCAGCGTCAAGCGCGACCTGCTTGCCCACGATGCCGCCGGCAAGGAAACGCCGTTCTGGCCGCCCGATGCTGATGATGGCTCGCAGGAACCGCCCGTGGGCGAGTACTACGTGACCGTCTTCGCCGGCCGCGGCCAAGGCCAGACCCGGCGTGTCGTGAAGCGCGAAGGCGCGCGGCTGCTCCTCGACCGGCCGTGGCGCGTGGCCCCGCAGGCGGGGTCGGTGGTGGCCGTCGGCACGGCCTTCTACCAGAACCATATCACGGGCAACTACACGCCCGACGGCATGACGGGCATCCAGCTTTGGATCTCGTGCATCGAGAACATCGTGGCCGGCAACACCATCGCCCGCCAGCGGAAGCCCGGCCTGTTCTTCTACGGCAACGCCACGACGCTGGCGTCGTCGATGCCGCGCGCGTGGAACCGCGGCGTAAGCCCGCTCTTCTGGAACGTGGCCGAGGGCAACCGGGCCGAGGATTGCAGCGCCGGGGCGCTGGTGACCAATGGCGACGCGCCGAACCTTCCGGTCGAGTTCCCGCGGGCGCTGGGGAACGTGCTGCGGCACAACTCGTTCATCCACAGCCGCGAGGCGGGCGTGGTGATAACCAGCCGCAAGGGCACACCCGACGCCAAGGACACCTCGGCGTCGATCGTGGGGACGATTGTGGAGTTCAACGTGGTCCGCGACGCCTCCACCGGCTACCACGCGGGCGCCAACACCGACGCGTTCGTCCTCCGCCGCAACCACGCGTACTTCTGGTACCCGGTCTCGAACTCGCCGAATCCGCCGGTGGCGTTCCAGATCGACCGTCCGAAGGCAACGGCGGCGCTGGAACTGAACTCCGTCGAGGGCAGAGGCGGCGACGGCAGCGCGCAGATCATCCAACTGAAAGGCCCCGAAGACGCCGCCCCCGCCCCGCCCCCGGCGAAGAGGGCGCCGTAGCATGGGGTGTGAATGTGTTCTCTGGCGGTTCCGTTTGCCTTCGTAGGGGCGGCCCCATGTGGCCGCCCCGCCTTTGATGCGGCGGTTGCCCCCGGTAGACCGAAACAACGACAGGGCGGCCACATGGGGCCGCCCCTACGAAAGGAACCACCTGCCGGGATTCGCGGTTACACCCGTAACGCACCGCACACGGCGGTTTCATTGACGCCGCGCGCGTCGGCCGATATACTTGCTCCCAGACGTGGCAGGTGGTGCGCCCGGTATGCAGCCGGCGGCCCGCCGCGTCGAAGACCCGCTCCGCCACGGCGGATCTGTGACGTGGCGGGCGTCTCCCGGAAACTGTCGCGGGTCGATTCCCCGGCCTTTTCCCCAGTACTTGCGAGTCATTATGGGTCTTGAAATCGTTATAGATGCCATCGGGAAGGCGGTCGGCGCGGTCTTCGGGTCGCACAACGAACGCCTGGTCCGGGAGTACCGCCGGAAGGTGGCCGCGGTCAATGTGCTGGAGACGGAGTTCCAGCGGCTGTCGGACGAGGCGCTTGCGGCCAAGACGGAGGACCTCCGCCGCCGGCTGCCGCTCGAAGACCTGACCGACATGCGCCGGTCGTATCGCAAGATGATGGACGAGGCGACCGACCAGCGCGAGGTCTCGCGGCTGAAAGCGGAATACTGCGGCCGCCTCAACGCGCATCTCGACGCGATCCTGCCCGACGCGTTCGCCGCCGTCCGCGAAGCCGCCAAGCGCACCGTCTGGATCGGCTACGGAGCCGACCCCGAGGTCGCCAAGACGATCGACCTCCTCGGCTACACCGAGGCGCCGGCCGACTACCATCCGGAGATCCAGACCCTCATCCGCAAGGCCATGCGCGGCGAGGCCAGCCTGATCGACCCCGCTTCGCAGGCCGGCAAGACGATCGACCTGCGCGGCCTTTACGGCATGCGGCCGTACGACGTGCAGCTCGTCGCCGGCATGGCCCTGAACGAGGGCAACATCTCCGAGCTCGCGACCGGCGAAGGCAAGACCCTCGTTGCCACGCTCGCGGCGTACCTGAACGCGGTTGTTGGCCCCGTGCACATCGTCAGCGTGAACGATTACCTGGTGCGGCGCGACTGCGAGTGGAACCGGCCGATCTTCCGGCGGCTGGGCCTCACGGTCGGGGCCATCCAGGCCGACATGGACAACGCCCAGCGCCAGGTCCAGTACGCCTGCGACATCACCTACGGNNTACCTGCGCGACAACATGAAGACCAGCCACGCCGAGCAGGTCCAGGGCGAACTCGCCTACGCCATCGTCGACGAGTGCGACTCGGTCCTGATCGACGAGGCCCGCACGCCGCTCATCATTTCCGGCCCCGCCTTCGACTCGACCGACAAGTACGTGAAGGCCGACGCCGTGGCGCGGCAACTCAGGCCGGTCCGCGACTTCGAGATCAAGGAGAAGGAACACCAGTGCCCGATGAGCGAGGACGGCCTCCGCCGCGCCGAGGAACTCGTGGGCGTGGGCAGTTTTTACGTCGCGGGCAACATGGAGTGGCCGCACCTCATTGACCAGTCACTGCGGGCCCACAACCTGTATCGCCGCGACAAGGAATACGTGGTCAAGGGCGACGAGGTCATCATCGTCGACGAGT
>PMZT01000253.1 GCA_003170085.1 Planctomycetia bacterium | reverse complement strand
CCGTTGCCGTGGTGGACGTCCCAGTCGAAGATCACGATCCGCGGCACGCCGTGGACGGCCTGGGCGTGGCGGGCCGCGATGGCCACGTTGTTGAATAGGCAGAACCCCGCGGCCTTGTCGCGCGAGGCGTGGTGGCCCGGCGGACGGAGGGCGCAAAACGCGCTCCGCACGTCGCCCCGCATGACGGCGTCGACCGCGGCACACGCGCCGCCGGCCGCCAGCCGCGCGGCCTCCCACGATGCCTTGCCCGCATAGGTGTCGCCGTCGAGCCAGACCGTCTGGGCCGACTCCGCCGTGCGCTGGACGCGAAGGATGTGCTCCGGCGAGTGGACCCGCAGAAGATCGCTCTCGGCCGCCGGCACCGCCGCGATCTGGACGAGGCGGTCCCACAGGTGGGCCTCCTGGAGCGCGCAGCGGATGGACGTCAGCCGCGCCGCTTTCTCCACGTGACTCGGGGCGTCGTGCGCCAGGAATCGTTCATCCCAAACCAGGCCGACAGCCATAGGTGCCCCCTTTCCGGCAGTGGCGCCAGACGCCGCGGGATCCGAGGCGGCCACGGCGCACAGACCCAGCGGCCGCGCGCACCAGGCCGCGACGAGACCGATTCCGATCGCACAGGCAAGCAGCCACCCAAGCGAGGCACCGTAAGATGTGAGCACCCTGGGCACAGTATCCCCCTCTGCCCATGTTGGCCCGCCCGCACAGATTACGCGATGTGAGTTTCTGCTGCGCGAACGGTGTTACGAAGAAGCATGGCGACCGTCACAGGGCCGACGCCGCCGGGCACGGGCGTGATCGCCCCGGCCACGGCCTCGGCCGACGCGAAGTCCACGTCGCCCACGGTCTTCATCTTCTTCCTGCCCTTCTCGTCAAGAAGAGGTTGGCCCTTCTCGTCGAGACACGGTACGCGGTTGATGCCGACGTCGATGACGGTCGCGCCCGGCCGGATATGATCGCCGGTCACGAGTCCCGCCTTGCCGGCCGCCACGACCAGAATCTCGGCCCTCGTGGTGTGGGCCTTGAGGTCGCGGGTTTCGATGTGACAGATCGTGCACGTTCCAAGGTCGTTGGTGATAAGGCACGCGACCGGCTTGCCGACAATGGGCGAGTGGCCGACGACCACGCACTCGGCCCCCTTGATCGTGCAACCGGCGAACTTGATGAGTTCATACGCCGCCGCGGCCGTGCACGGAATCAGGGCGGCGCCTTCGTAGAAAAACAGTTTGCCGAGGTTCGCGGAGGTGATGCCTTCAACGTCCTTCGCGGCCGGAATCCGCTCGGCCATGTCGCGAGCGTTGATCGACCGCGGCAGCGGCATCTGCAGAAGAATACCGTCGACGGCCGGGTCGGCGCCAAGGGCATCGAGCTTCGCCGCCAGCGCCGTGGCCGGCGTGTCGGCCGGAAACTGCACGAGGTCGTACGTGATGCCGACGCCCTCGCACGCCTTCGCCTGGCTGCGGCAATAGACGATGCTGCCGGGGTCATCGCCGACAAGGACGCTGGCGAGGCACGGCGCGCGGCCGGCCTTCGCGCGGATGGCAGCAATGGCCGGCGCCAGATCGGCCTTGATCCGGGCCGCGAGGACGTCACCGGCGATTCGCGTTGCGGCCATGACAACTCCTTTGAAGTCCGGCGCCAACGGTTGTGCGTTACAGCCCGGCCTGCGAAATGACAGACGGCACTATATCCGTCCAGCCCAGCGGCATCAAGTGGATGCCCTGGCACAGGGGCTTGAATTCGCGGGCCAGCCGCGCGGCAATCTCGGCCGACTTCTTCCGGCGATCTTCCTTCTTCGTGTCGGCCATCTCCTTGATGAGCGGCTCCGGCACCGTGATGCCGCCGACGTGCTCGTTCATGAACTTCGCCATGGCCGGGCTTTTCAGGAAGACGATGCCGGCCAGGACCGGCACCTTGATGCCGCGCTTGGCCACTTCGTTGGCAAAGGTCTCGAAGGTGCGGGCATCGTAAACGGCCTGCGTCTGGATGTACTGCGCCCCGGCCGCCACCTTCTTCTCGAGCTTCATAAGCTGCGGCTCGAGCGGATCGGCCGCCGGCGCCACCACGCAGCCCCTGAAGAACTTCGGGACGCCCGTGAGCGGGTTGCCGGCCATGTCCTTGCCGGCCTCGAGCATCCCGACCACCTGGAGGAGCGACACCGAATCGAGGTCGTACACCGGCTTGGCGCCGGGGGGGTCGCCGGCCAGTGGGTGGTCGCCCGTCAGGCAAAGGACGTTCTCGACGCCCATCCACGCGGCGCTCAGGAGGTCCGACTGAAGCGCGAGGCGGTTGCGGTCGCGGCACGTGACCTGGTACACCGGCTCGACGCCCATCTGCACCAGCCGGGCCGAGACCGCGAGGCTCCCCAGCCGCATGACGCTCGACTGGATGTCGGTGACGTTGATCGCCACGACGTGGCCCTTGAGGTGGTCGATCTCCTTCTGCATGTCGGTGGTGTCGATGCCCTTGGGGGGCCCGATCTCGCCCGTCACCACGAACTTGCCCGCCTGAAGCGATTGTTGAAGTTGGCTCATGGTTCTGCCTGTTCACCTTATGCCACAGCGCTGCATTCCAGGTTCTGCGCGGCGGGTCTCC
>PMZT01000285.1 GCA_003170085.1 Planctomycetia bacterium | reverse complement strand
CCTTGCCCGGCCGTGTACCTTATGTCCTTACCGGCCCGGCCCGCCACGGCGGGTCTTCGACGGGGCGGATTGCGCTCTAGCCACGGTGCGCAAGCCCGTGGGAAACGGGACGGCCCAACCCTCCCCCTTTGTCTTTGTTTCTTCAGCCCCGGGCGGGGCGACTGAGACGGCGTTCAATCGCCCCCCTGGGGCTCCATGACGCAAAACACAGAATACGCAATCGGGGGACTCTCGCCGTCCACGGCCCCGAGCCGCGTGGCTACTCGCAGCCGCCCCAGACGGGGCTATAGGTAGAGAGAGGAATGAGGGGTGCGGGGCCGCCGGTTTTCCACGCCCTTGCGGACGTGGCTAAGGCGCAGTAGCGTTCCGCCGGGGCGGGAAGACGGCCAGTTCAGTTGTCTGTATCGGCGGAAACGACTGTTCAAACTCGTCGAGGTCAAGAATCGCCCGTCGGATGGCGCGATAGTCGTCCGGCGGCACATCAATGTGCGATACGCCGTCCGCATCTGCATCGAGGGCGAGGAGTCCCTGCGGAGCTTTCTGTGTGGTTAGCAAGTCTACGTAGCATCCATAATCGATCTTGTATACATCATATCTCACTCCAGGCTGGTCGTGAGCGGATACACTTCGCTTCACTAGGTGAAGGACCCGTGAGTCGAAGAGCGCGTCAATCAGGTCGTGTCTGCGGCCAGTCCGAATCAGGAAGGCGCGCGCTCTGCGGTGGGCAATAACTTTGTCTTGAATCCAGTGTAGAAGCGAGCTTGCTTTGGGGTTTGCGGAGACTGCGGCCTCTTTGTCCCGCTGGTACCACGTCTTCGCGGCACTTCTTACATGGACTATGGAAATGGGGTCTTTGACCGCACGTTGTGCGCAGAGGGAAAGCACGTTGATTGCGTCCCGCGGAACTCCTTCTGCGGCGGTAACCAGCTCCTCAAAAGGCGTCTTCTGCGTGAACACCATCGAAACGAACTGCTGCGCCGAAGTTGGCCCTTCGACAACACCTGCGTCGGCCTCCACTGACTTGTAGTGTTTGTAAAGAAGATCGCGAAAGAAGTCCGTCGCGCGAGCAGGTTCGTTGTCGAACACCATGAAATCGTCGAGATTGAGATCGGCGGAAATGTCTGCCCCGATTTCGATTCCGACGTAGTCGCCGCGGCTTCCCGCGAGTTGGAAATTGGATCGCTGTTCAATGGCGCCGATTTTCACTGTAAGCCCGGGCACAGGAAAAAGAGCGCGACGAATTAAGTCGGCCAAGTATGGTTGTAAATCGATTGGCACGACGCTCCACTCATCGAGCAACACCCAGAGCCGACGAGGCCCCATCTTCTCCGCAAACTTGCCAATCGACTTTGCGACCGCGCCGAAATGCACGCGATGCCGTTGCTCCCCCGTCACAGAACTTCGGATCAGCCTAGATTCACTTGACTTGCATTCGTCGTCAGAGGCAAGCTTCAGGCTGGGACCTAACTTATCGAGTCCGAATGACACGCCACTCGAAATCTCAGTAGCGGATGTCGCCTCTTTGATGATTTCCTGGTCAACGGGTCCTTTCACTACAACCTCGGTGGCTGCCGACGCCAGTTGATCTAGCGGCGGACCAAGCTGGCTGAGATCCAGGTCATCGGATTCCAGGACTGCCGTGTACAGGCTCTCGTGAATAGAACATAGCGTGTCCGCAAGCAATCGGGTCGCCCGCTCTGTGATCGGGAGTGAAGCATCGGCGTAGAGCCCCCCTGTTGATCCGACGCTCCGCATGTCTACGTAGACCGCAATGTCCTTGTGGCGTGAGACAACGTCGGCGAGATATAGCAACGCATGTGTCTTGCCAGTTCCGCGACGCCCGAATATCACCTGATGGTCTTTCGAACTGAGGAGTGTCAGGAGGGTGCCGGTGTCAACGAAGGTCTCCACCAACTTCTCTCGGTCTACGGCCTCCGCACGCTTGGAAAGGCGCAAGAGAGCGTTGTTCAGTCGGGCATTCACATCCATCATGCGCTCCTCATCGCAAGGCCATCATCGCACGTCCGCATAGGTTATTCCATGCCGCACACAGACGCAAGTACAAATCGAGGCGCAGCTTGTCTCGCCCTCCTGATTCCGCCGCTCGGGCGTGCCGCGCCACCGCTATTTCTCCCCGCCCCCCGCCTTCACGTGCCCGCGCCAGTCGGCGGGACCAGTGTACTCGTACCTGATCACGGCGGGGTCTATGACCGTCTTCAGGGGCTTGGGGGTCCAGAAGGATGACATATCTTTAGGCGTCTCGCGCTCGTAGCGGACCGGGTGGGCGGCAAGGCAGCGGCCGGAGGCGTCCTTTTCGATCACCGCCTGGCCCTCGGCGTTGAACTCCGCGGCACTCGCCCCGTCGTATCTTGTCCAGCCCAGGCACTCGCCGGTGGGGGAATACTGATAGACGTCGCGCCACGACTTGGGCGTGGCGATGCGCGGGTCCACGTAGTTGCGGCGGGTCGAGAAATTCACGGTTCCCGCGAAGATCACGCGGCCCAGGACCTGGCCGTTGAACTGTTCCACCAACCCCTTTTCAAACGCGGTCAGCCGCGCGGTGGCGGGGTCGGGGCCGTCGCGGGCCGGTCGCAGGTCAAAGGCGTCGCCGGCGGCGTCCTTCAGCAGGCCGAAGCCTGCGAGTCGCCGCCGCGCGGTCTCGACGGCGGCCTTGGCACCGGCATCGGCGGTGGCGAGGGCCGCGGCTATTGGCTTGGCGTTCTCGGCGTAGAACGTGGGGCTGGCGGCCAGGTTCCTGAGCGCGGCCTCGATGAGCGGCTTCACGGGTTCGCGGAGGTCGCTGCGCTTCCGGGTGAGGACTTCCAAGGCGGCCTTGGCGGCGGTGTCGGCGTCTTTGCGGGCGGCGGCAGCGTCGGCGTCGGCCTTCTTATCGGCGTCCTGCGCGGCCTTGAACTCGGTCTCGGCCTTATCGAGCGCCGCCGATGTTTCGCCGCCGGGCGACTTGTCGCGGGCCGCCTTGGCCTCGCCGCGCCGCTTGTCGGCGGCCTTGAGCGCGTCGGCGGCGTTCGTGCGGGCGGCCTGGATGTCCTTGCTGCGCGCCTGGGCGGCATCGGCGGCCGATTGCGCCGTCTTGTACTCATCGGCGGCCTTCAGGACGGCGGCGATTTCGTCGGCCTTCAGCGGCTTCTGGAGTAGGGCGGCCCCCAGGCGATCGTCGCCAGGCTTGAAGATCGCGAGGAGCGCGGTCCAGTTGGGCACTGTGATCTCGGTGGTGCCCGCACCATAACCAATTTCAAGCACGCGGCCGTCGTCGGCGTACGTGCGGGCCTCATCGTCGAGCGCCAGGATCGTGACGAACGCGGGAGCCGAGTAGTACTTGCCATTGTGGGCGAACACGCCGATATCAACACGATTCGATTCCAGCGGGTCGCCCTCCGTCACGGGCCGCCGTTCGTGCCAGCCGATGACGACCTCGCACACGGCGGCGCGGTCGTCGCGCGGCGTGATGTGGATGCGCCGGGGGTCGCCGCGCAGCACGATCCACTGGAACTCGAGCGGCCGCTCGTTCAGGTCGATGCTGGCCTCGGCGCTCACGACGATGCGGTGATCGCGGCGGGCGCTGCGATGGACCCGCGCGATGACGCACGGGGTGTTGCCTAAAATTTCGTCGGCGCCCGCGGCGTCGAAGAAATCGCGATTGAGGGCCGCCTCGTCCTCTTCCACGGTGCGCAGGCGCACGGCCGGCGGGATGTCGTCGGGCAGAATCTCGTGGGCCAGCCGCGCCATTTTCATCTCGTCAACCCACACGCCCTCGAACACGGTGGGGTGGGCCTTGCCGCTGAGATATTCCTTGGGGTCGGCCAGGCGCTTGCTGGTCATTCGAAGGATCATCTGGACCGTGGGCATGAGGAGGCCGGTATCGACGAGCTTCTTCTTGACCGCGGGGCGGAAGGCCGCGAGCGTGGGCGCGAGGGCTCGCAGGAACGGCTGGTCGGACCCCGAGGACCCCTGCGAGATGATCCCGTACGGCGTGTTGGTCGGATAGACGTCGCCATGGCCGGGGTTGCCGTTATGGCCCGGATCGTGGTCCTGGTGCTCAGGGTAGACGTAGAGATTATTATGTGAGTACTGCGCGTAAAGGAGGGCCAGGCCCTTCGGGTGGGTGTAGGCCATGCGCGGGTTGCTGCCGCCGTTGGTCACGCCGGAGGAGGTCGACGAGTTGCCGAAGACGACGCCCGGCAGGACGCGGCCCTGGAGTGCCCAGTCGGCGTTGCGCTTGCGCTCGTCATCGGTGTACTCGATCTTGAGGAGCTGCGGGTAGGCGTCGGTGCTGAAACGGGAATGGCCGCGGTCGCGGTTGTCGTAGAAGTCGCCCGCGTTGCCGGCCGCGGTGCCCTCGGCGAACCACTTACGGAGGAGATCGCCGAGCGGCGTCTTGGCGGTCGCGATCGGCTTCTTTTCGGGCGGAGTTGACGGCGCCTCGGTGCCGGAGGCGCTTGCGATGCACGCGGCGCAGGCGCACAGGGCGATGAGGCATGCTGCCGCTAAGCTTCGCGAACGTAGGGCGTTTGTGCGCGGTGGGTACGGAGACCCACCGCGCAAAAGCTCAAGTGGCGTTGTGTCGTTACGCATGGGCGGTAATTGTACTCACAAGCGCGGCGGTACACCACTGTCCGGCGGCGGGGCGCGCGGCTTCCGACGCAATGCTTGCTTTCGCGCGCGGGCTTACGTATCTTCCCCTTTCGGAAAGAACGCCGCCCTGGGGCGGCCGTTTCGCACGACCGGGAGGGACGCACGATGAACGATTGGGAGAATCCGAAGCTCATCCACCGCAACCGCCTGCCCGCGCGGGCCTACGCGTTTCCGTATCCGGACGAGGCGTCGGCGATGACGGGCGAACGGGCGGCGACACCGCAGTTCCGGCTTCTCAACGGCGTATGGAAATTTCATTATGCCCGCACGCCTGCCGAGGCGCCGGCGGCGTTCTTCGAGGAGGCGTTCGACGCCGCCGCGTGGGACGACATCCCCGTGCCGTGCAGTTGGCAGATGCGGGGCTACGGCCGGCCGCATTACACGAACGTGCAGTTCCCGTTTCCGGTCGATCCGCCGCGCGTGCCCACCGAGAACCCCACCGGCTCGTATCGCCGCGAGTTCTTTCTGCCCGACGACTGGGCGGCGCGCCGGACGCTCCTCAGGTTCGAGGGCGTCGACTCGGCGTTTTACGTGTGGGTGAACGGCCGGGAGGTGGGTTTCAGCAAGGGCAGCCGCATCCCGGCGGAGTTCGACATAACGCCATACGTTCGGCCCGGCGCGAACACGGTGGCCGTGCGCGTGTTCCAGTGGTCCGACGGCACGTACTGCGAGGACCAGGACATGTGGTGGCTGAGCGGCCTCTTCCGCGACGTTTACCTCCTCTCCGTGCCGCGCGTGCACGTGACCGACATCGCCGTGGTCACCGATTTCGACGCGGCTTATAAGGACGCGACGCTCTCGCTCCGGGCGAAGGTGGAGAATGCGTCGGAGGGCGCCGCCGGGGCGTATCGGCTGGAGGCCCGGCTCGTCGATGGCGCAGGTGCGGCGGTCGCGCGGCGGTCGGCCGGCGCTACCGTGGCGGCCGGCGCGGTTGAAACGGTGGCGATGAAGATGCCCGTGGCGCAGCCGCGCCAGTGGTCGGCCGAGGCCCCGTACCTGTACACGCTCCTCGTGACGCTGAAGGACGCGGCGGGCGCGGTGCTTGAAGTGGTGCCCGTGCGGGTGGGTTTCCGCAAGGTCGAGATTCGCGG
>PMZT01000190.1 GCA_003170085.1 Planctomycetia bacterium | reverse complement strand
CGAGCCAGCCGCACGTGGAGGCCGACGGACTTTCCTTACTTCACGTTCGCGGCCCGGTCGAAGTTCGAGCTTCCGATCAGGTGGTTCTCAATGTCGAGGGTAGCCAAGCGCGAGTGGTTGGCGGCATTGTCCGCGCCGTCCCGGCTGTTCTCTCGGCCGAGGCATGGTGCAAACATTATGGTCTGGAGGTTTCGGGCGGAGTGGTAATCTTATTAAAGGCGGTCGATTACTCGTTTACGAGCCCGAACGGCGTTCTGTATCTGCCCGGGTCAACGCCGGAGGCCAAGGATTGGGATGGGGGCCGCAAGGAGTGCGGAGGTGGTCTCCATTTCGGCCCATCCGTGTCGGCCGCGCGCGGCTTCAACCCCGATGCCCAGAGGTATCTGGCGTGTCCGGTGCAACTTTCGGATTGCCGGCCTCCCGGCGAGAACGACAGGTATCCGCAGAAGATTAAGGCTCGCGGCTGCTGCGCGCCAGTGTACGAGGTCGACATCTTCGGACGCCCTGTCGCCGCGAAGACGGAGGGCCAGTCCACATGATTCGAGCCACGGGAACCCGGGAGTGGTCCGACCACTCCGTTAATTGCTGCCTCGGATGCCGGCATGGCTGCCTCTACTGCTACGCCCGACAGGCGGCCCTGCGGTGGGGAAAGATCGAGGCGGCGGCGGACTGGACGAACGAGCGGGCCGACGCCGATGCCGCGACCTCGCGACGGAAAAAGTATCAAGGCACGGTGATGTTTCCGACCACGCACGACATCACCGCCGGCAATGGCGGAGCCTGTCTCTCGGCGCTGGTCGGCTTGCTCCAGGCCGACAACCGGGTCCTCGTTGTGTCGAAGGCGGCGGGGCATGTCCCGCCGCTCCTGATGGCGGCACACCACTTCGCCCGCGGCCGAGGGCAAATTGAGCTGCGAGTGAGCCTCACCTGTCTGAGCTATGAAATGGCGGTGTTCTGGGAGCCCGGAGCGCCGCCGCCGGCGGAACGTATCGAGGCCATCAAGAGTGCCAGGCGGATGGGGATGGAGGTGAGCATCTCGGCCGAACCGCTCCTGGAGCCGGACCTCGCCGACAATCTCGTCTTGAAGGTAATGGCTGCCGGCGCCGAGGGTGAAATCTGGATTGGAGCCGCCAACCAATTCCGCGCCCGCACCGCCTGGTGTCGAGGGATGCATGGCCTGGACGCGGCCATCTCGGACATAGAGGCCGGCCAGACGCCGGCGAAGATGCGCGCCGTCTACGAGATCCTCAATGGGAACCCGCAGGTCCGCTGGAAGGACTCCTATCAGCGGGTATTGGGCATCGACGCAACGGGGAGGCCAACCCATGCCTGAGTGGCCCCGACTCTCTGAAACCTTGTCCCATCCGCGCACGCTGGTGGCCTGTCAGGCCTGCGGTCGTGGCGAGTTGCCGAGTATCAACCTGGCCGTCTGGCAGGAACACGACGAGGCCGATCGGCCCGAGCCGATCTTCCTGGTGCTTTGCGATGCCTGCGCCAGGCTCATTGAGCCGCACCCTCGACTGTATCGCCGCGTGGATCGCTGGGCGCCCGCACCAGGCATCATGCCGACCTGTTCCGGCTGCCGGCACCAGGATGCCCTGCGCTGCCGCAGTCCGCTCCTCAAGGCCAATGGCGGTCCAGGCCTGCCCATCCGTAGCGGCGTTGCCGCCCACGGCTTCGCGTGCTCTCGAAAGCAGGGTTGCTGCGAGCTCATCCAGTACAGTCGTCCCGCCGAATGTGACGGAAGGGAGGGTGCATGATCATGACCGCCCTGGACGACCTTCGAACGCTGACCGTCGAAGAGGTCGCCGAGCTGCTCGGCGTCCACGCGGAGACGGTACGCAGGTGGGTCCGCGAGGGCCTCCTGCCGGCAGCCAGGTGGGGCGGGCGGCTGAGGATCTCGGTCGGCGCCGTCCGAGAATTCCAGGCCGGGGCCGGGGTCCGGCCGACCGATCCGATGTCCTCTGTCCGCCGCGCGAGGACCCAGTGAACCCATGCCCGCCCTTGACACGCCGCCCGTCCCCGCGCACAATGGCCCGCCTGTACTGGGCGAGCTACCAACCATGCCTCTCTATCACGTTCGGATGACCCGCCGTCGGAGCCGAGACGGCAAACCGTGGGTGCTGCGCTGGGAGGATCCGCCCAAGAGCGGCCGGACCCACCAGGACACGATCGGGCCAATGTCCGCCGCCTTGGCCGAGCAGCACCGCGAACTCTGGCAGGCGGAGCTCAACGGCCTCCTCGGCGACATCGACGCCGACGGGGCACTGCCCTGGGCGGATTTCGTCGAGCGGTACCTTGCGTCGGCGGCGACGGGCCTGCAACCGTCCACGCTCTCGATGTACCGGCTGGTGTTGGCCCGCTTCACGCGGGTCTGCGGCCCGCGGACGCTCGCCCAGGTCGACCGCGCCCTCGTCGAACGCTACCGAATTTCCCGTGCGGCCGACGTTGGCCCATGGACCGTCCGCAAGGACCTGCGGACGCTGCATGCGATCTTCGCATGGGCCGTCGACATGGAGCTTCTCGTATCCAATCCAGTAATCAAGGTCCGGTCGCACGGAAGGATCTCGAGGCCGGACCCCGACGCCCTGACGCCGGAACAGACGACGCGGTTCCTCAAAGTGATCGAGCAGCAGCCAACATGGATTCACGCCTCACTGAGGCTCGCGTGCCTATGGGGGCCCCGTGTCGGTGAACTGGCGGCCATCGAGCGGGCCGATATCGACTTCTCGTCGGGGACACTTCGGATCCCCGTCACGGGGCGGCGGCGGACGAAAGAGGGCCGAGGAAAAACGGTTCCCCTGGACGCCGACACGGCAGGGCTGCTCCAGGAACTTTCACACCGCGATGGCCCGCTTCTCTGGGTTCCGCTGAAATCCGGCGAGGCGGCCGGTGGAGGGCGCCGGTATCGTGAGCGCCTGTGGAAATCCGCCTCGGCGGTCCTTCTCGGTCTTGGCATTCGCCCGAGCGACGGCAAGCCCATGCAGTTCCTCCGGCGGACGGCCGAGACAAACATGCGACGGCGGGGCGTTCCGGACTGGATGGTCGGGGCGGTCCTTGGGCACGGGACCCGCGTTGGTCTGGAATTCTACTCGGGCGTTTCCGGGCCGGAGATTGCCGGGCAGGTACTGAAACTGATGGGCGATTCCGTGACCAGGGCGTGACCAGTGGAAACGCATCGGCCACCGTGTTTTCAAGCGGACTAGGATAACCATAGATGATTTCTGAGGTTACGATTAGGTGCCGGAGTGGCGGAACTGGCAGACGCGCGGGATTCAAAATCCCGTCGGGGTAAACCTGGTGGGGGTTCGACTCCCCCCTCCGGCACCACTTGATTAACTGATTCACAATGGCTTACATCAGCAGGCGGCGGGCCGCGCAAGTCCTTGGACTTCGCCGCTACTCGTACCGCAGCGCCTCGATCGGGTCCATGCGCGAGGCACGCCACGCCGGGTAAAAACCGAAGATGATCCCGGTGAGCGCCGAGACCGAGAAGGCGATGGCGATCGTGGGCACCGACAGGATCGTCCGCCAGTGCAGGAACGCCGTGACCGCCCACGAGGCGAAGTGGCCCACGGCGATGCCGACGAGGCCGCTGAAGATGCACAGAAGCATCGCTTCGGTCAGGAACTGCAGGAGGATGTCCTTCGGCCGCGCGCCCACCGCCATGCGCAGCCCGATCTCGTGGGTGCGCTCGGTCACGGAGGCCAGCATGATGTTCATGATGC